>JAGLYV010000036.1 GCA_023131975.1 Candidatus Krumholzibacteriia bacterium | reverse complement strand
AGGGGGAATAGGGTCACAGCGACAAAATAGAAGAGACTCTGTAACGGCTGGCCACGCTCAATTCGACATTGTTGCCAAGGATATTCCTGTGGGTATCGAGCGCTGTCTCAGGATCGTTGTTCTGCTCGGATAGATGTGCCAGAGATGCCCATTTCAGCTTTCGACCGAAGGCGGGCGAGAGCAGGTCCGCCGCTTCGATGTTCGAGATATGTCCGCCATCGCCTGTTATCCGTTTTTTCAGGAACGCGGGGTATGGACCGTTCTCCAGCATGGAGACGTCGTAGTTGCTTTCCAGGTAGACTCCGTCCAGGCTCATCAGCAATTCCGGCAAGCCATCGAATACATGACCGAGATCGGTCAGCACTCCGAGTCTCCTGCGCGAGTCATCCACGACAAAGACCACACCATCGACGCCGTCGTGAGGGGTGGGGACCGTCTCGATGACAGTGTTGTTAAAGCGAATCACCTCTCCCGCATTGAAGTGGGATATATTCTGGAAACGTCCGCAGAGCCCTCTTGAATTGACCGTTGAATATGTCTTCGGCGTCATTCTCACATCGAGATCGTATTTTCTGCTGAATATCCCGGCGCACCGTGTATGGTCCGAATGGTCGTGCGAAATGATCACGCAATCGACGTCGCGGATATCCCGCCCGATAGTCTTGAGGCGGTTCTCGGCCTGGATGCCGCTGATGCCGGCATCGAACAGGATCCGGACGTCATCAGTTTCTACATATATGCAGTTGCCATTGCTGCCGGACTGTAATGAAACGGCTTTCATTATCAATTCTCTCTTTCCGTTCGATCGTTCGAGGAATAGTACAGTATCAGGGAGATGTCTTCAAATGCAAATGAATTGAATATAATGCGATCTGGGGGTGGACCAATTGAATGAGAGACACCATGGCGCGAATTTCGGGCTATACAATCATCGAAATGTTTTATAGAGTGTCCTTCGAACGAAATGGCAGCAGGATAGTTAATTCTTTATCTCAAACAGGAGACCAATATGAATGGCGCTTATATGGACAGGTGCCTTTCCATAGATCTTGGAACAAGTGAGTCCACCGAAGGCAATCTTGATTCAAAAATAGTGGAGACTTATGTAGGAGGAAAGGGGTTGGGATTAAAATTGCTTTCCGACCTTGCTCCTGAGGTCGATTCCCTGTCTCCTGACAATCCTCTGATATTCGTGACCGGGCCTTTTACCGGTACACTTGTGCAGACATCGGCGCGTTCGACGCTGGTGACAAAATCGCCCCTCACTAACGGATTCCTCGACAGTCACGTGGGAGGTCATTTCGGGCCGATGCTCAAGAGAGCCGGGTATGACTACGTGATGATCAAGGGAAAAGCGGACGGTCCCGTATATTTGAATATCACCCCCGGGGGATGCGAGATACTGGATGCTAAGGGTCTCTGGGGAAAGGGTATTTTCGAAACGGAAAAGACTCTCAAAGAAAAGCATCCCGGAAGCAAAATTGCCTCGATCGGGCCAGCAGGTGAGAACAAAGTCCTGTTCGCGTGCATCGGTTGCGACATGTATCGGCATTTTGGGCGCGGGGGAGCTGGCGCGGTGATGGGATCGAAGAACTTGAAAGCAGTCGTTGTGAGCGGAGACAGGAAGATCACCTACGCTGATGATGAGGGATTCAGGTCGCTGGCAAAGAAACTTACCGAAGATGTGATGAACCATCCGAACGCGAAAAAGCGATATGATCTGGGAACGATGATGTGGGTAAGGATGGGGCAGGAGGATGGCCATTTTCTGCCTACCCGCAATTTCCAGGAATGTCTCTACGACGATTATGAGAATATATCTTCCGAAAAGATGAAAGCCGAATTGAACTGGAAGAGTGTCGGATGTTTCAATTGCGTGATCCGATGTTCGAAGATGGCGAAGTGGGATGGTCATGAGATGGAAGGGCCGGAGTATGAGACGACCGCTTTCCTTGGGTCGGGATGTGAGATAAGCGATGCCAGGGCGATCGCGATGTCGAACCTGATCTGCGATGATCTCGGGCTGGATACGATATCGGCTGGCGTGACCTGCTCGTTCGCGATGGAGTGTTACGAGAAGGGTCTTTTAAAAGATACCGGTGGGCTTGAATTGAAGTTCGGCAACATAAATGCCCAACAGGAGCTTCTCAAGAGGATAGCGCGCAGGGAAGGCATCGGCGACACATTTGCCAATGGGACCAGGCTGGCCAGCAGGGAGATCGGGCAGGGGTCAGAATATTTCGCCATAAACACCTTCGGGATGGAGTTGTCCGGAGTGAACATAAAGGGCTGCATGTCGATGGGCCTGGCTCTGGCGACAGCAGATTTTGCCAGCCACACGAGGCTCTGGACGGCTTCCGCCGAGATGAACGGTGAACTGACGATAGAGTTGCTTCCCGACTACGTCACGGTGGGCCAGGACGATGTCAATATCCGCAACTCGCTCGTCGTATGTGATTTTCTTCCCTATGGACTCGACAGGCTGGCTCCTCTTCTGGCCAGCGCCACGGGCATCGAGTATACACCCGAAAGTCTGATGAAGACCGGGGAACGTATCCATAATCTGGCTAGGCTCTACAACCTCAGAAACGGCAGGACCGGAAAGGATGACACTCTTCCCGGGCGTTTCTTTGAGGAAGAGATGACCGCGGGCCTGCTCAAGGGTCAGGTCATGACCAGGGAATTTTTCGGCGATCTTCTACAGAAATACTACAAACGAAGGGGATGGGACGAAGACGGGGTTCCGACCAGGGCTAAGCTCGAGCAGCTCGGTCTGGGATAGAAGGGATTCACTGGAAAACCCGGCTGCCAGATATTTTCACCACTCGGCAGCCGGGATATTAAAACACTTCGATTACTTTAAAAAGATACGTACTAACGCATCAACACCATTTTTCTTGTAAGCATCTCCTTGCCCGTCCTAAGTCTGTAGAAGTAGACTCCGGAAGCAACGCGCGAGCCGTTGTTATCCCGGCCGGTCCAGTCGACGCTGTACTTGCCAGCTGGCTGAGTGCCATTGACCAGCGTCTTGATACGGCGCCCGGCTACATCGAAGATATCGAGTGTCACCTTGCCCGCCGTGGGCAGGTAGTATCTGACCTCGGTCGACGGATTGAACGGGTTGGGGCAATTCTGGTAAAGTGTCAGTTTGATCGCGGGAGTCCTGATCGGCTCCGTTTCGAACAGCAGGTACGAACCGGTTTCCGTGACGAGTCTCACGCGATATGAATAATCTTTTCCAGGTTCCACGCCGGAGTCGAAGAAGCAGTACGCTCTCTCGCTGGTCTCGACTATCTCAACATCGACTTTGATGAAATCGCTGCCCTCGGATGAGCGTGTTACGACAAATTTTCCTTCGCCTTCCATCTTTGAAAATTGCCAGATGAGCTTGACGCTTTTGCCCTCGATAGAGGCAAGGAAACAATCGAGGTCGTAAGCCGGTCCGACAGCATTGTCGTAGGAAAAGCCTGAATCCGGGCAGGAGTAGTAGTACAGATCACTGGTACACGGGTCTTTCGCGCGGATGAAATAAGTGCTCCATACATTGCCACCGGACAATATCCCTGATGTCGGGACCGTGGAAGAGTACTCATTCTGAAACGTGGCGGGGACCGTTTCCACCAATGTCCAGTCATCGAGAAAATATGTCGCTGATGCCGACACGATTCCCGAGTTGGGCGCGACAGAACTCTGGATCTCCGCCATTCTGGAAAGTCTCTCCGTGGCGAGAATATAATCTGATACCGCGGACTGTGGAGCGAACGGATTTTTCCGGTAGATCTCGTATTCGGGAATCGGGCAGGTGGTCGACGAATTGTCGTACAGAGATCGATTGAATGTGATATTCACCCAGCCGCCCCCATCCCCGGGCGTATCGAGGATCGAGATGATCCTTGGTATGAGGGTGGTAAACGGGATCTCTTTTTCGTTGTTGACTTCGTTTCGTTCCGCGACGTTGCCTTCATCGTCGATGCGGGCGATTATCCGGTTGTTCTGCAGTGCCGCCTGTGGAAGCAGGATCATCGTCTCGTGATGCAGTTCTTCACCGGCACTCAGAGCCGGATGCTGGACATTCGCCAGAAAATGATCTTCCAGGATCTCTCCATCGACTGTCTGCATCCATAGCGACACGGTAAACGGTGTGGCGTCGTAGTTTCCCTCGTTGCCGACATCGTAGATTATCTCGACAGGGCTGCTTCCGTCCTCGACATCCCTGGGTGTGATCCGCAGATTTGTAAAGAGAAGGTCGGGGCCGTTCCCGAATTCTTTTTTATGCATATCGACGGCATTGCCGAATTCATCGGTCACGCCGGTTGCTTCGAGAAAGTACCTGACTGCGTATTCGATCGATTCGGCGAAAGTCACGGTGATCTGGAAGTTGTCGCTATCCAGCGTTATGGTATTTATCGTAAGGGTCTGGGTGATATCATCGGCCACGTAAGCTCTGTAGAGTGATTTGTCGCCGCCCGTTACAGGATTGAGTCTTTCGCACCAGAAGGCTTCGACTGTGTGTTCCGATACCGGCTCTACCCACCTGAACCAGGGGGGATAATGATCAGACATTCAGCCACCGCTGTATTGGTTGATGCCAAGATGCAAGCAATAAGTAACCGGCTGGATCGGATAACCGGCCTCGCATGTGGCTATCTGTACGGCGTCTGTGTCAGGATGAGGCAACACATAGACATAATCATAGGGGCCGACCTCCACCGGCAGGGCCGAAAGCTGATACAGCCATGTCCAGTCATACTGGCATTCGGGGAAACAGATGCTGATACCGGTGAAAGGATCGCCAAGAGTAACCGAATGTGCTGGATTCGGGGTCGTTCCAATGTTCAGGACATAGGGCGGGTTTTGAATCATAAACTCGGCACACATCATTCCATCGTTGCCGGGCATCACCCATACCCATGTGGTCCAACCCGCATACGGCTCCCATATGACTACATCACCATCGTAGTGATACGGGTCAGCGTACAGGCCGATGTATGAAAGGGGTTGCGCGACACCGGACGCGGGAATCAGCATGGCGAGGCAAACGACCAGCAGCCATGCCCTGACATGAAGACACTTCATCTCCGTTCTCCTTTTTTGGAGATTTCATAATCATGATCAGATTTTCAGTGAAGATATTAACTATAGTCCGCTGGCCACCACCTCCGTCGCAGCATGCCCACACGTGACGATCCAACATACAGAAACACGCCTCAGTAGAGATTACAGATCGGTTACCCTTGTACCCATATTCTACTACAGGAACTATCGTTTGTAAAGTGGCAGTCAGAATATTTCTTCAGTTAGATTTTTCCAAAAACAAGAGAAATGCAGAGCCCCCCATGGTTGCGGTTGCTGTTCACATTCGCGTAGCCGTACAGCCCCAGTCCCACGTTATCCCCTAATCTCCAGATGAGCTGTGCTTCGAACGGCAGGCCGAACACCATTTGGTAGTCCCTCTTGATAAGGATGTCGCTGTTTGCCGGGTCCTTCTCGTGGAATGTTCCCCCGACGCCCGCGACGCCGGTCGAGGCCGACATGATGAATCGTCCACAACGACGGGTCAACCCCACAAGCAGGGCCAAGTCTCCCATGGTGTCATAGTCATTGTCACGGTCCACGACCATATATTTACCGCCGCTGCTTGCCGTCGTCCTGAAGCCAAAGAAGAGGATACCGCTGGTGCGAGAGATATTGAAATGCCCACCCGGACTCCCCATACTGCTGGCGCCGATTCCACATCCTACCCAGGTATATGTCGATCGCGATCCTTCTGCCGGTCCCGAGGCATCAGTATCGAGCGCGAGAGCGGCAGTCGGCAGCATCACTGCGGCGAGAAAGAGGGCAAAAACGATTCTTGCGGCACGATCATTTATCATTCCTGTTCCTCCCTTGCCTTCCCGAAGAGTAGCGCCAGTCCGAAGGTATACCGTCACTCGGCGCAGAGTCGCATTATCTCGATGATCATCCCGAGCGCCTTTTCCATGTCGGCGACATGGATGTGTTCCTCGGTGGAATGCTCCATCTGAGCGCCGATCCCGACTACGGCCACTTCGATCCCCTTGTTGTTATAGATCGAAGCATCGGTGAATCCGGTGATGAATGTCGTCTCAGCGTCGATACCGACAGTCTTGAGCGCCTTTTTCGAGATCTCGACACTGTGTGAATCGGCGGGAATATCCACTGCCTTACAGAGGTTATCGACCTTGATCTCTACCGAGGCTCCATAATCTTCGATTTCTTTGCGCATGATCCCGATCATCTCGTCGGCGAGCGCCTGTCCCTTTTCATGGTTCAGACTTCTGCATTCGGCGAGGAAGCTCACAGCGTCGGGTACGCCGTTCCGGATCATTCCGCCCTTTATCACTCCTACGTTGGCTGTGGTCTCTTCATCGAGCCGGCCGAGTTTCAGCGCCGATATCGCCCTGGCCGCCGCCTGGATCGCGTTGATACCCTTTTCAGGCTCCATCCCCGCGTGTGCTGCCTTTCCCTTGATCTCGACGTCGATGGCGAAGTAGGAGGGGCCACCGATGACGATCGTGTCGAGTGTGTCGTTATCCAGCAGGAATCCGATCTTTGCCGTTATCAGGCTGTAGTCCATGTTTTTCACGCCGAGAAGGCCGACCTCTTCCTGGCGGCTTATGGCGATCTCGATGGGGGGATAGACTTCCGCTGTCCTCAGAGCCTCGAGCATCTCCGCGATGCCGGCCTTGTCGTCCGCGCCCAGTATCGTGTCACCGGCTGACCGGATGATGCCGTCAGCGAGGACCGGTTCGATCCCCTGTCCCGGCAGCACGGTGTCCGCGTGGCAGGAGAGCAGGATAGGAGCCTTGCCGGAGCAGCCTTTTTCGGGGAACTTCGCCACGAGGTTTCCGTAGCTGTCCTTGATCGCTTCGCCGCCCATTGCTGTGAATTCTTTCTGGAGGTAGTCTATCATAGCTGCTTCATTACCCGATTCGCTGTCTATGCGGACCATTTCCATGAACTGTTTAATCATTCTGTCTGACATTTTTTTCCTTCCGTAGCATGATTTCGGGGCAGACCCAAGTCCGCCACCTGGTGCCGATACTCTTGCCTTGAACCGGTCCATCTTACAGGAACGGGGCCGGGTTGACAACAGTGAAGGGAACGGGGTGGGGATTTTTCAAGTGAAAATCATGTGAAATTCAGGTACAATCCCACTCTTTACGGTTTGAAAGAACAAGGGAGACGATAATTGGAAGACAAAGCATTTCAGGATTACTATCCGGACGATGTCAGCCATTGTTACGGCTGCGGTTCTTTGAACGAGGACGGGTTGCAGCTCAAGAGCCGCTGGGACGGGGATGAGACTGTAGCCTTCTTCGATCCGAGGCCCGAGCACACCGCTATCCCGGGTTATGTATATGGCGGGCTGATCGCTTCGCTGATAGACTGCCATGGTACAGGCACGGCCGCCGCGGCGGCCTACCGCCGGGAGGGCCGGGAGATGTCGTCGGAACCTTCGCTTCGATATGTGACCGCATCGCTTAAGGTCGACTATCTGCGGCCGACTCCGATGGGGGTCACTCTTGAGATACGCGGCAGGGTGGAGGAGATCACGGACAAGAAAGTAGTCGTTACCGAGACCCTTTCAGCAGATGGGAAAGTCTGCGTGATCGGGAAGGTCGTGGCTGTGAAAATGCCTGAGAATATGCTTGGAAAATGAGCGTGATGCTTGGAAAGTGAGCGTGATGCTTGGAAAGTGAGCGAGCGCGCATGGGAAGCAGACAAAAACCGGGAGGCGTGAAATGAGCGTGGAATCTAAAAAGATCGGAATAATCATCTGCGACCGTTACAGTACCTGCGCGGGAGGTAAGTGCCTGAGGTCGATGAGGGAGCGGAAAGGGGCATTCGCCAGGTATAAGGATGTGGAGGTCGAGCTGGTAGGGTATACGAGCTGCGACGGTTGCCCGGGAGGCAATGTGGAATACGCGGTCGAAGAGATGAAGAATAATGGAGCCGAGGTCATTCATCTGGCAACGGGCCTGATCGTAGGCTATCCCCCATGCCCAAGTGTGAAGTATTTCAAGGGATTCATCGAAGCGAAGTATGGCCTGGATGTGGTCTACGGGACACACCCGATCCCCGAGAAATACCTGACGACACATTCAGAGCTGGGAACGTGGAAAGGTGAGAGATGGGAAGAAGTGCTTCGGGATACGATGTGCGATGAGGCTACCAGAAAAGATTACAATTAATTTTGCATGGTATCTGCTTGATATACAACAAAATATCCCGAAATCCTGTTTTGCCTGTTGAAATACTCGTTCCAGTTGTGGTACAATTACGTATCTAAGGCGTGCTAAGTTTAAATCAGCGAACATAAAATTCTTTGAAAGGAATGGTAAAATGAAGAGAGTAGTTGTATCGCTGTCTATCCTTCTGGCTCTGGCCCTTTTCACCGTCAATGCGAACGCGACGCATCCTGACAATCTGGTTTACACGGCCGATTGTTACGGCTGGTCGATTGTCGGTCTTATGGGCGTAGACGCCAACACAAGGTATGTAAATGTCGATTATACCGTCGAACTGAGCCAGCACGGAGTGCCCGTCTTTTCGACCAGTGACGCCGCGGCGCTCGATGTCGGGAACCCTGTCTTCGATTTCGGTGGCGAATGGGGCATGGAACTTTGTGGAGATTATGATGTGAACATCCACTTCCACTTCGAGAGTAACCAGGGCTGGGGCAACAGGTATTTCGAGACAAGCTTCACCTGCGATTGCGAAGAAGAGGGTGGATGCACCTACACTCCGGGTTACTGGAAGAACCATCCGGAAGCATGGCCTGTGAGTGGTCTCACCATCGGCGGCGTTTTCTACACGATGCATGAACTGATGGAGATCTTCGACTGGCCGACCGAGGGTGACATCACGGTCATCTTGTTCCACCATACGGTGGCTGCCATGCTGAACGTCCTCGTTGACGGGCCCGACTACATCCAGGGTGCGATCGACGATGCGGATGCCTACTTCGTAATGCATCCTCTGGGAAGCTATCCTTTAGGAGAGGCCAAGGACGAAGCCGAGGCGATCAAGGACGACCTGGAAGAGTATAACGAGATCGAATGTGAGGAAGAAGAGGAAGAGGAAGAAATGCCAGCGTTCGGCGCTGTCAAACCTACCTTTATGAAGGCTGCTGAAGAATCAGCGAGCTGGGGTTCGATCAAGAGTCTGAACAAGAAGTAAACAGAAGTCTTCCACGCTGACTGACGCGTGGTCGAAAATCCGCTTCTGATGAAGGGCGGGACCTGAAAAGGCCCCGCCCCTTTTTTGGGAATAAAAAAAGCGGAAGGCGCCAGGCGCCTCCCGCTCAAAGAGAAATCAGCTTATCCCTCTTCCTTTATTACTTTCTTTATGACCTTGATCTCCTTGCACGTTACTTCGCATTCTATGCCGGTATGATCGCATTTCTCGATTTCGCGCCTGATCTTGATGATCCGGTCTCCATGGCCGGCGCCTCTGTGATGGCTGCCGCCGCTCTTGTACCCGCGCATTCCCTGTCCGTGTGTGCAGCCACTCATGTTGCCGCGCATTCCCTGTCCGTGTGTACAGCCACTCATGTTGCCGTGCATTCCCTGTCCGTGCGTACAGCCACTCATGTTGCCGTGACCCATTCTGCCCTGATGGCCGGTTCCCATTTTACCGTGCATGCCGGCTCCCATTTTAGCGCCGTGACCGTGACGGGTCATGAACATCTTGAAATTTTCGGCGGGGACCAGTTTTCTGACAGCCATGAAATGTTCGTGCTGGTTCTCCATAAGGTCGGCCTTGACGGCGAGCATTGCCTTCGTCAGTTTTTTGATCTTTTTGCCGTCAGGTTTTTCCTCGAGGTACGCACTGTAGATCTCCTTGTGGATCTCGGTCTGTTTCTTCTCGAGCTCGAGATTTTTTATTTTGAGTTCCAGAGCGAGTTTCTGGATCTTCAGAGCGATTTCCGGAGCAATATCACACTTGGCATGTATCGATTCTCCGTGGCCATGTCCGTATCCGTGTCCCTCGACTTCCACCTTTACCTCTATCTCTTTTTCCTGTGCCGCGAGTGACATGGGGAGAACTACTGCGATAAGAAGCGCGGTGATGACTAATAGACCCTTTTTCATTTGTTTTCCTTTCCCTGTGTATCGAGCGTGTCGACCAGCTTTTTCTTGTGCCCCGGTGGAGCGCAACCATGGCTGGGATCACATCCGATGAATACCATGAATCTCTGTCTTTCTTCAGAATCAAGAATCGAATGCGATCTGATCAGTTTCCTGACGATCGCCTTCTCAAGATCGCCCTGGAGGGCCGAAATGCGCTCGACTCTTTTCATGATCTCCAGCGTGTCCGGGCTGGCTTCATGAAAGAGCATCAGCAATCCGTTCCTTTCCCGGTCGATATTTTTCCTGACCTCCTCCTCGAAGGTGTATGACTTGAGCATCTCAAGTTCTACATGCACCGTCTTGCTGTCGCAGAGGCCAATTCCCCGTGCGAGGTATTGACTTCTGATCCTGCAGGTCTCTTCGGGATTGCAGTGGCGGGTCTCAGCCGTTTTGCCACTGGCTGAATGGTGCCTCCAAAGCACGGCGATAGTGCTCAGCACCGCCACGTTGAACGAGAGGGAGATGATCAGTGCCGCTTTCAGCTTCCAGCTAGACATCGACATCTCCTTCCATCGTGACCATCAGCCGTTCTCCCAGCGAGCCGGGCGGGAAGGCTTCGAGATAATCCATCTCGAATACTTCGGCCTGGTCCGGACTGGAGGCATCACCGTAACTCGACGATATATAATCCCCGATCCTGACGCCAAGCAGTATGACAACGGCTGCGGCAGCCGAGATCCCGATCTTCCACCAGCCTGAAATGCGTTCCGGGCGCCTGGTCGTAGCGAGAACGGCGTCCAGGATGCCAGGTGGTGGTGTGGTCTCGACAAGTTCACGATGCATGGCGGAGACAGCCTGGAGTGACTCGTGGAAAAGCCGGCAGCTTCCGCATCCTTCGAGGTGGAGCATAAGCTCCCTTTCCTCCGCGGCGTCCGCCTCTCCGTCGAGTACTCTCGATGCTGATTTACGATACTCCATGCAATCCATTATTTCCTCCTGCTATTCATGTCAAACGTACCGAATCAGAAAAACTTGCGAAAAAAGTCAAATAATCTCGATTTTATTCGTTTCGACCGATTATGAGTCCTTCCTGAATTCTTTTAATTCCCTGCCGAGTCTTTCCCTGGCCCTGAAAAGGATCGATTCGACCGCCGGGACACTGAGACCCGTACTCTCGGCGATTTCCCTGTAATTGAGTTCCCCGGTCACCCTCAGCTCCATGACGATCTTCCACTCCCGCGGGAGGGCATCGAGTGCCCGCATGTATCTTTCCTGTAGCTGCGTCGCTTCCATATCCCGGTCCGGAAGACTTTCGCCGGAAGATATCTGATCCTGCAGGCCGCCGGAAAGATCGCTATCGAATACGAGCCTGTCAGACCCGCGCCTGCGGGTGTGGTCGATCAGGAGGTTCGTAGCCATCCTGTAGATAAATGTCCTGAAAGTCGCGTTGTCTCGAGTCTTGTATGAGGCGCTGAACAGTTTGATGAAAAGTTGCTGGGTGAGGTCTTCCGCGTCTTCAGGGATGCATCCCGACCTCAGGAAGAAGTTGTACATCGGCCCCTGGTAGCGATCGACCAGTATTCTAAAGGCGTGCCTGTCGCCTTTTACGATTCTCAGCATCAATGAGTTGTCGTCCAAATTCCGTCCAGCCCTGGCGAAAGAGATAGTAATGGTTTCAGGCAGTCAGTCTCTTCAGGCCGATGGTGGCCTTTAGAGATGGATAAGAATATGGAAAGAAAGGCGGGTTGTCAATCAGTCGGTCGTACCACGAGACATCTTTTTGATTCATTTGCAATTCATTTGCAAGAGTTCCTTGAAATCAAAACGTCAATGTCGTACTATCGGTCGGGGTGATGCGAAAATGGATTTATCTGAAAATGTAAAAGACGAACTGCTTATTGCTGACAAGTGGCAACTACGTTGCAAAAAATGCGGCAAGGTCAGTGATGCCGCGGAACTGGGTGCCAACAGGATCTCTGATCTGGCTTCATCGTGGACTCTCGGCTGGTGTTCGAGCTGCCGGCAACGGCGGATTATAATAATGGAGCCGAAAAAGGCCGGGTAACGGAAGTCAGTATCGGGTCACTGCCAGATCATCCTTCCTGGAATAAAAAATAATTTTCGTGTTATGTTCGCTTTTCTTTTTTGCTACCTTCGCAAAGATTTGTCTGGAGGTATCTTCGAAAAGGGGACCGATTTGACAGAAAAAAGAAGGAAATCGAAGCTGATCCTCGAAGATGGATCGGTATTCGAAGGAGTATCGTTCGGCGCGTTCGCCTGCGCGGCGGGCGAGGTGGTATTCAACACCGGGATGACAGGATACCCTGAGACTCTCACAGATCCCTCATACAGGGGGCAATTACTTACCCTCACATATCCATTGATTGGAAATTATGGAGTCCCCGCTGAACGGAGAGAAAATGGTCTCTCCGTTTTTTTTGAGTCCGATCGTATACAGGTGTCGGCGCTCATCGTTTCTCAATATGTCGACGAGCATTCGCACTGGAACTCGGCGGAGTCGCTGTCAGAGTGGATGGAGAGGGAGGGTGTGCCCGGTCTTGCAGGAGTGGATACCCGCGCCCTGACGAGGAAGCTGCGTGAATCGGGTACGATGAAGGGGAAGATCGTATCGGGCAGACGCGATATCGATTTCTGTGACCCGAATACCAGGAACCTTGCCGCTGAGGTAAGTACGGCAGAACCTGTGATCTATGAGAGAGGGGAACGGAGGATCGTCCTGGTCGATTGCGGCGTGAAGAACAATATCATCAGGGCCTTTCTTGACAGGGACATCACGGTCGTAAGGGTGCCCTGGGACTACGACTTCAACGAAGTGGAAGCGGCAGGAATAGTGCTGTCCAACGGTCCCGGCGATCCGAAGAGCTGCGGCGCGACGATCGAGCACGCGAGTAAAGCATTGGAGGCAGGGCGGCCGATACTCGGGATCTGTCTCGGCTCCCAGATAATGGCGCTGGCGAGCGGCGCTGAGACATATAAACTGAGGTATGGCCACAGGTCGCAGAACCAGCCATGCGTCGAGTCCGGCACGAAGCGCTGCTATATAACTTCGCAGAATCACGGCTACGCTGTCGATTCGAAGACATTGCCGAACGACTGGCGCGAATGGTTCTACAACAGCAACGACGGGACGAACGAGGGGATCATACATATATCGAAGCCGTTCTTCGGCGCTCAATTCCATCCGGAAGCCTCTCCGGGCCCAGATGATTCCGAATTCATATTCGACATGTTTGTGAGGGCGATAGGATGAAGAAAAGACCGGAAAAAGTGCTGGTGCTCGGGTCGGGCGCGATAAAGATCGGACAGGCGGGCGAATTCGACTATTCGGGGAGCCAGGCGATGAAGGCGCTCAAGGAGGAAGGGATCGAGACGATAGTCGTCAATCCGAATATCGCGACGGTCCAGACCTCGGAGCATCTGGCCGACAAGGTCTATTTCCTTCCGGTGACTCCCGATTTTGTGCGAGGGATCATCGAGAAGGAGAGGCCCGACGGGATCCTGCTCGGGTTCGGAGGCCAGACGGCGCTGAATACCGGTGTCGAGCTTCACAGAAGCGGCGATCTGAAGAGATTCGGCGTCGAGGTACTCGGCACGCAGGTCGAAGCGATACTCGATACCGAGGACAGGGAACGTTTCGTAAAGGTACTCGATGGTATCGGGATGAAGACGCCGGTCAGCAAGGCGGTGTCGACAGTTGACAAGGCGGTTCATGCCGCCGATGAGATCGGATACCCGGTGATGTGCAGGATCGCATACGCGCTGGGCGGGCTTGGGTCGGGGATCGTCCGTAACAAAAAAGAACTCGTTAACCTGGTGACCAAGGCGTTTTCTCATACCGGACAGGTCCTGGTAGAGGAATGCCTTCTCGGATGGAAGGAACTCGAATACGAAGTAGTCCGCGACCATGAGGATAACTGCATCGTCATATGTTCGATGGAGAATATCGATCCGATGGGGATACATACCGGCGAGAGCGTCGTCGTCGCGCCGGTCCAGACGCTTACGGCGGCTGAGCATTACATGCTGCGCTCGATCTCTGTCGAAGTGATAAGAAAGCTCGGTATCGTAGGCGAATGCAATATCCAGTTCGCTCTCGATCCGGAGAGCGGGGACTACCGGATCATAGAAGTCAACGCGCGGCTCAGCAGGAGTTCGGCGCTGGCATCCAAGGCGACCGGTTATCCGCTCGCGTTCATAGCGGCCAAGCTGTCTGTGGGGCGGACCCTGACCGAACTGAAGAATTCCGTGACGGGCGGCACATCGGCCTGCTTCGAGCCGGCGCTCGACTACATCGTGCTGAAATTCCCCCGCTGGGATCTGCAGAAGTTCAGCATGGTCGATCCGGTCCTCGGCTCGGAGATGAAATCGGTCGGTGAGGTGATGGCGATAGGGAGAAGTTTCGAGGAAGTGATACAAAAGGCCATAAGGATGCTGGAGACCGGCATGGATGGCCTGGTGGGCAACGATATCGAGTTCGATGACCTGGAGGCCGAGATGACCCGGCCGACCGACAAGCGGCTGTTCGCGATATCGGAGGCCCTGGACCAGGGGTACACGGTGGAGAGGATCTCCTCGCTGACGGGGGTCGACCCGTGGTTCCTTCACAGGATGAAGAGCGTCGTGGACACTGCGGCGGCCATGAAGAAGAGCACGGGAACGAAGAAGACCCTGCCGAAACAGCTCCTGCTCGAGGCCAAGCAGAAGGGGTTCTCCGACAGACAGATCGCCACCCTGACAGGTGTCAGCGAGATGTCAGTGAGAAAGAGAAGGATAAAATCCGGGATAGTCCCTGTCGTCAAGCAGATCGACACTACGGCGGCCGAGTATCCGGCTGTGACCAATTATCTCTACCTCACATATAATGGCGATACGGATGATATCTCGTTCGGAGGGCGGCACAGGACCGCTGTCATCGGTGGCGGGCCATACCGGATAGGATCATCGGTCGAATTCGACTGGTGCTGCGTCAATTCGGTACTCGCGCTGGGCAGGCAGGGCGCCGGGACGATAATGATAAACTGCAATCCGGAGACTGTAAGTACCGATTACGATATCTGCGAGAGACTCTACTTCGAGGAGCTTTCGCTCGAGAGGATCCTCGATATATTCGACAAGGAAACGCCCGAGGGAGTGATCGTCTCGATGGGCGGGCAGATCCCCAACAACCTCGCCGTTCCCCTGGCCGCGGCGGGGATCAGGATCCTCGGGACCTCCCCCGAATCGATCGACAGGGCGGAGAACAGACACAGGTTCTCGGCTCTTCTCGACGAACTGGGAGTAGATCAGCCGAGATGGAAGGAACTGACCAGCCTCGATGAGGCAGAGGCCTTCGCCTCTGAAGTCGGTTACCCCGTACTTATCAGGCCGAGCTATGTGCTGAGCGGCGCCGCGATGAGCACCGCGCTGACCCGTAAGGAACTCCGGCTTTACCTTAAAAAAGCCTCGGAAGTCAGCCCTGACCATCCGATCGTCATAAGCAAGTTCCTCACGGGAGCAAAAGAGATCGAGATGGACGCGGTCGCCAGAGACGGTGAGCTGTTCTGCTACGCTATCTCGGAGCATGTCGAGAATGCCGGCGTACATTCGGGGGACGCTACCCTGGTGCTTCCTCCGCAGCGGACCTACCTCGAGACGATGAGAAGGGTCAAGCTGATATCGAGAAGGATAGCGAAGGCCCTCGAGATCACCGGGCCGTTCAATATACAGTTTTTGGCGAAAGGCAACGACGTAAAGGTGATCGAATGCAATCTCAGGGCATCGCGCAGCCTGCCCTTCGTCTCAAAGGTGCTGAAGATCGACTTCGTCGATATCGCCGTGAGGATAATGATGGGGATGGAGGTCGAACCGATCGACAAGTCCTCGTTCGACCTGGATTATGTCGGGGTGAAGGCGCCGCAGTTCTCGTTCACACGCCTGAAAGGTTCTGACCCGGTACTCGGGGTGGAGATGGCGTCGACCGGCGAAGTGGCCTGTCTGGGGGACGATTTTAACGAGGCATTTTTGAAAAGCCTCATCTCGGTGGGGTTCAGGATACCGCGCAAGGGTATCCTCCTTTCGACCGGGCCGCCGGGAAAGAAGGGGCAGTTCCTGGAATCGGCGAGAATGCTAGCGGAGCTGGGATACAAATTCTACGCGACCGCCGGTACCGCCCGGTTCATGAAAGATCTCGGGTTCAAGGTGAAGGAGCTGTACTGGCCGAGTGAAGGAAAAGAACCGAATACCCTGACATATATCGCGAAGGGAAAGATAGACCTCGTGATCAACATACCGAAGAACACCGAGAAGAAAGAACTCGACAACGACTACCTCATAAGACGGAAGGCTGTCGATTTCGACGTTCCACTCATCACAGACTTTCAACTGGCCAAGAGGCTCGCCGAGGCCCTGTATCGTATCGGCCCGGGTGGGCTGAGCGTGAAGAGCTGGGACGAGTATGTTTGATCGGATAGAGTGGGGACGCGTACGCCTGGCGCTCGAATCCATCGGCGCCGATGATTTCAGGGTACTCGTGCTCGATGGCCTCAATCATTTCTTCCAGACGGCCGATACGGGTAGCCCGGTGGAATACGGGACGATCGAGGAGACCATCGCGCCGAAAGTCCTCGATATCCTCAGCGACTGGATCGGCAGTCGACGGACAGGCAGGTAGTAGAAGCAGCATGTAGATTGTAAAAGCAGCGTGACACTCTGAAATTTCCAGCGAAGTTCGCTGATGTTGTTCTGTCGAGGTTTGCCTGTTGTTCTGCCGAAGTTCGCAAATGCTGTTCCATTCTGATTTATCACGACCCCATTGCAAGGATTTTTACCACCAGCGGTGGTGGTAACTTTATTTGACACTTCGTATTAAGTTAAAAATATGGAGTGGAAAAACTGTTTATTGTGTCAGGCAATAAGCAATTGTTCGCATAGTCCTTGACAAAGTCTCTGAGCGTATTACAATGTAATACAGGAGGTAAGTCATGAATCGCCCAATCACAGTCAGGCTGCCAGACGATCTCAGAAAGCTTCTTGAGGGAGTAAGCAAATCCGAGAATATTCCCATAAGTGATGTCGTCCGAGAATCCATCCGGAAGTATATTTCGATATACAGATTCAGGAAGCTTCGGAACCAGACTCTTCCATTTGCGGAGGCTCAGGGTCTGCTCACTGATGAAGATATCTTCAAGGACCTTGAATGAGACTGGTAATAGATTCCAATGTAATCATAGCTGCTTTCGCTGCCCGTGGACTCTGTCATGCTCTTTTTGAGTATTGTCTTGAGAGTCATGACGTGATCCTCTGTGAGTCGATCATCAAAGAGGTTAAAAAAAATCTCCGAAAGAAGATCAAGGCCCCTGCATCTCTTGTAGCTGGGATCGAAGCATATTTGCGGGAGAGTACCAGTATTGAGAAGCCCATTCCTGTCGATCCCGGCGTATTCGAAGACAAGTCAGATCTACCAGTTCTAGGAGTGGCTGCGGCTTCTGACTCTTCATATTTAATTACAGGCGACAAGGCTTTATTGGGATTGAGAAAGTACAAAAACACTGATATCGTGGATCCGAGATCGTTTTGGGAAGTAGTCAAAAAGAAAGCGAATAAATGACAATAAAAATAGTAAGGCTGGGTAGCGACAGAGAAGAAGGAGAGGGATTGCGGATAGGCGCGGTAAGGCGTCCTCCCAGGGGAATGCGAAAAGAAGATTACTCTTCGAAAAATATCTATGATGTCTGGTTTCCCAACCTTTCTCCCAGTGAGCCGTTGTTGAAGGAGGCTCGGGTCGCGAGTGACGAAAGGTCGTGGAAGGCGTTCAAGAGAAGATTCCTGGCCGAGTTGAAACGTTCCGACGCGAGTAAAGATCTGGATCTGCTGGCCGCTCTTTCTCATCAGACAAATATGTCGATAGGTTGTTATTGCGAGGATGAGAGTCGTTGCCATCGTTCGATATTGAGGGAGCTTTTTGTTAAAAGAGGGGCCGATGTCAGGTAGGCCCGGTAACAAGTTAGCAATTATCGATTGAGAATATCCCCCCATCCGTTATATGATGCCGGTCCGGAGTGCCGCAGGGTGGGGCGTCTCTGTTTGAATCTACAATAAAACCGCAGGAACCTTGTTTGCAGGAAAGGAGCCATCAGTGAGTAGTCACAAGAGGATCTTATTTTCGCTGGCCCTTCTTCTTCTGATCCCGGCTATTGCCGGCGCTTCAGAAGAGGCCAGAATGGCGCGTTACCCCGACCTTGATCCGTCGGGCAGCAGGATCACGTTTTCATATCAGGGGGATATCTGGACCGCAGGAGTGGACGGGGGTAGCCCCAGGAGGATAACGATCCACGAGGCGTATGAGGGCAATCCGTTCTGGTCGCCCGATGGAAAAAGCATTGCCTTTTCCAGCGCGAGATTCGGGAATAACGATATATTCGTGATCGCTGCGGGTGGCGGTATTCCGAAAAGAATGACATGGCATTCCGCGCCTGACGCTGTCTCGGACTGGAATTCCGGTGAAGGTATCATCTTCTCTTCGAGGCGTGTTTACAGGCAGGTCGAGTGGGAGTCGGAGATCCTTCAGGTGAGTCCCGATGGCGGTACCCCCTCGAGGCATATCGACGGGCTCGGAAGTATGGCCGTTGTATCTCCCGATAAAAGATACACCGCCTTCGTGCGGGGCGCCTGCAGGACTGCCCGTGAATATTACAGCGGACCGGGCAACAGGCAGGTCTGGCTCTATGATCACAAAGAAAATAAGTATATTCAGGTGACCGCATCAGACGCCATGGACATACTTCCCAGGTGGTATGACGATGAGACCCTTTATTACCTGAGCAGTTCCCCGGGCAACTATAATATCTTTTATGTAAAGATAGACGCAAGCGGCTCGATCTCAGAGCCTGTTCAGGTGACCAGCGAAGATTCAGGTATAAGGCATTTCGATGTGAGTAAGGCCGGGCAGGTTATCGTCGCCGAGGCCAGGACCGACCTGTACAGGATCAGTCTCGACGGTAGCCAGTCAAAGACGATCAAACTCGATATCGGATCGGACTACCATTTCGACCCGGTAAAACATGAGACCTTCTCCGCTAACATCGACCAGTATTCAGTCTCTCCTGACGGCAAATACACAGCCGTCGCTATTCATGGTGAGATATTTGTTACGGAGAACCACAAGAAAAAAGGCAGGAGCGTCAACTTAAGTGATTCTCCAGCAAGAGACACTGATCCTGTATGGACGAGCGATACGACCCTGGTCTTTCTGTCTGACAGATCAGGGCAGTACGAGATATATCTTGTGGAATCGGCGGACCCCGATGAAAAAAATCTGTTTAAAAGTCTGAAACACGAGATCACAAAACTGACGAAGACCGGTGCCGACGAATCTGATCTTGCAGTTTCACCTGACGGGAAGATGATCTCTTTCATGAGAGGCAGAGGGAAACTCCTCATTGCCGAATTCGGCAAGGAAAAAAACCTGGTCGAGAAAAAGACACTTCTCGACGGCTGGGCGACACCTGCGGGTGTCAGCTGGTCTCCTGACGGGAAGTTCATCGCCTATTCCCTGGATAACCTTAATTTCGATCCCGAGATCTATATCCATCCCATCGATGGCTCGGGCGATCCGGTAAATATCAGTATGCATCCGAGGGGAGACTTCAATCCCGTGTGGTCCCCTGACGGCAGCAAGCTGGCATTCTCTTCTGCCAGGAACAACCAGAACAACGATGTCTGGTTTGTCTGGTTGACGAAGGCCGACTGGGAGAAGACTTCGCAGGACTGGGATGAGGAAGACGATGGAGACGCTATGGAAAGCGTCGATGCCGATAAGGATGATAAAAAAGGTAAAAAGGGCAAGAAAGACGAAGATGATGAGGAAAAGAAGGATGAGCCTGAACCCGTGAAAATCGATTTTGAGGATATTCACGAACGCCTCGTCCAGGTGACTTCTCTGCCAGGAGATGAATGGGATATTCAGATCTCAAAAGATGGCAAGACATTCTATTTTACCGCTTCCGCTAATTCAGGAAAAGGACGCGATCTGTTTTCGATAAAATGGGACGGTAAGGACCTGAAGAGCATCACCAGCGGTGGGCAGAATCCCGCCGGCCTGGAATTCGATAAGACAAAAGCATATCTCTACATGCTCAAAAAGGGAAGACTGGCCAGGATGAAAGCCGGAGCCGACAAGGTTGAGGGAGTCGCCATGAGAGCGTCGATGTCGATCGACCATATGGCCGAGAGGGCACAGATATTCGAGGAAGCGTGGCGGACGCTGGATGCCGGTTTCTACGATCCGGATTTCCACGGTCAGGACTGGAAAAAACTCAAAGATATTTACAAGCCATGGGCGATGATGGCATCGACCAAGCACGATTTCAGGAACATGTTCAACCTGATGGCCGGACAGCTCAACGCCAGCCATATGGGATTGTACGGCGGAGATATGGCTGAGACCCAGAAAGAGGTCACCGGGCAGCTGGGAATCGATGTCGAGCCGACGGGCAAGGGAGTAAAGGTTCTGAGGGTCGTGCCCGGTTCTCCCGCGGCCAGAACGATCAGCACTCTTGAAGAGGGCGACATCATCACGGCCGTCAATGGCGCGGCTGTTAAAGGCGACATAAACTTCTATTCTCTACTCATCAATATGTCCAACACGAAGGTCCTGCTTTCGGTGACAGGCAAAAAGGGCAAGGAGAGGGAAGTCGCCATAAGGCCCGTTTCGAGCCTGAGAAACGAATTGTACAAAGAATGGGTCAAGGGTAAGCGAGCCTTCACCGAAGAAGCGTCGAAAGGAAAGCTGGGGTACCTCCACATCCAGGCGATGGGGTGGGCGAGTTTCGAGCGTTTCGAGAGAGATTTTGCCGCGGCCGGAGACGGCAAGGAAGGCATAGTGATAGATGTCAGGTTCAACGGCGGCGGATGGACGACCGACTACGTGATGGCTGTTCTCAATGTAAAGCAGCACGCGTACACAGTGCCGCGCGGCGCGGCGGGCAATCTGAAAAAAGATCACAAAAAGTTCAGGGATTTCTATCCATACGCCGAGAGGCTGCCTTTCTACCCGTGGATGAAGCCCTCGATAGCGATCTGTAACGAGATGAGCTATTCAAACGCGGAGATATTCTCTCACGCCTACAAGACTCTCGATATCGGTACCCTTGTCGGGCAGCCGACATTCGGAGCGGTCATATCGACGGGTGGCAAGAGACTTATCGACGGTTCGCTGGTCAGGCTTCCCTTCCGTGCCTGGTACGTGAAGGCTACGGAGGAGAATATGGAACTCGGGCCGGCGGTTCC
>JAGLYV010000035.1 GCA_023131975.1 Candidatus Krumholzibacteriia bacterium | reverse complement strand
ATACCTGGTGGCAGACGGAGACCGGGGGCACAATGCTATCCCCAACGCCAGGGATTGAGCCTATACCACTAAAACCAGGCTCGACGACCTTCCCACTTCCTGGGGTTGATGCCGCTGTAGTTGATGCCGAGGGAAACGAACTTCCTGCTGGCCAGACGGGGTTGCTAATAATAAAGAAGCCATGGCCGGGTATGCTGCTCGACGTCTACGGCGACCCACAGCGCTATAAGGATTCCTACTGGTCGCGCTTCCCTGGATCGTACTACACTGGCGACTTCGCTATGCAGGACGAGGACGGCTATTTCTGGATCATGGGCCGTGTCGATGACGTGATCAACGTATCCGGTCACAGGATCGGTACGATGGAAGTCGAAAGCGCCCTCGTAAGCCATGAGACCGTGGCCGAGGCTGCTGTAGTTCCGATGCCTCATGAGATAAAGGGTCAGGGACTCTATGCTTTCGTTACCCTGCAGGAGAATGTCGACAAGACCGATGAACTTATCCAGACGCTCAGGAACCACGTGAGCAAGGAGATCGGTCCGATCGCCAAGCCGGACAAGATCCAGTTTGCCGACGCTCTTCCGAAGACCAGGAGTGGGAAGATCATGCGCCGGATCCTCAAGATCCTTGCCACTGGCAGCGATGATATCGGTGATACGACTACTCTTGCCGACCCCAAGGTAGTCGAGCAGCTGATCGAGGAACGCAAATAAGAAGGCATCCATAATAGATGCTTACGGGGCGGAGCTGTTTTGCTCCGCCCCTTTTTTGTTTGGAAGGTTTTGCTGGATATCCGGGGCTTACGGGTTTAGTATTGAAAAGACTTGGTTATCGGGGGCTGATGATCATCAAAGTTGACAGAGTCGAGTGTTCCGGATACTTTTACATTCATTTATTGGAGACGCGTGAACCGGGAAAAGGATATAGTTTTGAAAGAAGACAAGTCGCTGATGGTAAGTGTCTCGGGAGTGAGAGGAATACTGGGTCCTGGAATGAACCCGGAGTCCGCTGCCAGATATACCGCGGCTTATGCCTCATTGCTTGGATGCAGGCATGTTGTGGTAGGCAGGGACACAAGAGCGTCTGGTCCGCTTCTCAGTGAGATGGTGGTCTCGGTACTCCGGTTCATGGGTATAGATGTGACCGATCTGGGAATAGCTGCTACGCCTACCGTGGAGATAATGGTCGGACATCTGGACGCGGACGGCGGCATAATAATCACGGCAAGCCACAATGACGAAAAGTGGAATGCCCTGAAATTTCTCGATTCGAATGGAGAATTCATTGACGAGAAAGCCGTGGCCGCGATCAGAACATCCGTTGAAAGTGGAGATCTGCAATACAGACGATGCGATCCTGTCGGAGGATACAATCGAGAAGATGGCGCTGACGATGTTCATATAGCCAGGATACTTGGCCTCCCGGTAATAGACCGGAAGAAAATATCATCCCGCGGGATGAAGGTAGTGATAGATTGTGTCAACGGAGCGGGTAGCAGGATAGTCCCGAAGTTGCTGGGCCATCTCGGGGTGACAGTTCAGGAACTGTTCACGGATGTCGACAGCCCGTTTCCGCATGACCCGGAACCCAGACCCGCCAATCTATCAGACCTGTCAAACGCTGTATCTTCGAGTGAGGCGGACCTCGGGTTCGCGTGCGATCCTGACGCGGACAGGCTGGTCCTTGTCGATGGAAATGGAAATGTCTGTAGTGAGGAACTGACGATTGCCCTGGCCGCTGATTATATTCTTGGAAAAGAGAAAGGACCTGTCGTTGTCAACCTTTCCAGCAGCAGGATCATTGACGACATCGCAGAAAAGCATGGGGTGGTTTCGGTAAGGTCGAAGGTCGGGGAGGCGAATGTCATCTCGGCGATGAAAGATTCCGGAGCAGTGATAGGTGGGGAAGGTAACGGAGGAGTGATCTTTCCAGCGATCCATTATGGGCGTGATGCTATGACCGGGATCGCTCTCATTCTTCAGTTGCTGGCTGAAGAGGACCTTTCTCTCTCAGAAAAGATAAAAAAACTGCCGGGATACGAAATAGTTAAGAAAAAGATGCCCTTCTCGGGTAATATGGAAAAAGCCATGGAGTTGCTCAAGAACGAGTTCAAAGGCGAATATAATACTCTGGATGGTATGAGAATTGATATGTCTGATGGATGGATACATCTCAGGAGATCAAACACCGAGCCTGTAGTTCGTATTATAGCTGAAGCCGATAACATCCGGGACGCTGAATTTTTTGTGGACAGGGCTATAACGATCCTGGAATCTACGTGATAGAGTGACAGGCCCGGTTTTCTGGAACGATAAGCCTGCAAGGAGAATGATATGTGCGGGATAATTGGTTACACTGGAAGAAGCAGAAAGGTCGGCGAGATACTACTTGAGGGCCTGAAAAGACTCGAGTACAGGGGATACGATTCAGCGGGAATCGCCATTATCCGGGACAATTCCATGGTGACTGAGAAAACACCGGGTAAGATCGCGAAGCTCGAGGAACGTCTCAAGGATATGGATATTTCCGGTAGCCTGGGTATCGCGCATACGCGTTGGGCTACTCACGGAGAGCCTAACAGGATCAACGCTCATCCTCACTATGATTCCAAGATGCGTATAGCTCTGGTCCATAACGGGATCATCGAGAATTACCAGACTTTGAAGAAATCTCTGCTGGCCGAGGGACATGAATTCCGGTCCGAAACAGACACAGAGATCCTCGTACATTTGATAGAGAAATTCTACAATGGCAAAAACCTTGAGGATGCTGTTCAGAAAGCACTTAAGGTAGTCGAGGGAACTTATGGCATTATCGTAATTTCCGAATCTGAGCCTGACAAACTTGTAGGCGCGCGAAATGGTTCTCCCGTAGTGGTTGGTATAGGAGACGATGAGTATTTTATCGCCAGTGATGTAGCGGCGATACTCAAGCACACGAAGCAGGTCATCTATCTGGAGGACCAGCAGATGGTCGTTGCCACCCCCGGACACTTTATGACGATGACGGTAGAAAACGAATATGTCGAACATAAGATCCAGGAGATCGACTGGGACCTGGACATGATCGAAAAGGGCGGATTCGAACATTTCATGCTGAAAGAGATCTTCGAGCAACCGGAGACCATCAGAAACGCGATGAGAGGGAGGTTGATCAACGATACCGGAAAGGCAAAGCTGGGGGGGTTGGACCTTACCGATGAACAGCTCCGGGAAATCCGGCGGATCGTCATATTGGGTTGTGGAACGAGCTGGCACGCAGGTCTTCTTGGAGAATATATGATCGAGGAGACGGCCAGGATCCCTGTCGAAGTGGAATATGCCAGTGAATTCCGGTACAGAAACCCTATCATGGAAGATGGTACCCTGGTGTTCGCGATCAGCCAGTCCGGAGAGACAGTCGATACACTTGCCGCGCTCAGGGAAGCGAAAAGCAAGGGGGCTCAGGCGATGGGGATATGCAATGTCGTCGGAAGCACCATCGCCAGGGAGTCAGAGGCGGGGATCTATATCCATGCCGGACCGGAGATCGGTGTGGCCTCAACGAAGGCTTTCACCTCCCAGATAACTGTCCTCAGTCTCCTGGCTCTTGCTCTGGGGAGGATGAGGGATATCTCACTTGCTGAAGGGCAGCAGATGATCAAAGCCCTGAGAGCTCTGCCCGACCAGGTGACCCATATCCTGGAATCGGATGAGAAGATACGGGTAATCGCGGAAGAGTATCATCACCACAACAACTTTCTATATCTGGGCAGGGGCGCTAACTATCCCGTCGCTCTCGAAGGGGCGCTCAAACTGAAAGAAATATCTTATGTCCACGCGGAAGGATATCCGGCCGCTGAGATGAAGCATGGCCCTATTGCGCTTATTGATGACAACATGCCTGTAGTCATCATCGCTCCGAGAGACGCCGCCTACCAGAAGATCGTAGGAAATATCAATGAGGTGAAGGCCCGAAAGGGAAAGATCATCGCCATTACAAGTGAGGGAAACGATGAATTGATCAAGATGGCCGATCATGTGATCTTTGTACCCAAGACCCTTGATTTCCTCTATCCTATCCTGTCCGTGATACCGCTGCAGTTGCTTGCGTATCATATAGCGGTGATGAGAGGTTGCCATGTCGATCAGCCGAGAAACCTGGCAAAGAGTGTGACGGTGGAATAGAGGTTCTGTCGCCTGGAAAGGCGTTTCGGCCAGCAATATAGTTTTTTCCACAGGAGGCAGGGATGAAGAAGGTTATAAGCACAGACAAGGCACCGGCCGCGGTCGGTCCTTACAACCAGGCCATAAGAGCCGGGAACATGTTGTATATCTCAGGTCAGATAGGACTCGACCCGGCAACGGGAGAGATGGTCGAAGGACTGGAGAATCAGGTAGAGAGAGTGCTGGAGAATCTTAAGGCGGTAGTAGAGGAAGCGGGAGGAACGATGGAGTCGATCGTCAAGGCAACGGTCCTGCTTCAGTCGATGGATGATTTCAAGACCATGAACGGTATATACAGCCGGTATTTTACAGGGGATCCACCTGCCAGAGCGGCATTTGCGGTCACGGCTCTGCCCCTCGGCGCCCTTGTGGAGATCGAAGCTATTGCCCTTATCGATTAGCAGTATCCTGAGTAACGGCCGAATGCTTGAATGTGGGAATGGACGGGTTCTGGTGGGCCCCGAGGACTTCAAATCCTTTTGCTGGGTGCTAAAACCATCCGGGGTGGGTTCGATTCCCACACGTTCCCGCCATTAATGTTTTTTAGATCTGAATTCTTTTCTTATGATCGGTCGGAGCAGTCGTTTCGGCCGGAGATAGTGGAAGCACCAATTGAACCGCGAATCGTTAATCTGTATTTGCATCGTATTCTCGATGATCATCCTCAATCCGGGATCGGGAAGAGCATGGTCTTTCAGTGAAGATCCGCCCCAATATTTATCAGGCGGAGTGTCAGACCTGTCCACTGCTCAGCAGTTATCTTCAGTAAGACCCGATTCTACCTCTGCGGGACGATTAAAAGCTATGATCGACAGGGAAAGAGGTGATCCGGCACTTGATGGAGCAAGCTGGAGAAAAAAGAAGAACGCCAAAATAGCCATGCTCAGTGCGCTGGCAATTCCGGGACTCGGCCAGATATATAATGAAAAACCGTTAAAAGCAGTTATAGCGGCGAGCTTTGAGATATTCTATCTGAGCAGGATACTGCATTATTATCGTATGGAGAAGAGAGAGGAAGTGATTCGTGACAGCTATCCGCGCTGGCTCACTTCGGATACCGATCCCCCGGAGACATATCAAAATCAGGATTGGACATACCATGATCTCTGGGCGGAGGAATACAAACAGAAACAGATAGACTGGATCTGGTGGTCGGCGGGTTGTATACTCATTGTTGTCCTTGACTCGTATATCGACGCGCATCTGCATGACATGAATTTCAAGCTGGAAGGTTCACCCCTGGAAGATTCTGTCGGATTGTCGGTAAGTGTTGATTTTTGAGAAATAGTTTAGCATTATCTCCGCGTGGGTCTTTCAGCGCGGCAGGAGTTTTTTGGAAGCCGGGCATGGATCATACATGTCATTCAATAGCAAACCGGAGGAATAGATGGGCAGAGATAAGGCAAAAGACGAGAAAAAGAAAGTCGTGAAAAAATCCAAGTTTCGGGAATATACAGAGATCGTCCTGACTGCTGTTGTCCTGGCTTTGATCGTCAGGGCTCTGATTATCCAGAGTTACCATATTCCTTCCGAGTCGATGGAGAATACTCTCCTCAAGGGAGATTTTCTTTTCGCGACGAAATTCATATACGGAGCCAAGGTGCCGTTTATCGATCTGAAGCTTCCAGCCGTGAGAGAACCGAAGCAGGGCGATATTGTGATCTTTAAATTTCCCGGTGACAAGAAGACCGATTATATCAAAAGATGCGTAGCCCTGGAGGGACAGACCGTCGAAGTGAGGGGCAAGACTCTATATGTGGATGGCAAGGCCATGGAAGAAATATTCACCAAACATATCCATGACACCGTTCCCCGACGTTCTTTCGGTCCTCTCAAAGTGCCGGCAGGGCATATTTTTGTCATGGGGGACAACAGGGATAACAGTTTTGATTCAAGGTACTGGGGGCCGCTCGACAAAAAACTACTCAGGGGAAAGGCCCTGTTCATCTACTTTTCTGTCGATTATAAGAAGAAATGGCTGCGGTTCAGCAGGATCGGTGACCTGATCCGCTGAGGCAGCACAGAGCATGTCGACCTGTTTCTATACCCTCTTGACGCACCCCGTTTTTCGCGGGCATCCTATTTGCTTAAGTATCAACAGGTAGTAGTACAATATGGAAGAAAGTCAGTGATAAGTATGGCAGGTGACTTCTCTTGACAACGGGACCTGTAATATCTAGATTTATCCAGGTCTTTTAGCAGCCGAGCATGGAGAGTGCCAGAATGAACCCGCACAGGGAACTGAGTGAAATAGAATCAGCTATCCTTGAAAACGTGATAGATCTCTACATCCGTACGGGGTCTCCCGTCAGTTCGAGGAACCTCAAATCCAGGTACAGGATCGGATGCAGCACCGCGAATATTCGCAAGATCCTGCATAGTCTCGAGGAAAAAGGATATTTGTACAAACCTCATGTATCCGCAGGCAGGATTCCCAGTGACCGCGGATACAGGCATTATGTCGATGAGATGAAACGGATCAGACCGCTGGGCAGGAAGATCGCGGAAGAAGTCAGGAAAAATATCGGCCAGGATATGGAAGATGTGGGAGATGTAATGTACAGGACCTCCAGGGTCCTCGGTGAAGTAACGAACTGTATGGGGTTGATTATGGGTGTTCTTCATTCGTACGGCGAGATCGGCCAGCTCTCTATCAGGAGGCTGGAAGGTGTCAGCGCGCTGGTCGTCCTTAAGATGTCGACCGGTTCGGAGAGAAAGGTATTCATAGAATTCCCCAAGCGATACAAGGCCTATATCGTCGACAGAGCTGTTCAGATCATAAATGAGCGGATAGCGGGATTTCCGATCGAGGAAGCTCACCACCGTCTGGAATCCTTCATGAGGGAGTATGGCGGGATCGAAAGGGAGATAGCTCAGACACTCGCTGCCAATGTGGAACATCTCTTCGAAACGCCATATAGTCTGGAGTATCATTTTCACGGCCTTGCTGACCCGGGGAAGATCCCCGAATTGAATGATCCGAAGATCCTCAAGAATCTTGTACGCCTGATGGGTGAAAGAAGCCTGATGCTCAGTATGATGAAGAGGCGGATGAAAGAGGATATGATGATAACTATCGGGAAAGAAAATCTTCTGGATGAGCTCGAGGATTTTAGCGTGATTACGAGAAGATTCAGCAGCTATGGCTATGATGGCGTGTTTGGGGTCCTTGGCCCCACCAGGATGAGTTATGACCTGGTCATCTCTCTGCTGGAGATGATGGGCAATGAAATGCAGGTACGGTGAGATTAGAGGATACCTGGATTCAGATCTGACAGGAGGAAATGGATTTGTCAGAAAACCCCCGAAAAAGTAAAGGCCCGGAAGGTGAAAAGATAGCTATGGGTAACAGATATACCGATTGCGGGGTAGAGTCGGAGAATGAGACAGGTGACATGAAGGAAGAATCTGTTGAAAATATTGAAAAAGAAGAAGTCGCTAAGGAAAAGAAGACGAAGCCGAAAAAACGGTTAAAAAAACATGGGACGAAAAATCTCGCTGAATTGCTCAGCAGAAAGAACGATATTCTGCAGGCAATGGAAAAACAGATGGAAAAAGTCGAGCAAGATATTAAAATAAAAGAAGATAAGATGCTTCGCATGGCTGCCGAGTTCGAAAATTACAAGAAGAGGACAAGACGGGAATGGGAATTGCACCAGAAAAGGGCGAATGCGGACCTTTTAACTGATATTCTGGGTGTCCTGGATGATTTTGACAGGGCATTTGAGTCCGCTGAAGATACAGAGGATCGTTTCTTCGGCGGTATCCGGATGATACATAACCAGTTGCTGGATATATTGTTGAAATCCGGATTGACAGCGATCGATGCGGAACACAAGGAGTTCGATCCTCAGTTCCATGAGGCGATGGGTGAATCTGAAAGTGATGAGATCGAACCTGGAAAAGTTCTTTACATCGTGCAGAAGGGATATCTGCTGAATGATCAGTTATTGCGTCCGGCACGGGTCATTGTAGTGAAAGAAAAAAATGGGCCTGAATAGGCCCCCGGAAGTTTCAGCAAACCTTGAATAGAGGGATACAGCCATGGCAAAAGTAATCGGAATCGACCTTGGTACTACAAATTCGTGTGTCGCAGTAATAGAGGGCAACGAACCTGTTATAATTCCCAACGCTGAGGGGGGCAGGACGACCCCGTCCATAGTAGCTCTGGCTAGAAACAACGAGAGACTTGTCGGGGAACTGGCTAAAAGGCAGGCAATAACTAATCCCGAAAACACGATATATAGCATAAAGAGATTTATTGGGGCGCGTTTTTCAGAAATGACCGAAGAAGCGGGGAAAGTGACCTATGAAGTAAAAGAAGGAAAGAAGGACGAGATACTGGTCGTGATGAAAGATAAGAGTTGTCGCACCCAGGAGATCTCGGCGATGATACTCCGCTCGATAAAAAAGTACTCCGAAGAATACCTTGGGGAGGAAATTACACAGGCAGTGATCACTGTGCCCGCATATTTCAATGATGCGCAGAGGCAGGCTACGAAAGACGCGGGCAAGATTGCCGGGCTGGAAGTCCTGAGAATCGTCAACGAGCCTACTGCCGCTTCTCTTGCTTACGGTCTCGACAGAGAAAAAACGGGCACGATAGTGGTTTACGATCTCGGTGGAGGAACATTCGATGTCTCGATCCTCGAATTGAGCGAGGGAGTCTACCAGGTCAAATCCACCAGCGGAGACACAAAGCTTGGCGGTGATGATCTTGACCGTGTAGTCATGGATTGGATCATAGAGAAATTCAAAAAATCAGAAAATATCGATCTTTCCGAAGACAAAATGGCCATCCAGCGCATCAGAGAAGCCGCGGAAAAGGCAAAGTGTGAATTGAGTACAGTCCATGAAACGAGTATTAATCTTCCGTTCATCGTAGCAGATGACGACGGGCCGAGGCATCTGGATCTTGTCCTGACGAGGGCCGAGATGGAAAAGCTGATCCACCCATATATTCAAAGGACGCTTGGACCCTGCCAGAAAGCTCTTGAGGATGCGTCCCTTACAATAAGTGATATCGATGAAGTGATACTTGTCGGAGGATCCACCCGAATGCCCGCGGTAAAGAAAGTCGTTAAGGATTTCTTCAGAAAAGAACCGTACAAGGGAGTCAATCCAGACGAAGTCGTAGCCATGGGCGCGGCTATCCAGGGTGGCGTACTTTCGGGTGATGTCGAGGAGATCGTTCTTCTGGATGTCACTCCTCTCAGTCTGGGTATCGAGACTCTCGGAGGGTTGATGACTCCGTTGATCGGGAGAAATACGACGATCCCATGCTGCCAGAGCCAGATATTTTCTACTGCTTCGGACAATCAGCCCGCAGTCAGTATCCATGTACTTCAGGGAGAGCGGGAAATGGCTCGTGATAACAGGACTCTGGCCAGGTTCGATCTTGTCGGTATTCCGCCGGCTCCGAGAGGGGTGGCACAGATCGAGGTGGGATTCGACATCGATTCTAATGGAATCGTACATGTTTCAGCGAAAGACATGGGTACAGGTAAGGAACAAAAGATAGAAGTCAAGGTGTCGAGCGGGCTTTCGCAGGATGATATTGACGATATGGTCAAAGCCGCGGAAGAACACGCACTGGAAGACTCCGAAAAGAAGGATATGATTCGGACCCGCAACGAGGCAGAGATCCTGATTTATTCTACAGAGCAGACGATAAAAGAACACGGAGACAAGATTACGGGAAGCGATGAGGAGAGGATACTGACATGCCTGCAGGAATTGAAGGATCTTCTTGCCGAAAATTCTCCTAATTCTGATGATATCAAAAAATCTTCACAAAGTCTGTCGGCAGCGGTATACAAAATAGCCGAGTTGATGTATCATTCGGCGACGGTCAGTAATGGGTATGTAGAGGAATGACCTGATATTTAAATAGAAAATCATTTCGGATCAAAGGGCAGTAACGGGGGCATGGAAAAAAGGGATTATTACGAAGTGCTCGGCATAGACCGGAGCACTTCATCAGACGATATTAAGAAAGCTTATCGTAAGCTTGCGCTTAAATACCATCCAGACAAGAATCCGGGCAATAAGGACGCTGAGGAGAAGTTCAAGGAGGCGACCGAGGCGTACGAGGTCTTGCGTGACGAGGACAAAAGGTCGAGGTATGATCAGTTCGGGCATGCGGGGCTCGGGGGTGCCGGACAGGGCGGCTCGCCGTTTGGCGGGTTTGGTGGTTACGATCTCAGCGATGCCCTGCGGGCGTTCATGCGTGATTTTGGTGGGGGAGGCTTCGGTGGATTCGAAGATCTTTTCGGGGGTGGTGGTGGAAGACGCAGGAGAAGTGGTGGCAGGACCTATGTCAGAGGTAACAATCTTCAGATAAAACTCAAACTCACTCTCCAGGAAATAGCAAAAGAGACAGCCAAGAAGATCAAGGTCAACCGTATGGTACCCTGCGGGACATGCGGTGGCAGCGGCGCGAAAAAAGGATCAACAAAGAGTACCTGCCCTTCCTGTGGTGGCAGTGGGGAGATAAGGCAGGTCTCCAGATCCCTGTTCGGGCAGTTTGTGAATGTTTCTACATGTCCGTCATGTGGAGGTGAAGGGGAGATCATTTCATCGCCATGCCCAAAATGCAACGGAGATGGAAGGGTCTCAGGGAGCAAAAGTGTAGAAGTGAAGATTCCTGCCGGTGTCTCTACCGGTAACTATATCACCCTTTCAGGTCAGGGAGACGCGGGGCCCAAGGGAGGCCCTGCAGGAGATCTGATCATTGTCATAGAAGAAATCGAAGATGATATATTCGAGAGGCACGGGTTTGACATTCTGCTTGATCTGCCAGTCACTTTTTCCCAGCTCGCTCTCGGAGACAAGGTGGAGATTCCCACTCTCGACGGCAAAGCGGCACTGAAGATTCCCCCGGGAACTCATTCGCACAAGGTGTTTCGCCTGAAGGGGAAGGGAATACCCCGGCTTCATTCACATGGCAGAGGGGACCAACTTGTCAGGCTGATTGCCTGGACACCTCAGGATGTTACCCGTGATGATGCCGAACTGTTCAAGAAATTGCAGGAAAATACGGGCGATAGTATTCCAGGCTACGGAAAACATATCTATTCGAATTGACAGGAAGTCCTGACAGGATACCGACCCGATGGAATTCGGTTTTTTCCGGTGGGGGCTACAAGTCACCCGATGGAGTAAAGATGTCCTCGTCGAGGTTCTTCATCATAGATCCCGAATCAGTCACGGACAGAAAAGTCACGATCGAGGGGGCTGAAGCTCATCATCTCCGTCGTGTAGTAAGGGCAAAGATCGGACAGGAAGTGTCACTCCTGGACGGATGTGGCCTCATATATTCTGCGATAATCAGAGAAATGGACGAACATATTGTCCGGATGGACATCATCGGTGAGGAGTCAGTGGAACGAGAATCTGCCGTGGATCTGGCTTTGGCCCTGTTCAAGCCCTCTCGAATGGAGATGGCTGTCGAGAAGTGCACAGAACTGGGAATCAGGAAGATCATTCCCTTTGTCGCGGAACGATCGATACAGAGGGGAGATGAAGAGACATTCAGGAACAAGAGAGAACGTCTCATCCGCAAAGTAGAATCAGCCTCTAAACAGTCCGGGCAGCCATGGTTTCCTGAAGTCTCAGGTCTCCTCAGCCTGGAGGAACTGATTTCCATATTTCCCGGTTATTCATCTATTTTCCTCGCGGATATGGGAAAGAGTTCCCATGATATCCCGGTCGGCTCCTTATCGCGGGAGCCCAGCCTTGGAATAATCGGTCCAGAGGGAGGCCTTACGGTAAAAGAATCGGAGCTCCTTATTGCTAACGGCGCCGACCCCGTCCGGTTGGGAAGTACAAGGCTTCGATCCGAGACAGCCGCAATCTGCCTGGGTTATACCCTGATTTCAAGATAAGCCTGTGATTGACTTATTTCGTGCAAAATGTCTATACTCATCGATTGAATCATTATTGTCATGGTGACAGGAGACGTTATGGAAAAGAACGTGTTTGTCAGAAGGATCCAGGAGGATCTTAAGTCTGCCGTGAAGGCAAGAGATAAAGCCAAAACGAGTACTTTTCGAATGTTAATAGCTGAATTGAAGAATGCTGAACTTAAAGATCGCGAAGAGCTTACTGTAGAGCAGGAGATAGCGATACTTGGCAGCTATGCCCGAAAGTGCAGGGAATCCCTCGTTGAATTTGAAAAAGCGGGAAGAGATGAACTGGTGAAGGAGAGTGAGGCAGAACTCGAGATCGTAAAGGTATATCTGCCGAAACAGATGGACGAGGGCGAGATCCGCAAGGAGATTTCGGTGATCATTGAGGAGTCCGGCGCGTCCGGCCCTCGTGATATGGGACGTGTAATGGGGATGATGATGAAGAAATTCAAGGGTAAGGTCGATGGCGGCTTGGTTAAAAAGTTTGTTGAGGAGATACTTAAATCGGATTGAGGTCGTTTTGGACATACTGAAGATAATCGTGATAGTTGTTCTGGCGCTTTTCTTTTTCTTCGGATTGAAGAGAGGCCTGATCCGGCAGGTCCTTGAAGTTCTGGGAGTAATAGGAGCATTTATCGGCTCTTTTTACATGGCACATCATTTTGCTTCCTATCTTGAGGGTAGATTCGATCTTTCCTACAGAATAGCCATGGTGATAGCCGCCGCGGGGATATTCACGGCAATAATCATCCTGTTTCACTTCATCGGACTGGCGCTTCAGAAACTCTTCAAGATGACCGTGCTCGGATGGTTTGACAGGCTGATGGGTGGTGTGTTCGGTGCATTGAAGGGCGCGCTTCTGATGAGCCTGATACTCGTAATAATCATAAGTCTTCCATTGGACCGACAGTTCAGGATGGACATCATCGAGGATCCGTTTCTGGGTATCGTCTATCCGATGCTTCCGGTCATGTTCGACCTGGTTCTTTCGCGAACGGGAACTGATTTCAGCAAGATTACGAGAGCAGATGAACTGGCCGGGATCAGCAAGATGAAGAAGAGTGCAGATGAGATAGGAGACAGGCTCGAAAAAGAGAAAGAACGTCTCGACAGCGTGGTGGGCGGGGACTGACCGGAAAACTTTGAGTTCTTTATTTCACAGATAGTTGAATGGAGCAGACGACTTGGCAGACATATCCTCATCCCTGATCGAAGAGTTTGAGAATGCTTCCTTAAAGCTCGACTTGAGTACTCTTCTGGATGTTATCGCCGGTAACGCTTTGTCGGAGAGAGCCAGTGCCGCAATAGTCTCTTCCGCCATGTGCGATTCCGCGGAGGAGATGAAGGAAAGTCAGTCTGAAATTCGTGAGGTGATGTCGCTGTTCGACAATGGAGAGGATATTCCCCTTCAGGGATGGAGGGACAGTTCGAAAGTATTATCCAGAATGACTGCGGCAGGATCTGTCATCTCAGGAGAGGAGCTTCTCCTTGTAGCAAAAGCTGAGAAGAAAGCTCTCGAAGTCCAGAGATCCATGGCTTCTAAAGAGGATGGATTGCTTTCGGTCTCTCGTCATCTGGGCGGTTTTACCGACAGCGGGTCTGTCGTGAAAAATATTCTGCGGTGTATTGATACGACTGGCGAAGTGGAGGACAGCGCAAGCTCGGAACTCCGGTCGATCAGGAAACGATCCTCGGGTCTTCGCAACAGGATGAGGAAGGAATTCGCCGATTTCGCCAGCTCAAGTAGAACCGGTGACGGTAACGAATTCGTGTCTGTCAGGGGAGACCGGTATGTCGTATCGGTACCCAGAAGCGATTCGGCCGCTATCAAGGGGCTGATCCATCATACGAGTGGAAGTGGCGCCTCACTATTTATCGAACCCTACGAGTTCATAGAAAAGAACAACAGGCTCGAGTCACTCCTCAGAGAGGAAAGAAGGGAGCTCGAGAGGATACTCGCCGGGTTGACACTGGAGGTCTTTGAATTACGGGAAGAACTTTCTTCCAACCAGGATATTCTGGTCAGGCTGGATACGATCCGCGCGAAATCTCTTTTCTCCAGAGACTATCGGTGCACTATGCCTTTGAGAAGTACGGATGGCACAATGAATCTGAGGAACGCCAGGCATCCTCTTCTCGAGAGAATGTTGAGGGCTTCAAAGGTCCAGGGAGAAATCGTCGGGCTCGATATTGAATGTAAACCTGAACTGTCTGTCCTTGTCATTTCCGGTCCGAATGCCGGAGGAAAGACCGTTGCTCTGAAGACGATCGGAATGGTCGTGTTGATGGACAGGCTCGGTCTTCCTGTTCCCTGCGGTGATGAGTCGATCCTGCCCTTTCATCGCGACATATTTGTCGATATCGGGGACGATCAGTCGATTGAACGCTCTCTCAGCACATATTCATCAAGGATCGAGAGGATGACCAGTATCCTGGATCTTGTCCGGCACGACTCTCTCGTTCTTATAGATGAGATCGGTGATGGAACAGATCCCCAGGAAGGCGCGGCGATCGGATGCGCGCTGCTCGAGGAGTTGATCAGGGTCAGTGGCAGGAGTATCGTGACGACACACATGAGCGTACTCAAGGGATGGGCTTACGATACAAAGGGCGCGGAAAATGCTACGCTGAAATTCGATAGTGAACGTGTGTTGCCGCTTTACCAGCTGCAGATGGGTATTCCAGGTAGAAGCTGGGGTATAGAAATGGCGCGAAGGCTGGGATTGCAGGAAAGGATCGTGGAGACAGCCATAAAGAAAGCAGGCGAAGATACGATCAGGCTGGAAGAACTGCTCGGTCATCTTGAGAAGACGGGTATCCTTCTTGATAGAGAGCGTGAAGAACTCGCCACGCAGGAGAAGGAGCTTTCCGGCCTCATTTCAGAATATAAGGAAAAAGTAGGGGTATTCGACAAAAAACGGGAAGAAATGGAGGAATCCGCAAGGAGGGACGCTCTCGATCTTATCAATAAGACGAGGGGAGAAATGGAACACCTTGTCCGTGAGATAAGGACAAGGCAGGCGGACAGGGAAGTCATCCGCAAGGCGAGGACGGAACTGAAGCAGACCTCTGAGATGCATGAGAAGATCCTTAAAAAGAAAGAAATCCCGTCAGTGATCGATCCGGAGCTGTTGAGGCCTGGATCATCAGTAATGATCAACAGTCTGAAAAAGCACGGAAAGATAATATCGATTGAAGGGGGAGGCAGGATCAAGATAGAACTGCCCGGTGGGATGAGAGTAGAGACCAGAGACAGCGATCTGTCCGAATGGAGTGGAGATTCCCGGAAGAAAAAGCAAGAGAGGATAACCTGGATGATCGGGAATGCAGACCCGGTCAGTCCTGAGTTGATGGTGCGGGGAATGGAGAGAATAGAAGCTCTGGAAGAAGTGGATGCATATCTGGACAAGGCGGTACTGCAGGGATTGACTACGGTCAGGATCATCCACGGTATTGGGAAAGGTATATTGAAAAAGGCGATCTACGATATGTTGAGAAGGGATCCACGTGTCGCGGAGGCACATCCCGGTGAACCAGCTATTGGGGGCGACGGGGTCGCCGTTGTAAAACTGAAATGATCGAATGCCACCATGGACGGGAGCCGTACTTTGATTCCTGACAAGATCATAAATGATATACGCGAACGGACCGACATAGTCGAGACCGTAGGTTCTGTGCTGGATCTCAAGAGGTCCGGCAGGAATTTCAAGGCAGCCTGTCCGTTTCACAATGAAAAGACACCCAGCTTCATGGTCAGTCCCGACAAACAGATATATCATTGTTTCGGGTGTGGTAAGGGGGGGAATGTATTTAATTTCATCATGGAGTATGAGGGCGTCTCTTTTGTAGAAGCTGTCAGGAAACTTGCGGGTGAACTGGGGCTCGATATTTCCCAGTATCTCGGTGGTGGTGAGGATAGGCAGAAGCTGGATCCCTATTACAGGGCTACAGAATTTGCTCGTGATTATTACAGGGAAATACTTCTGTCCTCGTCCGTAGCATCAAAAGCCAGGGAATATCTTGATAGAAGAGAAGTGGATGAAGAGACGTCAGCTTTCTTTTCGCTGGGTTATGTGGGGTCCGGATGGGATGGCCTTTACATGGCGGCTTCTGAGGCAGGGATAGACAGGGATATTCTTCTCGAACTCAGGCTTGTGATCAAAAGCAGGGGGGGGAGCGGGTTTCGAGACTATTTCAGAAATCGTCTGATTTTCCCTATTTCGACGGTATCCAACAGAACGGTTGGTTTTGCGGGGCGTGTCCTGGACGATTCTGAGCCAAAATATCTTAATTCCGCAGAAAATCCTATTTATTCGAAAAGCAGGATACTATATGGTCTTAATCATTCGAAAGATGAGATACGCAAGGCTAAATCTGCAATAATAGTAGAGGGTTACGCTGATTATTTGATGTTGTGGAAGAATGGAGTAAGGAATATTGCTGCTGTCTGCGGCACTTCTCTCACTGGAGATCAGTCCAGGCTGCTTGCACGATACGCAAAACGCATATATATTATCAATGATGGAGACAGGGCGGGTATCAGGGCTGCTGTTCGCGCGGCGGACCAGTTGCTCGTTGAAGGGCTTGACATTCAGATAGTCATACTGCCAGAGGAAGAGGATCCTGACAGTTTTGTAAGGAAAAAGGGAGCAGAAGCCTTATGGGGATTAATGCGTTCTGCTCCTGATTATTTTAATTATCTGAAACAGGAAGCAGAGAAGGGTTCCCGGACAGCATACAGAAAGAGCCAGGTCGTCGGGCACCTGCTCAATTCGGTATCCCGCGTAAGGGATGCTGTCACAAGGGCTATTCTGCTCCAGGAAGTGTCAAACCTTTTCGAGATTCCCGTCGATACTCTCAGGACCGGGTTAAAGCCGGAAAGGCCCGGAGCAGACCGGAAGGCGGATGTTTCGAAAGCGGTCGAAAGCAAGAGAGCGCAGATACAGAAGGACCTGTTCAGGCTGGGGCTCGAAGACTCCGAATACGCCAGGGCAATCCTGGATAACCTGATGGAGGAGGATTTCGAGGGAGATCAGTTCAGGCAGTATTATAAAGCGCTTGACTTGGCATTGAAAAACGACATTGATATAACAAGCCCTGAGTTCATTGGTTCGATCAAGGATCCTGATCTGTCAAGGCTGGCAAGCGAGATTGCGCTTATGGAAGTTCTTCCGGGTCCGGTTCGTGAGATGCTCGATGATACGCTTGTGTGGTTGAAAAAAGCGGCTCTGCGAGACGAGATGAGGGAGATGATGAAGAGGATCGTTGAACTTCAGGCGCAGGGTGGGGAGGAACGCTCCATCGAAGAACTGGAAATAGCCGAAGCTTATAGAAAGATTGCCAGGGAATACAGGAGGCTGGGACTCAAGGAGGATAGTGGATCTGATGAATCTCAGTAAAGCAGATAAAGTAGATAAAGCTCTGAGTGAGATCGTAAAACTCTCCAAAGAAAAGGGATATGTCCTTAACGAGGAGATCGATGCCGCAATAGGTGAGGATTTCGATCCCCGGCATCTCGATGATCTGTATATTCGTCTCAGCGAAGAAAAGATCGAGTTTTTCGATTCTCATGACAAGGCAAGGATGAAGATCGATGCCCGGAAGAAACGGGAACTGAGGGACGCCAAGAAAAGCGAAGATATGATGAGTACGGCGGTCCGTTATGACGATCCCGTCAGGATGTATCTCAGGGAAATGGGGAAGGTTCCTCTTCTGGACCGAAAAGGCGAGATCGATATCGCTAAGAAGATCGAATCAGGAAATAAGAAGATCTCATGGGCTGTTTACAGCCTCGATATTACCACCGGGGAACTCAGCTATTTTGTGGAAAAACTCGAGAACGAAGAGATGCGGCTCGAAGATATCGTTCAACTGGAGACCGGGGGACTTCATCCTCATTATTCAGGTCTGAAGGAACAGAAGAAATATCTGAATAATTTTAAAAAGATAATAGTGTTGAGGGAAGAAACGACTTCTATCAGGAATAGCCTCAGAAAGAGGATCAGCAAGAAAAGATCTGCCGAACTCGTAAAGGTGCTTGAGGAGAAAAACAAGAAACTCAAGACTGAATACGCAAAGATCAGCCTGCATCCGATTCAGATCGAAAGAATCGTCGGAATCATAAAACGTGTTTTGCGAAAGCTCGAAAAGGTCAAGAAAGAGATAGCCGAATACGAGAAGTTCATCGGTATGACAGGTGAAGAAGTGGCGGAGGCGCTGAAGATCATAAAGAGCCGAAGCAAAAAGAATATTGAACTTAAGAAAAAGATCAAATGGAGCGCGGACAATCTCGAAGACTTTGCTGTAAAACTGAAGAACCTTGAGAAGGAAGTCAGAAAGATTGAAAAGTCTGAGAATGTCCAGTATGACCCTCTCGCAAAGATCGTCCGGGATATCAGGTTCGGTGAACGCAAGGCGGAGCGTGCGAAGCAGGAGATGGTCGAAGCTAATGTGCGCCTGGTGATATCCATAGCCAAGAGGTACACAAACAGAGGTCTGGAGTTTCTGGATCTTATCCAGGAAGGGAACAGTGGCCTGATGAGGGCGGTCGACAAGTTCGATTACCGTAAAGGGTACAAGTTCAGCACTTATGCTACGTGGTGGATCAGGCAGGCTATTACCAGGGCGATTGCGGACCAGGCCAGGACCATCAGAGTGCCAGTACATATGATCGAGGCGATCAACAAGGTTTCGAGGACCCAGCGCAAACTGATCCAGGAGTTCGGGAGAGAACCGACCCCTGAAGAGGTCGCATTGCGTCTGGAATACCCGGTCGGCAAAGTGAAAAGTGTGATGAAGGCGAGTATGGAGCCTATCTCCCTGGACAGGCCGATCGGTGAGGATGACGACAGCAATCTTAGCGATTTTATCGAGGATACCGGGGCATCCTCTCCTGATCAGACGGCGGCCCACTCTATGCTCAAGGACCAGGTAGCGCGAGTCCTGGCCACACTCACTCCCAGGGAAGAAAAAGTGGTGAGATTGAGATTCGGGCTGGGAGACGGTACACCGCGGACACTCGAGGAGGTCGGCACGATATTCAAAGTCACCCGTGAAAGGGTGCGGCAGATCGAGGCGAAGGCTCTGAGAAAACTGATGCATCCGAGCAGAAGCAGAAAACTTAAAGGGTATATCGATATTTAGCAGAAAACGTTTGAAGACGGATTGTCCTGATGTTAAATTACCACTTCATAGTCAGGGCAACAGATTCAGGGCCCATAGCTCAGCGGTAGAGCCCCCGGCTCATAACCGGTCGGTCACAGGTTCAAATCCTGTTGGGCCCATTTATAAATCGATCCGCCTCCCCGTGAGGTGGATCTTTTTTTAGGTCCGGATTGAAGATCCTCTGCGCAGGACGGAAGGGGTTTATGAAAAAGACGATCTATCTTGTCAGGCACGCGCACCCGATGCCGCCCCATCTGGATCCCGATAGGGGATTGAGCGAAGTGGGGCGGAGGGAAGCGATAGAAGTCACGGAAAGATTGACCGTCCTGATGGGCGAAGCAGTAGAGCGAATATTCCACAGCGGGAAATTGCGCGCGCGGCAGACCGCGGAGATCATCGGCTCGGAGTTGTCGCCTTTGAGCGGACTTCACGAAGTTCCGGGATTGCTGCCTGACGATGATGTCGGACTATGGGTCGATGAACTGGCTGACGCGGAGACTGGAATTATGCTGGTAGGGCATATGCCGTTCATGGCCTTTCTTCGTAACAGACTTACCGGTGAGACTTTCAGGCCGTTTGTAACGGCCGAAGTGAGTTGCCTCGAATCGAGTGATGATGGGAACTGGAGTGAGAAATGGAATTTGTTCCCCCGGTCCGGGGACACCTCCTGAGCGGTTTCGGCAGGAAGATTGCCTGTAATACCCTGTAGTTCCACGTCAGGGGGATGCAGATTTTCATGATTCCGATACGACCCTGATTATTTTATATAGTTTCAAAGGGTTATCAAGCATTTCCTGGACTGGGACATCGACTCTGAATCTGTCCGATATTAAGCTTTTGCAATGTTGAGGGTAAAAATGCAACTTAGACGAAGCGTATTGATCGCCCTGATGGTAGTGCTTTTCATCTATTTCGAGATTCATTCCTGTTCTGATGATAATACCGTAGCTCCTGAGCCGGGACCGGATATACCAAATCTTATCCATAACGCAAATAGTATATTCTTTCTGGACTCCGACCATGGTTGGGTTGCCGGACAGGAAGGTACCATCCTTGTCACTGTGAATGGAGGGATTGAGTGGGTACCGGTCAAGGTCGGTGATGAGGACTTGAAAAGTATCTCTTTTCTCGATCATATGAACGGCTGGCTTGTCGGGAAAGACAATAGTATCTACAATAGTGACGATGGCGGTTTGACATGGAATCGGCAGTTGTTTCCCTCCTATTCGCAGGACGATGATTTTTTTGATGTATTGTTTTTCAACTCTACAAAGGGATTTGTTCTGGGATACCCTGGAGTCTTCGTGACCGAAGACGGAGGTGTAGAGTGGCAGAATAACTGGTTACCGGTAGTGCCCGCGCGTGGCGCCTGGGATATGTCGCTCGTAGACGAGATCCGCGGATACCTGCTGGGAAGCAGGTGGACGGAGTCCGATCCGGAACTTCTGTACCGTACGGACGATGGGGGCCTGAACTGGTGGGCGGTAGAAGGTTCCAACGCATCGATACTGAGGACGATCCTGACGATAGAGTTTCTGGATATGTCTACCGGTTGGGCCGGTGGAGGCATGGTCTTGAAGACGGTCGATGGTGGCAGCAACTGGCAGGTCCAGTTGGAGGCCTCGACCGTAAGAGAATTCGATTTCATTGACCAGGCGACCGGGTTCGCGGTCGGCGGACACACTATTCTGAAGACCATAGACGGGGGAAGTGTCTGGACCGACATTACTCCCGAGGACGAGAGGATCGTGGATCTAAGGAGTATCTGTTTTCTGGATGCGATGAACGGATGGGTGACCGGCCGGGGCAGACAGAGTGTCATCGGAGAAAAAACTTTCCAGTATTCTGTCATAATGTCCACAGGGGATGGAGGATCGAACTGGGATATCTGCGAATTCGCCTGGGATATCACCGGGTCAGTCACGGGGTCGGGAGACGATGTGTCCGATCTGCCCTGATTGTTTTTTCAGAAAAAACACTTGACCTATTATTCGTTTATCAATAATCTCTTATTTCGTTTTCTCAATTGACGAATAAGAAAGGTGTTTGCGTGGGCGCGTCAGGAGGATGTATAAAATATGAATGCCGATATAGTCGCGCGGCGCAGAGTTTGATGAGCATATATGTGCTTCCCTGATGGGAAGCATTTTTATTTTCTGAAAGGTGATTTATGATGATATCTGCGGCCGAGGACATCGGATTCCTGATTCAGATCGTACAGAAGGATTACGAGATAGTGACAAGAAAGAAATTCCTTGAGACAGCGCCGTCAAAGATCGCGGATCTGGAAACTGAGATATCGAAGATGGACGAAGAGCTGCAGAAAGACCTCGATGAGATCGCCGGGCTTGAGTCGGAGCAGAAGAATCTGTCAGGCAAGATCAAACTTCAGAACGATGATATTAACAAGAAGAAACTGGACAGGGAAAAGCTCAAGACTAACAAGGAATACCGGGCGATGGGTAATGAGATCGAATATCTCCTTGATAAGGTCGACGAGGAAGAGGAACAGATCCTGATGATCCTTGATAAGATAACAGCCGCAGAGAAGGAACTCGAAAAGATCAAGGCCAGGATCGATTCAGAAAAAGACGGTCTTCTTGACAGGAAAAACGAACTTGATGAAGAGGTAAGGGTCAACGAAGAAAAACTCCAGATCATCGAGGACGAAAAAATCCGTATCCTTCCGCATCTCTCGGAAAAAGTCATGAGACGATATGAACGCATCCTCAAGGCCAAGGGTGATTCAGGTGTAGCCAATCTGGCAGGGGATGTCTGCCAGGGATGTTTCTCCAGGGTACCTCCGCAGAAGGCTCATGAAATACGAAAGAATGATCAGCTCCTGACATGTGAGGATTGTGGCAGGATACTCGTATACTACAGCAAGGCCTGATCGCGGGAGTCTTTATCCTATGTCAAGTATCAGTATTCTATTGAGAGAGCTCTCCAGGGGGAAGAGTCTTGACTCGTCCTTCAGCGTGGCGGGTTTCGAGACCGAAGAAAAAGCCAGGCAGGCGATCGGCAGGCTTGCTGAATCCATAGGCGACGATATGCCTGGGCCCGCACGGACCGTTCCTGCCGGTTTGAAGGAGGTTGTCGTCAAGACAGACGGAGCTGCCAGGGGGAATCCGGGGCCAGCTGCCTCTGCCGCGGTCGTTTTTGATCAGGATGGCGCCGTGTTGCTGGAGAGGGCCGTTCTTCTTGGAGAGAGTACGAATAATGAGGCCGAATACAGGGGGCTGATCCTTGGTCTCGATCTGGCCCGTGAACTCGGAGCGTCACGCGTTATAGTAAAAATGGATTCCCAGCTTGTTGTCAGACAAATGAAAGGTGAGTACCGTATCCGCAAGGTTCACCTGGAAAAGCTGGCTGATATCGCAAAAAATAAAGCTTCTGTATTTGAAAGTGTCATATTTCAGCATATTCCAAGAGCGGAGAACAAGGACGCGGACAGAGTGGCCAATGCAGCTCTGGACAACGCGGATTGATCGGTAATCCCTGAAAAACAGCAGATCTCCGGTCTGAAAGGATGGGTTCCAATCCTTTGACCTTCTCTGTGGGCTGTGCTATATTTCATTATCAGATCTGAATCAGAAATTGGTGAAGTAGACGGGGTGGTCGCAGGCGCCATGTGCGCCTGAGGAAAGTCCGGGCTCCACAGGGCAGGGTGCTGGGTAACGCCCAGTGGGGGTGACCCTAAGGAAAGTGCCACAGAAAACAAACCGCCTCCGCAAGGGGGTAAGGGTGAAACGGTGAGGTAAGAGCTCACCAGTACCGCCGGTGACGGTGGTAGCTAGGTAAACCCCACCCGGTGAAAGACCAAATAGAAGAGGAGAAACGGCCCGTTTCGTCTGACTCTCGGGTAGGTCGCTCGAGGCCGGTGGTAACATCGGTCCCAGATAAATGATCACCATCCTCCCGTTCAGGGAGGGGACAGAATCCGGCTTACAAGTCTGCTTCACCAATGTTCGGAGAAAAAATGATCCAGTGGATAGAACGAAAAGCTGACATCGATGCTGTGCGCGAGTTGGAGAACAGTCTGACCCTGTCAGCGATTGAAGCCCGTATCCTTGTCGCCAGGGGGATCAATGACCCTGTCGTGGCATCCGCTTTTCTGAATCCATCGCATGATGACCTGCACGATCCTTTCATGTTTCAGGAGATGGAAAGAGCAGTCTCGATCCTCAGCGAGTCGATTCAGAAAGGCCGGAAGATCCTGGTACATGGCGATTACGATGCTGACGGGATAAACGGCGCGGCGATGATATACTGCGCGCTTGCTGCCATAGGGGCAGATATCCATTTCTTTGTCCCGGACAGGGCGAAGGATGGTTACGGCCTGGCGTCCAGGATGATGAGGCGAGGCATAGAAGCCGGTTTGGGACTTGTGATATCTGTCGATTGTGGATCGAGTGACGGTGAAATTGTCTCATTCCTCGCTGAAAATGGGGTCCGTACCATCATTACGGACCACCATGAGATAAATGATCGAATCCCCGAAGCGGATGCCTTTCTCAATCCCAAGCTGCCCGGAGAGACATATCCGTTCACAGAACTCGCCGGTGTCGGTGTGGCGTTCAAGCTTTTACAGGGTTTACAGAAAGTCATTCAAAAGGATATGAGACTGGCCGAACTTCTCGATTTTGTGGCTGTAGGGACCCTGGGAGATTATTCCCCGTTGACCGGAGAGAACCGGGTACTCGTTTCCCTTGGGCTGGGAAAACTCGGTGAATGGGTTCGTCCCGGTTTTGCCGCGCTTCAGCAGGAGAGCAACCTGCCAAGGAGTGGATTCTCGGCAAAACAGGTCTGTTTCAATATTGTTCCCCGCCTGAATTCTCCTGGAAGGGTGGGGAGCGCAAGGGATGTTGTCGAACTTCTGGTAACGGGTGATGGTATTAAGGCTGAAGCAATCGCAAAGGAGATCGAGACGATCAATTCTCTGAGGAGATCACTGGACACCATGGTCACCGAGCAGGCTTCCCAGCTGGCTGACACAGAGATAAAGAAGAGCAATCCGAACGCCCTCGTCTTTTCTTCCCCGTCATGGCATGAAGGTGTGGTAGGAATCGGCGCGGCCAGGCTCGCGGAGAAGTACTCCCTTCCATCTGTATTGATCGCTGTCAGGGATAATATTGGCAAGGGGTCGGCAAGGTCGGCCGGAATGGTCAATGTCAGGGAAGCGCTGGAAAGGTGCTCAGAATATCTCGTTGCTTATGGCGGACACAGGGAGGCTGGTGGTTTTACCGTTCCAAAAGATAAGATATATGATTTTACGAAATGTTTCGACAACGCGGTCAGCGAGATGTCGGAACTTTCCGGCAGGGAAAATATCAAGGTCTATGATTCCAGGGTAGGCCTTGATGATTGCGACATCGCCATGGCAAGGTCTCTGGAGAGGATGGGGCCTTTCGGTCCGGGAAATGAAGAACCTCTTTTTCTGATCGAGAGGTTGAAAGTCGCGTCTGGTGCCAGGATAGTGGGAAGCAGCCATATAAAGTTCGATGCGGAGGATGGGAAAGGTAACAGGGGCAGCTTCATCGGATTTTCTCTGGCAAGAGCATGGAATCCTGTCGATCTGACCGGAAAAGTGATAGATGTACTTGCCAATATCAGTATCAATCAGTGGAATAATAGAGAGAACCTGCAGTTGATAGTGAAAAACATACGTATCAGGGAAAGTGGGGCGGATTGAGGATAGTCATTCAGAGAGTAAGTCGTGCGATTGTGGAGGTGGACGGTCTTGAGGTCTCATCTATCGGCCAGGGCATCCTCGTACTGGCCGCGTTCAGGAAGGACGACAGCGATGAAGAGCTTGCCTGGATGGCCCGGAAGTGTCTTGAGTTGAGGATATTCGAAGATGACGATGGCAAGATGAACCTTTCTCTGACGGACATCGGGGGGGAACTTCTTGTAGTATCACAGTTCACCCTCTACGGTAATTGCAGGAAAGGCAGGCGGCCTGATTATACTGACAGTGCGCCTCCAAGTGACGCTGCAGGGCTTTATCGCCGATTTATAGATATCCTGGAGTCTCATTATCCGAGAGTGTCGGAGGGAGTTTTCGGCGCTCATATGAATATAGAGCTGTTGAACGATGGTCCTGTGACCATGATTCTCGACAGAGATCCTTCATGATGTAAATGCATTTCCCGGGGGGTAATGATCCTTGAATCCTTTTCTTTCAATGGAAGTTCAGAGCAACCTCGTATTGGCCTCTGCCTCACCGAGAAGGAGGGAGATCCTTTCTTCGCTGGGGTTTGAGTTCGAAGTGATTCCCCCTGATGTCGATGAGAGTGAGATATTCTGGAAAGATCCTGAAAAGATCGCGACGCTCCTGGCCGAATTGAAGGCTGTAGATGTTCTGGGCGGAAAGCCCAGGAAGACCGTGATAGGAGCGGATACTATCGTTGTCTGCGAAGGAACAGTCATGGGGAAACCTGGAAACCGGGAAGAGATAGTATCGATGCTGGAGAGGCTTTCGGGCCGATCGCATAAAGTGCTGACGGGGATCGCCATTGCGACTCTACCTGATACCCGGATTGTGGAAGTCGAGACGACAATAGTGCGGTTCAGAGAATTGTCCAGGGGCGAGATCGAGAAGTACGCTGATATGGATGAACCGGTAGACAAGGCGGGAGCATACGCGATTCAGGGCCATGCCTCGGTTTTTGTTGAACGGATCGAAGGATGTTATCTGAATGTCGTGGGGCTTCCGGTCCAGAGACTTTTTAAAATGTTTCGCAAACTCGAGAATGTATCATCACGTTGAAAAAGGATGGATGTGGATTGAAGACCTTTGAAAAAGAATATGAATTTCAGACCTCCGGTGACGGGACCATTGTAGATATCACCGGTTTTCTGAGAGAGGCTGTTCAGGAGAGCGGCATTCTTTCGGGACAACTCTCCGTCATAACTCCTGGATCGACCGCCGGAATAACGACGATGGAATATGAGCCGGGCCTCCTCAGGGACATTCCGGAATTCATGGAGAGGATCATACCGTCTAATGTAGGCTATGAACATGACGCGACATGGGGGGACGGTAACGGGTTTTCGCACCTTCGCTCATCCCTTGTCGGGACTTCGATGACGATCCCTGTCAGCAGGGGACAACTGGTTCTCGGCACCTGGCAGCAGGTAGTCTTTCTTGATTTTGATAACAGGGAGCGCGGAAGGCGCGTCCATGTGAACCTGATTGGAGAATAGGTGAGTGTTTTCATAGATACTGTGGATTACATCCATGGCAGGGTAAGGATAATCGACCAGACCCTGCTTCCGGGGAAGGATATTCGGCTCGATCTCGATTGTGTCGAGGATGTTGCCGATGCGATCAGATCTCTGAAAGTACGCGGCGCGCCGGCTATCGGGATAGCTGCCGCGTACGGAGTCCTTCTGGAACTCGAGAATATCCTGGCAGAAGGTGACGCCGGCGGGAAAGGATTCATTTTCGACAGGGCGACTGGATTCGATCCGGAGCGGGTGAAAGGATTGGATGTCGATTTATGCGGGGCCAGGCTCATCGCGGCAATCGAGAAGCTGGCACTGACCAGGCCGACCGCGGTAAATCTTTTTCAGGCCCTCGATATAATGCGTCGGGCAGTGGAGAGTGAGGAGCGCTGCCCGGAAGTATATTGTGGAAGAATAGCAGGCGATGCTTTTCATATACATGAAGAAGAAATTGAAGTCGAAAGGCGCATAGGCCTGAACGGAGCCCGATTGATCAGCGACGGCATGACTATCCTGACTCACTGCAATGCGGGGGGGCTTGCCACAGCAGGTCTGGGAACGGCTCTTTCCGTTATATACAGCGCCTCGGATCAGGGGAAAAAGGTGAAAGTATTCGCTGACGAGACCAGGCCATTGCTCCAGGGCGCCCGACTCACGGCGTATGAACTCGAGAAAAACGGGATCGATACGACTATCATCTGCGATAGTGCGGCCCATTCGGTGATAGCCTCGGGAAAGGTGGATATCGTGATCACGGGCGCCGACAGGATTGCGGCGAACGGCGATACTGCCAACAAAATAGGGACATTCGGCCTGGCGTCGACTTGCGACAGGTTCGATATACCGTTTCTTGTGGCAGCCCCGCTTTCCACATTCGACATGGCTACACGATCCGGAGAGGAAATAGTCATCGAAGAGAGGTCAGGGACCGAGCTGACACACTTTCATGGCATCAGAATCGTTCCGGAAGGTGTCCGGACGTACAATCCGGCGTTCGATGTGACGCCCTCTGACCTCATCAGTGGGATAATTACCGAAAAATCGGTCATCCGGGCTCCATACGGGGAAAACATCAGGTTATTGTTCTTTTCCCCCGGCCAGTAGCTGGATTGCTATATATTTCTGTCGGATAATCACTGAAGTCCGCTAAAGAAACTTGACAGACGGGCGGAAGCCGTTTATATTTTGTTACTTAATTTTCCTGGGCGAAGTGTGCTTTATGGAGGAGCAGGATGCAGAAAACTACAATATTGAAAGATGGAGATTTCGAGAAAAACTGGTATCTCGTCGATGCGAGCGGTAAGACGCTTGGAAGACTCGCGACCAGGATTGCCACAGTCCTAAGGGGCAAGCACAAACCGGGTTACTCTCCTCATATGGATATCGGTGATTTTATCGTCGTCGTAAATGCTTCGAAGATCCATGTCACCGGTAACAAGCGCGAGGACAAGCAATACTGGTCTCATTCGGGGTATCCCGGTGGGCTCAAGCTGATCAGCTTCAAGGACAAGATGGAAAAAGATCCCACATTCGCGGTGAAAAATGCCGTCAAGGGTATGCTCCCGCGGAATAAACTCGGTAGAAGGCTTCTCAAGAAACTCAAGGTCTATGGTGGAACTGAGCATCCTCACAAAGCTCAGCAGCCGGAAATCCTTGAATTCTGATCTGCCTGATCGAGAAACAGACTGTTTTTAGACAGATGGAAGGAGGTGTACGATTTGGCAAAAGAAGTATTTCACACGATAGGGAGAAGAAAATCAGCTGTTGCACGTGTTTTCCTGACTGAAGGTAGTGGCGAACTCATCGTGAACGGTGAGTCCCTCAGGGACTATATGAAGAGGGAAAGCCTGACACTGTTGGTCAAGCAGCCGCTTGAAGTCTCCGATACCGTGAGCAAATTCGATATCAGGGCTTCCGTGAAGGGTGGTGGCACAGCCGGGCAGGCTGGAGCTATCAGGCTGGGTATCGCGAGAGCGATCATGCTTCATGACGAGTCACTCAGGAAGGTCCTGAAAGCCGGCGGATTTCTGACCAGAGATCCAAGGGAGAAAGAAAGAAAGAAATACGGTCAGCCCGGAGCCAGGAAGAAATTCCAGTTCTCCAAGCGTTAGACCGGAATTCACACATCTCTTATCGTTCCTTGGTGTCCCTTCGGGGATTGGATCGGTTGAATAAGGGATGGAGGATAAACCAGAAGGAGTAACTCCGTGAACGTACAGATCAAAGATCTGCTCGAAGCGGGCGTTCATTTCGGGCACCAGACACGTCGTTGGAATCCCAAGATGAAGCCATATATATATAAAGAGCAGAGTGGCGTATATATAATAGACCTCCGTATCACTCTCCAGAAACTCCAGGAAGCATACGACATGCTGGTCGACATCGCGGCGCAGGGAAAGACCTCGCTCTTTGTCGGGACCAAGCGTCAGTCGAAAGAGAGCGTGAAGGAGGATGCCGACCGTTGTGACATGTATTATATCAATGAGCGCTGGCTCGGTGGAACGCTTACAAACTTCAAGACGATCAGCGTCAGCATAGCCAAGCTGGATGACATGGAAGCGATGGAAAAAGACGGGCGCATCGAGCAGCTCTCGAAAAAAGAGAGACTCGATCTCGAGAAGCACAAACAGAAGCTTCTGAAGGTACTCTCCGGTATTCGCAAGATGGAGAAGATGCCGGCATGCATAATCGTTTTCGATACGAATAAGGAAGCGATCGCGATCAGGGAAGCCAGAAGGCTCAAGATACCTCTTATCGGTCTTGTCGATACGAATAGTGATCCCAACGATGTGGATTTGGCGATCCCTGCGAATGATGACGCGATAAGGTCCATTAAACTGTTCACCAAGACCCTCTCGGATGCGATTATCGAGGGCAGGTCGAGGTATCTGAAGAACAAGGATTTCATGGACAAGAAAAAGAAGAATACGCCGCCCGATAGTTCTGCCCCATCCGAAAAAAAAGCCGAGCCTAAAAAGGCAAAACCGGATACTGGGTCAGAAAAGGGTAAGGCTGCAGAATAGAAAGTCACTGGAGGATCGATAAATGGATATAGCACCCAAGCTTGTGAAAGAACTCAGGGAGATGACCAGGGCCGGGATGATGGATTGCAAGAAAGCTCTTCTGGAAACAGAAGGGAATATTGACGAAGCCGTCAAGTTCCTGCGTGAAAAAGGTCTTGCTTCAGCTGCCAAGAGAGCGCACAAGGCAGCGAACGAAGGAAAGATATTCTCTTATATTCACAGTAACGAGAAACTCGGTGTGATGGTCGAATTGAATTGTGAGACTGATTTCGTTGCCAAAACGGATGATTTTATCACTCTCGGCAAGAACATCGCGATGCAGGTAGCCGCGGCCAACCCTCTCGTAGTAAAGAGAGAAGAACTGTCGGCGGAAGTAATCGAGAACGAGAAAGAGATTTTCAGAAATCAGGCGCTTCAGTCTGGCAAACCCGAGAAAGTACTGGATAAAATCGTTGAAGGTAAGCTGGAAAAGTTTTACCATGAGACTGTTCTTCTCGATCAGCCGTTTGTCAAGGATGATAAGATGACGGTGGGGGATCTTCTTAATGAGACGATCGGAAAACTCGGCGAGAACATGTTGATCAGACGTTTTGCACGGTTCCAATTGGGAGAGTGAATATCCTGAACGCTAATATGTTGATTATCTGAGCGTTATAAGATGGCGCGGGAGGCTGTTACCTCCTGCGCTTTTTTATGGAAGGAGACGTTGATGACAGGGCGCCCGAAAGTCAAGAGGCTGCTTCTCAAAGTCAGTGGAGAAGTCTTTGGCGGCATCGAACAGAGTATTAATCTCGATATGGTGGAGGAGTTCGCTTCTGAACTCAAAGATGCTCGCGCGACTGGAGCTGAGTTGGCGGTAGTCGCGGGAGGCGGTAATATCCTCAGGGGTTCGATGCTCAGCGGGAAGACAGTCAGCAGAGTGTCAGCCGATTATATGGGAATGCTCGGTACGGTTATCAACGCGCTGGCCCTGCAGGGCGCTCTGGAGAAAATGGGAATCGAAGCCCGGGTGATGACTCCTTTCGCTATAGGCCAGGTATCGGAGAATTTCGCCAGGAGAGCGGCCCTCTATCATCTCAGTGAGGGAAGGATCCTCGTACTGGCCGGAGGGACGGGGAATCCATATTTCACTACAGATACGGCAGCCGCTTTGAGGGCTGCTGAGATAGGTGCCGATGTCCTCGTCAAGGGGACAAAGGTGAAAGGGATCTATGATCGTGATCCTGTAATGAATCAGGATGCCCGGATGATCGAAGAGTTGAGTTACTCCGAAGTACTCAGAGACGATCTGAGAGTGATGGATGGGACGGCTGTAGCCCTCTGCCGGGATAACGGGATCCCGATAATCGTATTCAATATCAGGGAAAAAGGTAATCTGAATAAAGTCTTAAATGGTGAGAAGATCGGTACTCTCGTCAAGTGAGGAGGAAGTCAGATGGATCAGGTCGATGCGATTTTTACGGAAACCGAAGATCATATGAATAAATCCATTGAGAACGTCGAGGCGGAACTGTCCACAGTCAGGACGGGAAAGGCTTCGCCGACCATCCTGGACAGTATCAGGGTCGACTATTATGGTTCTATGGTCCCACTGAACCAGGTGGCCAATATTGCTGTTCCCGATGCCAAACTCATAACGGTACAGCCATGGGAAAAACCTATGGTGGCCGAAATCGTTAAGGCGATTCAATCATCGAATCTCGGGCTGAACCCACAGAGTGATGGAAATTTTCTAAGGATTCCTCTTCCCCCGCTCACGGAGGAAAGAAGACTCGAACTTGTCAAGACAGTGAAACATATGGTCGAAGAGGGAAAAGTCGCGATCAGGAACATCCGACGGGACGCGAACGAAAAATTAAAGAAACTTGAAAAAAGCCATGAGATACCCGAGGACGATCACCATCGCTACCACAAAGAAATCCAGGAGCTGACGGACAAGTCTATCGAAGATCTGGATAAGGTGTCCCATGCCAAGGAAAAAGAGATACTCGAGTTTTAAGTGTTGCTGAAGATATACGGCAGAATGGATAATCGATGGATCTGGAAAAGGAGATCGCCGCGCTGAAAGGCGATCGGAGGCTGCCTGACCACATTGCCATAATAATGGATGGAAACGGCAGGTGGGCAAAGCAGCGCAAATTGCCCCGTATAGCGGGACACCGGGCCGGCAGGGAATCGGTGAGATGTGTCGTGCGCACTGCTGCCAAACTCGGGATTTCCGTGCTTTCCCTCTATACATTCTCTCTGGAAAACTGGACCCGGCCGAAACGCGAGGTCCAGGCCCTTATGACCTTTCTCAGAAATGTCTTGAGATCTGAATACCTGGAACTGAATGAGAACAATGTCAGGCTGAGAGCTATGGGCCGACTTGAACTTCTTCCCGATGTGACCCGAAAAGAACTCGAGAAGACGATCGAGAAGCTTTCTGGTAACGACGGCATGATCCTGAATCTCTGTCTCAGTTATAGTGGCAGAGCTGAAATACTGGATGCGGTAAACAGGATCACGGAGGATGCCGGTGAGGGGAAGATCAGTGCTGGCACGATAGATGAAGAGACATTCAGGAGCTACCTCTATTCGCCCGACCTTCCTTATCCGGATCTGTTGATCAGGAGTAGTGGGGAACTCAGGGTAAGTAATTTTTTGTTGTGGCAGATCGCTTATTCGGAGATATTCGTAACGGATCTCTACTGGCCGGATTTCAGGGAGGAACATCTGCTGGCGGCAGTGAATGATTTTATGGGGCGCGAGAGGCGGTTTGGAGGAGTGAAGAGTCGGAAATGAGCGATATCGGATATCAGAATGAGGGTGAAAAGAAAAAGTCAGGGTCGGATAAATCGAGTTCCCTGTTTCTTCGCCTGGTCATGTCCGCCATCTTCCTTCCATGCCTTTTAGTCATCGCGTGGCGGGGAGGTATATACTACCTGATACTCATTGACATCATCATCCTGGTCGGTCTGCTGGAGTTTTACAGGATGATGGAAGTCAAGGGGTTGTCTCCCTACAAGACTATAGGGATCCTCAGTGGCATTGCCCTTCCATGGTACATATTCTTCCAGCAGGGTATATACGTGAATTTTCTCCTGAGTATTATCTTTATCGGTATTATGCTGATGGAACTGGCGAGAAGAGAGAAGGGGCTTGCGGTATATCATATCTCCGTTACTGTTTTTGGCGTCCTCTATGTCGCATGGCTCGGGAGCCATCTTGTTCTCATACGGGAACTCCCCGTCCTCGCGGGCCTGGAATACAGGTACGGATATTACTTCGTTATAATGATCTTTACGCTGACATGGTGCTACGATACGGGAGCCTATACGATCGGCAGGTTGTTTGGTAAGCACAAGCTTTTTCCGTCGATATCACCGGGAAAGACGATCGAAGGTGCCCTGGGCGGACTCGTATTCTCAATTGCGGGAATACTGATCGTCAGGCAGACATTGCTTACTTTCCTGGGGATATATGAGGCCATAGGGCTGGCATTCATGGCTTCGATCATTGGTCAACTGGGTGATCTTGTCGAGTCGATGCTGAAACGTGACGTGAAGATAAAGGATTCATCCGGAGCGATACCGGGGCATGGAGGAGTCCTTGATAGATTCGATTCTCTGCTTTTTACGGCGCCTATGATCTATTATTTTCTAAAATATTTTATTCTCGAATAAGAAGGTCTTTTTTGAAAAAGGTTTTGATTCTCGGGTCGACAGGATCGATAGGAAAGGCTGCTCTGGAGATAGCTGGCGCAGGTATAGGTGATATCGAGGTCGTAGGGCTGGCAGCGGGCAGAAACGTCGATTTGCTCGAAAAACAGCTTGTCGAGTTCCCGGAGGCGAAATTTACTATCAGGGATGATGACCTCCTGCAGGGCCTGCTTTCTTCAGACGGGTCTTTCGCCGGGAGGCTGGTGGGAACCGGCCCGACTGGCATCGAGGCCATGATCCGGGAGACCTCTCCTGATCTTGTCGTAAATGCTCTTGTAGGGATATCCGGCCTGATGCCCACTATCACATCTCTTGAATGCGGATGCAGTGTGGCTCTCGCAAACAAGGAGAGCCTTGTTACGGGAGGCGGGCTGGTCATGGGAATGGTCGGTAAGGACAGGGAAAGGATAATCCCTGTGGACAGTGAGCACTTCTCCCTGAGCAGGTGTCTGTCCGGGAATCGAGACAAGACTACGGAGCTTGTCCTTACCGCTTCCGGAGGCCCGTTTTTTAACAGGGATCCGGAGACATTGGTCGATGTGACTCTCGAACAGGTCCTTGACCATCCTACCTGGAACATGGGGAAGAAAGTGACTGTTGATTCGGCTCACATGATCAATAAGGGACTGGAAGTCATTGAGGCACACTGGCTGTTTGATTTTCCCATAGATGATATCAAGGTTGTCATACATCCGCAGTCTATAGTACATTCCCTGATCAGGATGCGAGATGGTTCGCTTCTTGCACATCTCAGTCCTCCGGATATGAGATTGCCGATAATGAATGCTTTCTTCTTTCCCGAAGTCAGAGAGTTTCCATGGAAGGAGCTGTCTCTCGATGAGCTCTGCAGTCTCGAATTTCATTCCCTGGAGAAGGGAAGGTTTCGGGGGTTTGAACTGAGTGTAGAGGCGATGAGGACCGGAGGTACGGCTCCTGTCGTACTCAACGCTGCCGACGAAATGGCTGTATCAAATTTTCTGTCGGGTAGAATAGGGTTTATGGCGATAATTGAATGGATAGAGGAAGCCCTCTCAGCGCATTCTCCGGCAAAGATAGAGACTGTCGGAGACGTTCTGGAGGCTGATAGATGGACCAGAGAATTCCTGCGCGATAAATATGCCGGGATAGAAGGGGTTACGGAGGATACATGTTACTGACTATAGCCGCATTTCTATTTGTTTTGAGCATCGTGATACTTGTTCATGAACTGGGACATTTTCTGGTCGCAAAGATGAACGGGATATATGTAATCACCTTTTCCATGGGTTTTGGCCCGAAGATCCTGAAGTTCAAATGGGGAGAGACAGAATACGCCATATCCGCTCTTCCTTTCGGGGGATACGTAAAGTTTGCCGGGGAAGATGCGGACGAGGGAGGCAAGAAAGATGGCGAGGAAAAGGTCGATGACCTGGATATTCCAGAACACCGGCTCTACAGGAACAAGAACCCCTATCAGAGGATGTCTGTGGTTCTGGCCGGACCGGTAATGAACGCGGTCCTGGCGCTTCTGCTCTATATATTCAATATCTGGGGACAGGGGATCTTTGTCAGAGAACCTGATTCTATAATCAGCGGAGTCGTCGCGGGGTCACCTGCCGAGGAGGCAGGCCTTCTCCGTGGAGACAGAGTGATCGAGATCAACGACCATGGCCTCGATAAGGATTCGCAGATAAGAGATCTGGTCGTTTACGAAGAGGGCGTACGATCCACTTTCAAGATACTGAGGGGCGAAGAGACCCTGACCTTTTCTATTGTACCCAGGTGGGATGAAGAAGCCGAAAGGCTGACCCTCGGGATATTTTCGTCTGGCCCGGCCAGGATCGGAGACGTAAAGCGAGACAGTCCGGCAGAAGAGGCAGGGCTGAAAAGAGGCGCGGAGATCATCGCAATAAACGATACACTTGTGTACACATACATAGAAGTCGCAGAGAAGATATATTCCCATAACGGGATTCCATTGAAATTCACGTGGAGGCAGGACGAAGAATTTCTTTCCGCGATGATCACACCGACAGGGATGGACGCTCCCTCGCAGGGAGAAAAGCTGGACGTGGTCCAGGTCGGAGCGATAGGTGTTGGTGAGTACTACGACAAGGTCCCTGTATCATTCAGCGAATCAGTTGTTTATGGGACGAGGGCTTTCAACAATCTGTTCATGGCGATCATTGATTTTCTGGGGAAACTTGTCACCGGTAAAGCTACCCTGCGCGCCGTTGGTGGTCCTATCAGGGTGGGAGTGATGGCAGGCGATATGATCAGGTGGGGATTCAGCTATCTGATTAATTTCCTGGCATTCTTTTCGATGAACCTGGCCATATTCAACCTGTTGCCGATACTTCCATTCGACGGGGGGCATTTTGTCCTGTTCCTGCTGGAAGGTACGACTGGTGTGAAACCGAGTCCGAAGGTCCAGAATGTGATGCTGCAGATAGGGTTCTACATACTGATCGCACTGATGGCATTTATCCTGTTCCTGGATATCTTTAATCTTATGAGATGAGGTTTACTCTTTTCTGTCGAGTAATTCTGTGATTCTTCCGTAGACGGGAAGCCACCTTTCGGGGTCTTTCTCGAGGTCGGTCAGAATCGCCCGGATTCTATCCTCATCGACCTCCCCGCGGAGTTCATCCCATTTTTTTATGCTATCAGATGGATTCTCTTGGAGATTTTTCTCTAAATCGTTTATTTTCATATAGAGTTGAACGATATATCGTTCATCCGGGGTAAGTGTGCTGTTTTTCTCGGAGGCTATTTCCTGCGGTTTTGAGCAACCGATGGTAGTCGCGATAAGGACCGCGCAGAATGTGAGGATCATGGGGCGTCGAAAAATCAGGGAGACCCTCCAGTATGGACCGGGCTTGTCATGGCTATGGGCGACCTGTCCACCAGTCTCTGATTGTATTGTATCTCGTTCCATTGTCATATATAACAATATCAATGGGGATTATGTCAATCGTAATGGTATGGAATAAGTCCAGATTCTCTCCGGTCAGACTTAAGACGGTCTTTCTGGCTGTCATTGTACTCGCGGTACTGTCCGTACCCCTGTCTGCCGATGATTTCGGAGCAGACCTGCCCACTGTAAAAAAGATCGTCATTCTGGGAAACAGGTCTTTCGAAGACAAAGTTTTAAAGAAGAGGATGAGGACCAGGGAAGCGGGATTCTTCAGCTTCTTCAGAAAGCCGTCTTTCAGGAGAGATTTTCTGAGACGGGACATAGAGGCTGTCAGGACTTTTTATAATATTAATGGTTTCTTTGATGCATCGGTGTCGCTTGAATCACTCGACAGGGATGAAAGTGACAACAGCGTATCGATCAGGATAATGATAAACGAAGGAGTTCAGACGACGGTACGAACCCTGTCGCTGGGCAGAAGTTCCCTGATCGATGACAGTGAATTGCGAAAAGGCCTGAAGCTGACAGAAGATAAGCCGTACAATCCAAACCTTCTCGATGTCGATAAGTATACGATATTCAGTAAATTCTTCGAAAGAGGGTATCTTGGTGCCATGGTTTCCTGTGAGACTGTCGTCGATTCCGCGCGAGTCGACATCTCGTGGGAGATGGCTCCGGGAAACCCGATAAAGATAAAGGATATATTTATATCTGGTAATGGTTCCGTGGTGGAAAGGCTGATCAGGCGGGAACTTCGGGTGCGGAGTGGAGAATACTTCAACCTGGCGAAAATCGTAGAGAGCAAACAGAATCTATACAGTACGGGTTGTTTTACATCGGTGGAGGTGGAGCCCAGAGCACTTGATATTGAGAAGGGGAGCGTTGACCTGCACCTTCAGGTCCGTGAGCGGAAGATGGGTTATGTAGAGACCGGATTTGGTGTGGGGAATGTACATGCTAACAGAGTATTCGCGGAGTGGGGTCAGAGAAACGTGCTGGGCAGAGGGTACGCTTTGAACACCAGAAGCGAATTCGCTTTCAGCCTGTTCCGTGAAGGGGATTATTCGATAGACAGGATGGATCTTGAGAATAAATTCGAGAGGCATGAGATGGAGCTGGCCTTTCCCCATATTCTTTCCACCTGGAATACTTTTATCATAGGAGCCTTTTACGAACGTGATGCCACCGTGGAGCCTATTGTCGTGGAGGCGGTCAGTTTCAATGGAACGGTATCGAGAAGGTTTTCACGCCACACTTCGTTTCTACTCGGATATTTTTATGAGAAGGTGCGAAGAGAGGCGGTCGTGGATGAAAAAGAAAAATCCAGACGTCGCTCTATCGATGCCACATTCAGGAGAGATACGCGGGATTTCTATTTCAATCCAAGGCGGGGACATTATATCACTTTTGAGAGCAGAATAGCGGGGGGGATCCTGGGGGGCGAGGATAATTACTATTCCATCATTCCATCTTATCAGGAGTATCGTACGATGGGTGAGAGTACGACTATCGCGTACAGGATAAGAGTCGGATATGCCAGAGCTTTTGGGGACAGCAGGGAAGCGGGATTGCCCGTGGAAAGCAGATTTTTTCTTGGTGGAGGCAATTCGGTGCGCGGATATGAAGAGAACTCTCTGGGGCCTGTCGGCAGCACAGGAGAATCCAAGGGAGGGAATGTGATGGTACTGACCAATCTGGAACTGAGGTTTCCTATCCCTTACATTTCGAAATACAATTTCGGCGGTGCGGCTTTCATAGACGCGGGCAATTCATGGAATGGATTTGATGATATCTCAATGCATGACTTTAACCTGTTTCGCGAGGAAGCCGAAGTCATGCCCGATGATCTCAGGGTAAGTATAGGTTTTGGAATCAGATATTACACACCAGTCGGGCCGATCAGAATAGATCTGGGATTCCCTGTGGTCAGGTCGGTAGATATGGATTTTGATTATCGTCTTCATATAAGTCTCGGACAGATCTTCTAACAGGGAGCTCTGAATTTGGTCAAGCGGTTACTGAAATCAAAAATAACTTCCTGGATATCGCTGATAATAGCCTTGTCCATGACGGTAATTATTGTCCTCTTGTTGATATTTCACACCGATTTCTTTGCCCACAGGGCGAGCCAGATGCTTACAAGGTTCTTTTTTGCGGGCACCAGGTTTTCTCTTCATATCGACCGTCTTTCCGGTAATCCTCTGAAGAACGTTACCTTTGACGGGCTGTATGTCAGGTATAATGGGGATGACTTTTCCTATGATGTAGTCCGAATAGAGAGATTACAGTGTGAATATGACCTGCATTCCATGTTCAGCATGAACCCGGTTATCAAGACTATCATCTTCGACAGGCCGCATGTATGGATAAAACCGGACACATCCGGAATCAACGTTTTCCCACATTCAGGGGGTGACGTGGCGGGCACAAACCCCTCTTTTGAGATCCGCAGGTTCGTCATCAGAGAGGGACAGTTTATATACCAGGGGCCCAGGATGGCCGATGCCGTCAGGAAACTGGATCTGGACGGGCGTATCACTGCTGATAGCGACGGTTTGAAGATCGATATAGAAAGCGGTAGTGGAGAAGATATCAGGAGGATGCTGCATTTCAGGAATATTAATGGAGGCCTGCGGTGGAGTAACGATGATGGCGACCTGAATCGAAGCGCCGGGGGAATCCTGCGGCTCGAAGATCTTTTCCTCGAACTCGATGAATCCACCATGATAGTCAATGGGACCGTTGACCCGGATTCGATGTTCTTCGACCTGAATATAGCGGCGGAGCCACTGGAAGTCGAAGAGGTAACCAGAGCGCTCGGGATTAAGACTACACAATATGGAGAACTTCAGGGGGCTCTGGCTGTACGAGGAGTGCCGGGAAGTCTCGATATCAGAGGTATGGTCAACGGGATCTTCTCGGGGTACGCACTTGAATCCTTCCGGATCGATATGTCATGGAGATCCCCGGTATTACTTATGAACAGGGGATGGGGCAGGTTTAACGGTTCGGAGATCGATGGAACCGGAGAACTGGTCCTTGGAGGTAACTATTCGGTCTCCCTTCAGCTTGACGCGAAAGGACTCGATCTTTCTGCCGGGTTTGTCAGGGGAGTGAATCTGCCGGAGACAATGCTGAACGGATTGATAAAGCTCGATTACGGGCCCTCTCCGGCCGGATTGCGGTTCGATCTGGACCTCCAGGAGGGACATTTCAGGGGAATCCCATTTGATAGCGGCAGGATCATAGGTGGGTTCGTGGCAGACACTACAACTTTCCATTCCATCGTCCTCGAATCTCCCACACATGACATAAGGTCGGACGGCCTGATAACGACAGGCGGAGGAATAAAGTTCTATTTCGATCTGAACGCTGCCAGGCAGGATACGCTCTTTCCGTATTTCGATATCGAAGAGTACAGGGGCGATGTGTCGTTGAACGGGATCTGGGAAGGAAATCTGAAAGAGTGGGACCTGATTGCGAATGGAAGATTCTCGAATCTCGAATATGAATTCACCAAGGTATCGACAGGTGATGTCAAGCTGATCCTGAAGAAGAGAGAATCCAGCGATTTCTTCATGGAGATGGAGGGAGATACATGCCATGTAGGGCCGATTCCTTTCGACGATATGGCGCTTTCTCTGGAATACATAGACGGGATCACAGATATAAAAAAACTGAGACTTTCACGCCCCGGATTTTTGGGAGAAGCGAGCATCTCGGTAAGTGCTGATGATGGAGAAGTCTCTATTATTGTTCAAAACGCCGAGATCAACGTTCTGGGAGAGGACTGGACAAGCGGAGGAGCCTCCGAGATCACACTGGAAAGCGGTAAGATAGACATTCATGATATCCAGCTGCATTCAAAAATGGGGGCACTCTATCTTGACGGTCGTTATGAGAGCAGGGAAAGAAAGATAGACAGCGCCTTGCGTTTCGAAAGGCTTGGATTATCGCTTGTCGAGGAGGCGGGGATCGTGTCGGTCCCTCTTGAGGGAAGGACGCGGGGGAGCCTGAGTCTGAGTGGATCGATCAGTGATCCATGCTTTGATCTGGATATTTCTGCCGGGCCGGCTGCTGTTGACTCGATTGAGATAGACAGCATTCGACTCGTGGCTGAATATTCGGAAGGCGTGACAGCCATAGATAATATGCGGGTTGCTTCTCCGGGAGGAACTTTCATGCTTTCGGGTTCTCTGTCCGGATTGAGATACGTCGAGGCTTTTGGTGGTAATGGTAGGGGATGGGACGAGCTGAGCCTGGATATAAGAACCGAATGTGATAATCTGGAGATGGCGCCTTTTCTCCGGATGACAGACCGATCATTTTTTAACGGCGGGAAGTTTACCGGTACTGTCTCGGTAAGAGATTCACTTGTACATCCATCGATAGTTATGGAAGGAGTAATAGACAGTCTGGCTTCAGATCCAATCACTCTGCACGGTGTCCGTTTCGACGCGTCCGTGGACAAGGATGGGTTCCTGATGGAGGGTAGCCTTCTGTGCCCCGGTGGAAAAGAAGGCTTTTTCAGCGGGAAGATACCTGTCGAGGAAGCGGACTGGTTCTATTCACCGGCCGGGAACGAACCGTTGAACCTCGAACTGGACATGAAAGAGAGTGATCTTGCCGATTTTACGGAAATGACCGATGTGGTCGCTGAAGCGGGCGGCAGGTATTCGGTCGGTCTGAGGATAGACGGGACTTTCAACGACCCGAAACTCCATGGTGAACTTAACCTTTTTGACGGTACTTTCCGATTTTCCGGAATGGAAGAAAGATTCAGGGATGTCAACGCGACAGTGATACTGGAAGATACACTCATTACCATAACATCCCTCGTCGGCCGTGAGGGGCGTGATGGTACATTCGATTGCGGAGGAACGATCACCCTTGATGGATGGAGACCTTCCAGGTACGACCTTGGAGCCAGTCTGGACAAATTTCTCCTGGCAAGCATTCCTGATATAATGGCTGTCGTTTCAGGTGACCTGAAAGTCGGTACTCTGGAACATGAGGGACGCCTCGTCCCTTCCATTACAGGGATGCTTGATGTCAACAGGGCGGAGGTCTATTTCGATATAGGTGAGTTCTCATCGACCGGCACGAAAGGGACGATGGAGCTTCCCCGCTGGTTAGCGGAAATCGAACTGGAAGCAAGAGGAAATACCTGGATAAAGACTCCCGACGCCAATGTTGAAATGCAGGGAAATGTTACGATCCACCACGACCGCAGGGGAACATATCTGAGAGGCAAGCTGGATCTGATCAGGGGCTGGTACAATGTGTATAACAATAAGTTCCGGGTCAAAACCGGGAGACTTGAATTCGTTCATGCTGAGAGTATGAGGCCGATCGTCGATATCGAGGCCGAGACACTGGATCCAGAGGGTAGAAAAATATACCTGTTACTTTCCTGGCATCAGGACGATATCGAGCCGAGGCTCTCCCTTTACCATGAAGATCCAGGATACAGCGAGACTGATATCTGGAAGATGCTCGGGGGAGGAGTAGTTGGAGGGGAGGACGGGACGGAAGCCGGCTGGAGAGCGTTGAACACCGCTCAGAATCTGGCGGCAAACTATGTTGAGAAGATGCTCAATTCCCAGATGGAGGGAATCACCATAGAGCTGGAGGCGTCAGGCGGGGCCGGTGGAGTATCGTCAGGATTCGAGCTGAACCAGACAGTGGTAGCGATAGGGAAGTACCTGTCTGAGGGGCTCTACGTTAAATACAAGCAAGGGTTGTCGATCTCTACGGCCAGACATTTCGAAGTTGAATACAGATTGAGCCGACTGTTTCAGATCCGGTCCGAGGTCATCATGTATTCCGAAAAACTGATTCAGGGAGGCAGCAGGAGAAGCGGTGATGAATACAACGTCGACCTTAAGATCAGGTGGGAGTTCTAAATGAGGTTTTTACTTGAAGAAGAAGAGTTGAAACGCCATCTTTAAAGCGGCTCTCATGTTGAACCCTGGAGGATGATTACGATGAAAGGTGCGGTATATTTGAAGCGTGTCGTGATTATTCTGCTGACTCTGGCGACCACTCTCTCTTTTCCCACCGGCAGCAATTCCCAGGCATGGTGGTTCGGCAAGAACAAGGTACAATACAAGGATTTCCACTGGAGCATACTTACCACTCCACATTTTGATATCCATTTCAGCGAAGGATACAGGGATCTCGCCGCCAGGACGGCGGTAATCCTTGAGTACGGTTATGGCAAGCTGTCGGGTGATTTTGATCATCAACTTAAATGGCGTATACCCGTTATTATATATGGCAGTCATACCGATTTTCAGCAGACCAATACGACATGGCAACTGCTTCCTGAGGGAGTCCAGGCTTTTGCAGAGCCGAGTAGAAGACGGATGGTCCTGCATTTCAGTGGTTCAAACGTCGATTTCAGTCATACCGCGATCCATGAGCTGGTACATATATTCCAGTTCGATATCATATATGGGAATCTTCTGAGATCCGTATTCTCCCGCAGTTTCCTGTTCCGGATCCCGTTATGGTTTGCCGAAGGAATGGCGGAATACTATTCGATAGGCGGCATGGACGATGAATGTGAGATGTTCATGCGGGATGGCACGATCTTCGACTATCTCCCCTTTGATCTGGCTTATGCGGGCGGATATATGAATTACAAGGCCGGGCAGTCGGCCATTGACTATATATGCAGGACGTATGGCAATGAGAAGATCGTCGAATTGATGGATCAGCTCCGGTATCAGAGGTCACTCGAGATCGCTCTTCAGAACTCGATCGGGTTGACCACGCAGCAACTGACTCAAGACTGGAAAAAGGACCTCAGAAAAAGATACTGGCCGGTCTATGCCGGTAAGGAGGAACCCGATTTTTTTGGCAGACAGCTCACCGATCATATGAAGAAACATCACTACATGAACTCGAAACCTGTTTTTTCTCCTGACGGAAGGAATATCGTATTTTATTCCGACAGGAGTGGACTCCAGGGTATCTACCTTATGAATTCCCTTACCGGGGAGGTGACCGGCAAGCTTCTTTCCAGCTCTATGTCAAGCGAGTTTGAGTATATACGCACTTTGAAATCGAGCCTGTCGTGGAGCCCGGACGGTAAAAGTATCGTTTTTGTGGCCAAGTCAGATGGGAAGGACAAACTTTTCATAATGAAGGTTCCCGGCGGAGAAATACTCAAGAAGATCGAATTGCCTCTCGATTTCTTTTTTAATCCCTCGTGGTCACCGATCGGAGAATCGATCGCTATTGTCGGGACAATAGATGGTCAGACAGACATATATGTCTATAATATCGGGAAACAATCGCTGCTGAGAGTCACAGACGATCTGGAAGACGAAAAATATCTATCCTGGTTTCCCGGAGGGACCAGAATAGCATATACGAGATTTCCCCAGGTCGCGGTACAGCATGGTTTTAATCAGGGGGATGACGGTAATCCAAGACTTACAGGCGTTGATTTTACCTCTATGAGAAATCTCCTTGATGTGACAGGTGATATCTGGAGCATAGATCTTGACAGCGGCGAAAAAGAACTTCTGATAGCGACGCCGGGTAACGACGAATCCCCGCTTATCATTTCTGACGGGAAAGAGATAATATTTACATCCGACGAGACCGGTGTCAGCAACCTTTACAGGGGAAGCCTGGAGGTGGGCAGCTATTACAGATTTACTGATGTGCCGGGAGGTATATTCAATCCGTCATACTCGAGTATTGGAGACAATCTTGTTTATTCCGGGTTTAACATGGCTGGCTACGACCTGTACATAATGGACAGTTTCATCGATAAATCTGCGGTCTCCTATTCTACAGGCAGTCCCCTCATGGTGAAATTCAGTGCGGAATGGCCTTCGTTCGGAATGATACCTTCGGGCGAAATGATGTTTCAGGATCCCGGGGCCTTTGTTGATGGTGGAGTGGACGAAGGGAGTATTGGCTCGCTTGACTCCGGTGGGGAGGATGTTCTTGAGATCTCCGGTTCGGTGAGGGTCGAAAGTGTCGGGGGAACTCCAACAGGAGGGAAACTTCCAGGGATGAAGTGGAAGATCCCCGTAGAGACTCCGGATGTTGTGATCGAGGAGGATTCGAAAAAAGATATCGATCCCGATTCTCTCGAGGCCATGAGGAACGAATTCCGTAAGGAGATCGGAACGATCAGACCCTACGATGCCAAATTTTCCCCTGATTACATAGGTAACGGAATGGGTCTGTTTTTTTCTACGGGCTTCGGATTCGGTCTGGCAAACCAGATAGCATTCAGCGATCTCCTTGGGGACCATCATCTCTTTCTGGCATTCAATCTTTTCGGGTCGATCGAGGATAGCGATCTTATGCTTTCCTACTATTACGTGAAAAAACGTATCGATTATTCGGTGGGAGTGTTCCAGTTCAAGAACTACCTCAATTCGAGATTCTCCTCGATCGGAGAAGCATTCACTGATTATCGATTTTTCTCTGAAAGAAATTACGGAGTCTTCGGAAATGCAAGTTTTCCGTTCTCGACCTTTACAAGGGTGGAACTGGAACTTCAGGCATATATAAGCGAAAGGGAGTTCCTGACCTGGGACGAAAATGAGAGTTACGGAGGATATTATGTTCCCCTGGCGGGCGAAATATCGACCCGAAGGCTGTTGCAGCCTTCGATATCCCTTGTCCACGATTCGGCATATTATGGTTCTTACGGTCCGGTGATCGGTTCCAGGTGGATGGTCAGCTTTTCCCGGGCTCTTTCCTTTTCCGGCGATGATGTTTCCAGGACCACTTTCTTTGCCGACTATCGAAAATACATGCCTCTCTGGTACAGGAACTACCTCGCGTTCAGGGCAGTAGGTTCTGTCAGCGATGGTCTCGATAAGAGATATTTTTTCCTTGGGGGGCCCCTGACGATGAGAGGGTATGATTATCTTCAGTTCCAGGGGCCGAAGATGATGCTTTTTAACCTCGAATACCGTTACCCTCTGGTGGATGCCCTGATTTTCGGTTGGCCCGGCAGATGGGGATTTACCAATGTCGGCGGGACATTCTTTTTTGATACCGGGAGTGTGTGGGGGGAGGACATGTATGTGGAGCCTCTGCCCGCGGGGATCGATGCCAGAGAGATCAACGGACTCAAATTCTACAGCGATTTCGGAATGGGATTCTATATGAGATTCGGTTTTCTCATCCTCAATTTCCAGCTTGCCTGGCCGACGGATTTCTCATACACTGGCGATTCTGTATTTCACTTCTATCTGGGTTCTCAGTTCTGACAGTTCGACTGGAGCCCGGAAGGGGACAACCAGAGGGCTGGGAAGATGAGCACCGGACTGAACGAACAACAACAGAAAGCGGTCCTCGCCACGGAGGGCCATTACCTTATCCTCGCTGGCGCGGGAAGTGGCAAGACGAGGGTCCTTACCGAAAGAATATCCTACCTGATAAGGGAGAAAAAGGTATCTCCCGAGCGTATACTTGCCTTCACCTTTACCAACAAGGCTGCCGGAGAAATGAGGTCGAGAGTTGAAAGGAACCTCGGACAACAGAAGATTCCTTTCTGGGTCGGCACCTTTCACGCGACCGGCCTGAAAATACTCAGGCGCGAGGCTGAGAATATAGGGTTCAGAAGAAACTTTGCGATCTATGATGAGGATGACGCGCAGAGCCTTATTAAAGATATCATAAAAAAGAAAGGGTGGAAACTCGACGAATACCCACCTTCGATACTGAAGGCGAGGATATCGAGATGGAAGAACGACCTTGTCACTCCGGAAGAAGCACTGGAAAACGCGGCGGATGTGGTGGAGGAACTTCAGGCGGAGGTCTATCAGCGATACTGCAGTGAACTGAAAAAATGTAATTCATTCGATTTCGACGATCTGATCACCAGGGTGGTAGAACTATTCACGGCGTATCCCAAGGTGAAAGAGCGTTACTCCAGGCAGTTCCGTTACGTTCTGGTCGATGAATTCCAGGACACCAACACGATACAGATGATGATGATCGATATGCTGGCCAGCATGCATGGTAACCTTTTTGTTGTCGGAGATGACGATCAGGCGATCTACGGCTGGCGGGGTGCCACTATCGATAATATTCTCCAGTTTGATAAGGTATATGAGGGAACAGTGACCATCAAACTGGAGGAGAACTACCGGTCCACCAATACTATCCTGGAAGCGTCAAATGCTGTGATCGCGAATAATATCGGGCGAAAAGGGAAGAAACTGTGGTCGAAGAAAGGCCGCGGAGAACCTCTTCTGATCGACTATGAACCTGACGACAGGAGCGAGGCCGCGGTGGTCAGACATACGATCGTCTCATTGATCCGAAGCGGGTTCAAGAGAAGTGAGATCGCTGTCCTGTATCGTACTCACGCTCAGTCCAGGGCTCTGGAGTCGGAATTGATGAGGGGAGGGCTACCCTATCAGATAATAGGTGGTCTCAGGTTTTACGAGAGAAAAGAGATAAAGGACCTGCTCGGATATATGAAGCTGATAGCCAATCCTGACGATGATGTGAATTTTCGCAGGATAGTGAATGTGCCCCGCAGGAAAATAGGAAAAGTGACTCTTGAACGTATTGAGAAAGAAGCTGGTTCCCTCAATCTTCTGGAGGCGGTACGAAGGGACGATGTGATCGGGAAGCTCTCGTCGAATCAGCGCGGCCGGATAGAGGAATTTTCGAAAATGATAGCCTCGTTTCAGCTTCGAACCAGGAAAGATACTGTCTGGGAGATCCTGTCAGGATTGATCGAAACCGTCGGTTACAGGGAGTACCTCGGGGAAGATCCAAAGACTCAACAGGTCCGCATGGAGAATATCGAAGAACTCCTTAATGAGACCGAGCGTTTTTCTTCGATGTCAGAGGATCCGTCTCTCGCGGCATTTCTCGAGGAGATCGCCCTGGTCAGCGCTATCGATTCCCTGAAGAACGATGAAAAGGTCTCCCTGATGACATTACACAATTCGAAGGGGCTCGAATATCGAGCCGTGTTTGTCACTGGTGTAGAAGAAGGTCTGCTGCCTCATTATTCGGCGTTCGACAACGATGTCGAACTGGAAGAGGAGAGGAGGCTCTTCTATGTCGGGATGACCAGGGCTATGGAGAAGCTCGTTCTTACATGCGCCTCCAGCAGGATGCAGTTCGGTAACTGGACTGGAAACAGGCCTTCCCGATTCCTCGGGGAGATCCCCGCTGAACTGGTGGAGGTGTCAGGGAGCGCGCGTCCCGGGAGCTATGGAGACGATCTTTTCAAGCGGGTCGATTCTCCGGAGTCATTCGCCTCCAGCAAAAATACGAGGCAGAGCGATACAAGATACAGGGTGGGTGTGGTGATCTTTCATCCCTCATACGGGGAAGGGACTATCAAAAAGATAGAGGGAACCGGTCAGGAGATGAAGGTCTCGGTCCAGTTCACCGGTTTCGGGACGAAAAAGTTTCTTGCCAGTTACGCGCCGTTCAAATTCAGATAGGTGGCGGATTCATCCTCAGGGACGGAGTCCTTCGATGAACGATGCGTCCATCCAGTAGATGGAAGCCTGTACCCCTCCGGGCTCGTTATGCATGCGGAGCATCAGGTCACGTGTGATCCTGCCGTTCGGGAATACTATATCATCACTCATTCTAGCGGACATGAAGAAAAAGTATCTGCCGTCCGGAGACAGGTATGCTGAATGCTCACTGCCGTATTTTGAGTTGACCGGGATCCCCATGTTTACGGGTTCGTTCCACGTGTCGTCCGTGTTTCTGAAACAGATATAGTAGTCGTCCCCACCGAGGCAATCCTCACGCCCCCCGGTCGGTACGATGATATAACTTTCATCCGGAGCGATAAAGGCGTTGTACTGCTGGTTTGTGGAGTTTACCTGTTCTGGAAGTTTCTCGGGCTCCGCATATTTCCCATCGATCAACCGTGAGCGGAAGATATAACTGGACCGTCCCACGGTCCGGGTGAAATAGAAAGTGCCGTCCCTCGTGACTGAAGGAAAGAATTCCGGGGCCTCTGTATTGATCGGACCGCCGATATTATACGCTTCCGACCAGCCGCCTTCCGTTCTGTCCACAGCCCAGATATCCTGGTTGGCGGGCTTTCCGTTGGCCGTATCAGGCCTGTTTGAAAGGAATAGAAGACGTTTACCATCGGGGGTGATAAACGGCTCAGCGTCCATGTAGTCGATATTACCGCAGAAAGAAGCGACCTCGGGACTGGTCCATACACCATCGATCCTTCTGGTGTGGAGGATCTGTGTGATATTGTATCTGCCGACGACGCTCGTGAAGAAGATCTCGTCGCCCTCAGGCGTCATTGCGACATCCCTTGTGAACAGGCAGGTCGAGATAAGTCCGGGCGCAAACAGCTCAGGTTCATTTCCGGGAGGGACCTGTCCAAAATAGTCGCCGGTCAGTACGGGGAAAGTGTCACCGGACGAGCGATCGTCCTTCGTGGCACAACCTGAATGGAAAAGAAAAGAAAGAACCGTGGCAGTCATGATAAGGCGGAAACAGGGGGATAGCGACATCGACGACTCCGTTCTGTGGTGGTGGGGGTATTGGTGCGGACCCGGTACCCGTAAAATATAGATTGTGCAGAATATTTTTGCAAGAGACGTTTCTTGACAGAACTGCAGTTGACATCGGGTGTTACCTGTTGCTAGCTTGAATACGATGTATTGCTTTTACTGAAGAAGGGCCTTTGATGCGATTGTCTGAAGAAGAATTATTGCGGCTCGAAGGGCTGGCGAGGATCCGGCTGGAAACAGGGGAGAGGGAAACGTTGAGGATCCAGCTTGCAGGGATCATAGACTTCGTGCGTCGCCTGGAAGTCGCGGATATCCGGGATGATGCCGTTCATGA
>JAGLYV010000034.1 GCA_023131975.1 Candidatus Krumholzibacteriia bacterium | reverse complement strand
GAAAGAGAGACCGTTCTGGAACAGGCGCCGGACAGCAAAACCGGACATTTCAGGGTGCCTGCCGTTATCGATAGTGAAGAAGATGTTTCCAGGAAGTGAAAGGTCCTCGTGATGCACGATCTTGCCAGGTTGACAGCTATCGAGCTTCTTGACCTCTACAAGCGGCGCGAGACGACTCCCTCCGAGGCCGTCAGGGCCTGTCTGGACGGAATAGACTCGAAAGAGGGTGTTGTCGGGGCCTTTCTGCATATTGACGCGGAAGGCGCGATGGCGCGTGCCTTGAGGCTTGATGGCGAAGGAATCGATGGGCGTCCCCTGTTTGGAGTGCCCGTTGCCGTAAAGGATAATATCTGCACGAGCACGATGCCGACGACCTGCGCGTCACGTATCCTGGGAAGTTATCAGCCTCCATATGATGCTACCGTTGTCAGGCGACTGGAAGACGCGGGGGCAGTCATCATAGGGAAGACGAATCTTGATGAATTCGCCATGGGATCCTCAACTGAGAATTCAGCCTTTCATACGACACGCAATCCATGGGATGAAAGCCGCGCTCCCGGCGGGTCGAGTGGCGGTTCGGCTGCCGCCGTCGCGGCGGGTATGGTACCGATCGCTCTCGGGTCGGACACAGGTGGATCGATCCGCCAGCCCGCCTCGTTCTGCGGTGTGACTGGTATGAAGGGTACTTATGGAAGGGTCTCGAGGTATGGCCTGATCGCGTTCGCGAGCAGCCTGGACCAGATCGGACCGATCGCGAGAGATGTCGATGACTGCGCTCTATTGATGCGTGTACTCTCCGGAAAAGATCCTCTCGATTCGACATCTATATCGGGAGAGACAGAATCGTGGACGACCGGTACCGCCGGGAATATCGAGGGGCTGAGAGTCGGTGTCCCCTTGCGGAGTCCCGAATGGGAGATGGACGGTGCGGTCAGAGAGCTTTTTGCCCGGTCTGTCAGCGCGGTCATGGAGTCGGGATGCACGACAGGCAGCGCGGAACTTCCTGGAATGGATAAATCGATAGCCTGTTACTATATCATTGCCAATGCGGAGGCTTCCTCGAATCTCGCGCGCTTTGACGGTGTCAGGTATGGTATGAGGTCCGACGCGGAGACTTTGATACGGATGTATGAAGAGACCAGGGGCGAAGGCTTTGGGGCGGAGGTCAAAAGACGGATCCTCCTTGGAACATATGTGCTCTCTTCCGGATATTATGACCGGTATTATTCCAGGGCTCGCAGGGCACGAGCGGAAATAAAGGATGATTTCAAAAAAATATTCGAGGAGTTTGACGCTATCATACTGCCGACGACTCCCGAACCGGCCTTTGAGCTTGGAGAAAGACTGGCCGATCCTGTTTCGATGTATTTGTCGGATATCTTTACTACGCCGGCCAGCATAGCCGGGCTTCCGGCTATTTCCGTGCCGGTCGGAGTCACCGGCGACGGGCTTCCGGTGGGGATGCAGATAATCGCTGGCGAGGGAAGGGAAGATATAGTCTTCAGAGTGGCGAGAGTCCTGCAAGGATCGTTCGGTTTCGTTGAACGATACTACAGCCGGTCCGGTGAGCGTGAAGGGGATGAGCGATGAGAGACGGGAAGTATGAAGCGGTTATCGGGTTGGAAATCCATGTTCAGCTTCTTACAGCGACAAAACTCTTCTGCGCCTGTCCCGCCGAATTCGGAGGAGAACCCAATACGCGTGTCTGCCCGGTCTGCCTTGGCCTTCCCGGAGCTCTCCCGGTCGTCAACCGGGAAGCAGTCAGGATGGCTGTTCTGCTCGGAACAGCACTTGGATGCGATGTGCGAAGGCGTTCGGTCTTCGCCAGGAAGAATTATTTCTATCCCGATTGTCCGAGGAATTACCAGATATCGATGTTTGACAAGCCTCTCTGCGAGAATGGTGTCGTCGAGCTGGATACGGACGATATTCATTCCAGGATAAGGATCGAGAGGATTCATCTGGAAGATGATTCGGGAAAGCTGATTCATCAGAGAGGTGGGGGGAGCCTTGTCGATTTTAACAGGTGCGGCGTTCCCCTGGCCGAGATAGTGACAAAGCCGGATCTGCGCACGCCGGCCGAAGCTCGACTGCTGGTGAAGCAGCTCAGACAGCTTGTCAGGTATCTGGGAATATGTGACGGTAACCTCGAAGAGGGATCGATGCGGTGCGATGTCAACGTCAGTCTCAGAAAGCCTGGAGAGTCTGAGCTCGGGACGAAGACGGAGATCAAGAACCTCAATTCGTTCAAGGCGATAGAATTGGGACTCGAGGCTGAGATAGCCCGTCAATCTGCTATGCTCGATGCCGGAAAAGTGATCGAGCAGGTGACCAGCCTGTGGGACAGCCAGCACAGGGAATCCGTGGTGATGAGAAGCAAAGAGGAAGCTCACGATTACAGGTATTTCAGAGAACCCGATCTTGAGGATCTTGTGCTAGACGACGAATTGCTGGAAAATGTGAGATCCCTGATGCCGGAACTGCCCGGCGAGAGAAAGAAGAGATTTATCGATCAATACGGGCTCTCCGACTATGAGACTGTCGTTCTGACCGCTGAAATGGAGCTGGCTGACTTTTACGAGGAAGTCGCTGGTCTTACCGGGGATCCGAAGGCCAGTTCGAACTGGGTCATGAGAGAAGTCATGGGGGAACTCAATAGTACGGGAAGGGATCTCGGCAATCTCGGGATCTCTCCACAGGGGTTGGCAGAACTGATCAATCAGATAGCAGCGGGAAGGATCAGCGGGACAGCAGGTAAAGATGTCTTCGGAGAAATGGTCCGATCCGGTGCCAACCCCGGTGACGCGATAGCATTGCTTGGGCTCGAACAGTTGAGTGGAGACGATGAGATAGCGGATATGGTCGAAAAGGTACTTGAGGCTTCGGATGGCGAAGTAAAAAGGTACAGGGAAGGCGAAAAGAAACTGTTCGGATATTTTGTCGGACAGGTGATGAAGATGAGTGGAGGCAGGGCCAACCCCTCGAAGGTGAACGAGATACTCAAGAAATTACTGCTTTGAAGATCGATCCTGGAGAATCCTGCGGACTATCTTTCCATCAAAAAACAGGATGACCCCTTCGATTTTGCTGGAAATAGATTCTGGAATGTAATAGAATGTGTGCTGTGGAAGTGAAAACGGGGGCGGACCGTTTTCCGAGGGAAACGTTTCCTGAGGATGAGGAAGGGAGGATGAGGATGAGGAAACTATTCCGTTTTTTCATGCCCGTCGCTATTTTTTCAATGACAATTCTGAGTGTTGTTTCCAGTCTTTCGGCACAGGTCGTCATAAACGAGTTTATGGCCGACCCTGCCCGGGATTGGGATGGTGATGGTGAGTACTACTACCGGAACGACGAGTGGGTAGAGATACTGAACATCGGTGAGACCTCTGTGGATCTTGACGGCTATATGCTGACCGACGCGGAGGGTGTGGGTATCTGGAGATACGGCTTCTCCGGGACCATACTGCCCGGGCAGGTCATGATCGTGTATGGGAGTGATTCAAGGGCCTGGGAGGAATCCAGCGGGAATCCCGTGTACGGCCTGAGTCTTAACAATACCGGGGACATGATATCACTGTTCCATGTCTCCTCGGGCGATACCGTGCTGATCGATGAGGTGACGTACGGGGTAAGCGCCGCGCAGGATGACAGGTCGGCAGGTCGAAGTCCCCATGGCGAAAGGGAATGGGAGATATTCGACGCCTATAATCCCTGCGGGGGCAATTGCGATCCGGCAGGTAACGGTTGTGTCCCGACTCCGGGTCTGGTGAATACCTGTACGACATCGGCGTCGCCCTCCTCGTGGGGGAGAATAAAGAAGATGTATAACGGATGATCACGCGGGAGGATCTCCAGCGTTGATCGATGAACCGGTCCGCCCCGGTTTTCTGCTTTACTGGTCAATATTCTTGTGGTAGTTTCCTTATCGCCATGGAAGACAAGACTGACATCGGAAAAAAGAACGATCCCGCAGAGGATGAGGCTGCGAGCGAGGACAGGATCAACAGGTGCTGGGAGTATCTCGGCTGCACGCGGGAAGACTGCCCGGCTCACGGGCAGAGTAGTGTCCCCTGCTGGGAACTTACCGGCCACAGGTGCCAGGAGAAGGTCTTCGCCCGGTTGGAGGAGAAGCTGATCCAGTGTTGTTTCAAGTGTGATTTCTTCATACAGCTCAAGGAAAGGATCAAAGGGAGGAGATGGGCGGATATTACCCTGCTCGAAACGCTTGAGGACGCCCTGATCCGTTCGTCCAAATACTCCAGCAAGGTGGAGGATCTCTATATGGAGGTCATCCGCCGGAGCAAGCTGATGAACCTGCTCAGCGAAGTGAGTAAGATCGTCGCCCACCTCGACAAGGAAGAGGATATCATCCTTGCCATCCTTACCGTGATCACGGCCAGGGAAGGACTTGGATTCAACAGGGCATTTATCTTTTTGAGGGGCACGGAGTTTGATGTCCTTCGGGGAAAATACGCTTTGGGGCCGTCTACCGCCGAGGAAGCGGGAAGTATCTGGAAAATACTGGATAAGGACACTACAAGTTCAATAGAGAAGCTTGTGACAAAGGGAAAGAAGCTCCATTATCTCAAGAACAGCGATCTATCGAAGACTACTGCCACGCTTTCCATCCCGATAGACGAGGAAAGCGGGATCATCTTCAAGGGTATGAACGAAGTGCGATTCCTCAAGGTGGGGGAACTCCGGACCGAGAATGATCTGAAGATATCGAAGGAACTGGGACTTCGTAATTTCTGTACCTGCCCGATAGCGACAGCCGAGGATAGTCTCGGGCTTATCATCGTCGACAATATATACACGGGCAACGAAGTCACGCCCGAAGACGCGCATTTGCTAGAGATGGTCGTAAGTCATGCGACAACATCGCTTAAGGCTGCTCAGTTAAAGGAATCACTTAAGACTAATGTCGAAAGCCTCAAGTCGACATACAGAAAGCTGAAGGCAAACGAAGAGAGGATGATGAAGGCCGAAAGGCTTGCCATCTCCGGTGAACTGACCAGTTCCGTCCTTCATGAGATCAAGAATCCGCTGGTTTCCATCGGCGGTTTCGCCCAGAACCTTCTCAAGACAGGCAACCTGGTCGAGAAGGACAGGGAGAAGCTGGAGATCATTGTCAACGAGACGCTCCGCCTGGAGAAGTACCTTGAGAGCATGCATACCCGGGTAAGCGAATTGAAGCTGACCGACGAGGATATCAACCAGATACTGGAGGACAACTGCAACCTTTTGCAGAACGAGATAGAGGAGAAGAAGATCGGCCTGTACAAGAGCTTTTCTCCCGACCTGCCGACATGCGCGATCGACCATGTCAAGATCCACCAGGTCTTCCTCAATCTTTTTCAGAACTCGATAGAGGCTGTGGAGGTCGGCGGGACCATCTGGGTCCGGACATGGTCTTCCATCGACAGGACGATGGCCTTCATCGAGATATCTGACGACGGCACGGGTATCAGCAGAGACAAGATATCCAAGATATTTACGCCGTTCTTTACGACTAAGGAAAAGGGGTCGGGGCTGGGCCTTGCTCTTGCTCAGAGGATCATAAAGGATCATGGTGGAAATATCTCTGTATCGAGTGTTCCAGGGGAGAATACGGTGTTCCTTGTCTCCATGCCCACAAAGGCTATGAGGTCTTTAAAGAAATAAAGAGCCCTGCCTGCCGACGAGCGGGAAGTCAACGATTGACAAACCCCCTTAAATCATTTAATCTCCACCCTCTAATTTATTGACTGGGCACTTCTTGAAAGGGCCTGAGAATTTCTGCGGGAAGTACGGCATGGGGGCGGAAAAAGGAATTGTGATGCTTTTTACCGGGAACGGTAAGGGCAAGACTACAGCATCGCTTGGAGCCGGTATGAGAGCCGCCGGGCACGGCGCCAGGGTGTTCATGATCCAGTTCATGAAAGGCCGGCTTTACGGTGAGATCGCCGCGTCTGCCAGTATAGACGGGTTTACGATCGAGCAGCATGGGCGTGACGAGTTCGTCGATCCCGAATCTCCTGAAAAGATCGATGTAGAGTTGGCCCGTAAGGGGTGGGACCGGGTCCTTGAGCTGATCGAATCTGGAGATTCGGACCTTCTCATCCTCGACGAGATAAATATCGCCATATCGTTCGGACTGATCGACGTGGAAGAGGTATTGAAGATGATCAGCAACCGGCCCGAAGGTCTTGATATTATCCTGACCGGAAGATATGCCCCGGACGAACTGATCGAACTTGCTGATACTGTGACCGAGATGAAAGAGATCAAACACCATTACAGCTCGGGTATCCAGATGAGAAAAGGAATAGAATATTAAAAGGATGAGATCAAAGGGATGAGACCTGGATACGACATACCGGAACTTCTGGAAAGATTCAAAAAGGGACAGGTTTCGGCCGCCGCCAGGCTTATCACTATCCTCGAGAACGGAGGAATCGATGCCGAGGCGGTCCTGGACGGTATTTTCCACATGACCAGTAACGCATACAGGGTCGGATTCACCGGTCCACCGGGAGCGGGAAAAAGCAGTCTTATCTTCAGGCTGACAAAGAAATTCAGGGAAAAGGATAAAAAGATCGGGATCATCGCGATCGATCCGACCAGCCCCTTCAGTGGTGGGGCCCTGCTTGGTGATCGCATAAGGATGCAGGCTCTTTCCGATGATCCGGAAGTCTTCGTAAGATCGCTTGCGAGCAGAGGGAGCCTCGGGGGCATATCGAATTGCACAGATGAGGTGACCGATCTGATGGACGCGTTTGGTAAGGATCTGATCCTGATCGAGACCGTAGGTGTCGGGCAGTCAGAGCTGGAGATCGCGGAGAAGGCTCATACCGTTGTCGTGATACTGGTCCCCGAATCCGGTGATGGAATACAGGCGATGAAAGCGGGCCTGATGGAGATCGGCGATATCTTTGTCATGAACAAAGCGGATCACAAAGACGCGGAGTTGGCGGCCATGGAGATCGAGGATACTCTCAAGTTGAAAAAGATAGCCGATGACGCGTGGAGACCACGGGTGATCCTCACTTCGGCAAAAGAGGACAGAGGCACAGGTGAATTTGCCGGGCTTATAGAAGAGCATAGAGTCTATCTTGAGCAATCCGGCCTGTTCCTGAAAAAGAGAAGACAGATACTTTTCTCCAGAGTGAAGAACGCTCTCATGGACAAGATGGAACGAAGACTCCGTGCGAGTGAAAGCGTAAAGAATATTATGGCTGACAGGATGGACGACGTATACGAGGGAAGGCTGTCGCCGTTCAGGCTCGTGCATGAACTTGAAAAGATCGTGACGATAAAGTAGTATCAGCGTCCGTTGGACGAAGGGCGCTGAATAGATCGGACGAATGGTGCTGAAGAGACAGGTGAAAACGGTTCCGTCATGTGGACCGGTGGATGGAGAATCGAAATGAGTGGAAAAAAAGGTTTTGAAGAAGGAAAAAGAAAATATCTCGATTCATTCGGAAAGGGCGGCCTGCTCGATGTCGATTTTACGACTGTATCCGGTGCGCCAGTGGAGAATCTTTATGCTTCTGATGATATCGAAGGTCTCGACTATATGGACGAACTCGGATTTCCCGGGCAGTACCCCTATACCAGGGGCGTCTATCCTTCGATGTACAGGGGACGGCTATGGACTATGCGGCAGTTTGCCGGTTTCGGTACGGCTCATGATACGAATCGCCGGTACCATTACCTTCTCGACCACGGTCAGACAGGGCTGAGCGTCGCATTCGACATGCCCACGATCATGGGGTACGATTCGGACCATAAACGTTCGGAGGGAGAGGTAGGAAGGTGTGGGGTCGCGATCGATTCGCTCCGGGACATGGAGACCCTTTTCGACAGGATCGATCTTGCCGGAATCACGACTTCCATGACGATCAACGCTCCCGCTTCTATTCTGCTCGCCTTCTATCTTTCGGCGGGCGAGAAAAAGGGTACTTCGTTCGAGAAGATGGGAGGTACCATCCAGAACGATATCCTGAAGGAGTACATCGCGCAGAAATCATGGATATTCCCGCCCGAACCATCATTAAGGATCATCACCGACATCCTGGGCTTCTGTTCGGACCATGTTCCGAAATGGAACACTATATCGATAAGCGGGTACCACATCCGCGAAGCGGGATCTACCGCTGCCCAGGAACTCGCGTTTACCCTGGCCGATGGATTTGCCTATGTGGAAGCAGGGATAGCGGCCGGACTCGATGTCGACAAGTTTGCCCCGAGACTATCCTTTTTCTTCAACGCGCATCTGGATTTTTTCGAGGAGATCGCCAAATACCGCGCCGCCCGTAGGATCTGGGCGAAGAGGATGAAGGAGAAGTACGGCGCGAAAGATGAGAAATCGATGCTGCTCCGTTTCCATACGCAGACAGCAGGGTGTACTCTGACTGCTCAGCAACCTGAAAACAATATCGTTCGTACGGCATTCCAGGCCATGTCGGCCGTTCTCGGGGGTACGCAATCGCTTCATACCAATTCTATGGATGAGACCCTGGCACTTCCTTCGGAGAAAGCTGTTAGAATAGCGCTGAGGACCCAGCAGATGATCGCTGAGGAGACTGGCGTTATCAATACTGCCGACCCGCTTGCCGGTAGCTATTTCGTTGAAGCGAAGACGAGGGAGATGGAGGCGAAGGCTGAAGAATATTTCTCGAGGATAGACGAGCTCGGAGGAGTCGTGAAGGCTATAGAACAGGGATTCTTCCAGATGGAGATCGGGAGAGCAGCCTACGCGTATCAGAAGGCCGTGGAAGCGAAGAAAAAGATCATAATCGGTGTGAACGCTCTCATGGTCGAAGGCGAGGAGATCGATATTCCGCTTCTCAGGATCGATCCGGAAGTGGAGAATCAGCAGGTGAAGGCAATCAGGGATATCAGGGCTGAACGCGATAACGACAAGGCGGCCAGGGAGCTTGAAAGACTGGGAACTGCCGCTGCCGGTGGCGACAACCTGATGCCTGTGATGCTGGACTGCGCGAGGGTCTACTGCACCGAGGGCGAGATCATAGAAGAACTGAAGAAGGTATTCGGGGAATATGAAGAACCGATCTTTTTATAGAGACTGATAATTGTCACGAGGAGGAACGCGATGTCGAGGAAGATTAGGGTGCTGGTTGCCAAGCCTGGTCTTGACGGTCATGATCGTGGAGCCAAGGTAGTCGCTAATGCCCTGAAGGATGCCGGTATGGAGATCATCTATACGGGGCTCCACCAGACGGCGGAGATGATCGCCGAATCGGCTGTCCAGGAGGATGTCGACGTGGTGGGACTCAGTATCCTGTCGGGCGCGCATATGACGATGTTCCCACGCGTAATGGATCTGCTCAGGGAAAAGGGCGCAGAGCATATCATGGTATTTGGCGGAGGGATCATTCCCGAAGAGGATGTGGAGAAACTCGAGAAGATAGGGGTCTCCAGGATATTCGGACCGGGTACAGATACAGGCAAGATAGTAGAATTCATTAACGGAAGGTTCCAGGACGAAGATTGAGCTGATGGAATGTTCCCGGACCTTCAAAGTGGTTCGACAGGGACCTTCCTGACGCCTGTCTGGTCATGGAGATCAGAAGGAGGAAGATAGGATGAGCGACATAGTCATCGCCGGAGCGTGCAGGACAGCGATGGGCAGATTTCAGGGGAGCATATCGCCCCTGAAGGCGACCGAGCTCGGAGCTTTGGCCGTTAAAGAGGCAGTGAAAAGGGCCGGTATCGAGCCTGGCCTGGTGACCGAGGCCATCATGGGTAACGTCATAGGCGCTGGACTCGGCCAGAACCCGGCAAGACAGGCCCAGCTCGGAGCGGGCCTGGGTTTTGACGTATCGGCGTTTACGATAAATAAGGTCTGTGGTTCGGGTCTCAAGGCTGTCGT
>JAGLYV010000033.1 GCA_023131975.1 Candidatus Krumholzibacteriia bacterium | reverse complement strand
ACGCAGACCGAAAAGAACAAGATAGCGCCGCAGCAAAGACGACAGAGCTATCAGGCGTCAAAAACACGCGCCAGCACTGAACGAACGCCGAAACGCCTGAAAAACCATGTCAAGGAAAACATGAAAATATTTTGGAAATTAATGAAATAATCTGGGGAAAAAAGTATGAAATATTTTGAAAAATCATGAAATAATTTGAATGATTCCGAAGCGATTTGAGTGCCCGTCAATTTTCTCGCCATCGTGTCCATTTGGACACAAAAAGTGTTTAAATATCGTGTCCATCAGGACACAATCCCTATAGCTATTGCCGGGCTGAATCTCATTTCTGACCGGGTAAGTCTCTGTAATATAATCACATAAAAAATCTATTCGTCTCAGGCTCGAAATGGGAGCCGGGCTTGCCATCTATACCTGTCAGATGTCATTCAAACGGAACCGGCCCCGCCGGAAAAGATGGAGGACCCAAACATGACAGCCCGTGAAAACAACCGTCATGACCTGAAAGATGAAAAAGGGAAATGGGAATCCGAAGTCTTGATGAGCGGGGCCGGGAAACACGAAAGGAGGTTCACCATGTTGAACACGCTGGCAAAGAGAGGATCGATCCTCACAGGTGTGATCTGCATAGTGATATTCGCGCTTTCCTTTATCGTCGCCGGTTGCGGTGGAGAGAGGGACAGCAAAAGCGAGATCGTCTACAGGACCGTAAGGGAGGATCCGGGGACGAATACATCAGGCAGTCAGGCAACGAAAGAAGCGACCGTACCGACGGAAAGCTTCGAGGATGAGTTGGCCGCCATAGAGGAAGAAGTGAAAGAGGAGAAGCCGAGGGAGGTAACGTATGAAGAGGCCGAGGCAGCTTACCTTGGCAGGGATTATCCCGCAGCCGTCGAATTGTTCACCATCTATACGGAGAACAGAAGTGAGAATCCCTGGGGATATTACATGCTCGGTCTTTCCGCATGGAAGGCGGGAGAGTACGAGAAAGCCCAGGGTGCTTTCCAGCTGGCGCTTGATCATGATCCGAAACATGTGAAGAGCTGGCTCAACCTTGGAAGGGTCTACCTTGATACCGACAGACCGCAGGAGGCTCTTGAGTGTATCGAAAAGGCAGTCACCGTAGACTCCGAATCGAATGTCGCGTATCGTTTGAAGGGTCGGGCCTTTCATCAGCTGGGACAGAGGGAAGATGCCATTGACGCCTATCGCATGGCGATCGTTATCGATGGCAGTGACGCGTGGGCGATGAACAACCTGGCCCTCATCCTTATCGAACAGGAACGGTTCGATGAGGCATTAAAGCCCCTCGCGCGTGCCGTGGAGCTCGAGACCTCCGTGGCTATATTCCAGAATAACCTGGGCATGGCCCTGGAGAGAAACGGTTACTACCGTGCCGCCGAGAAGGCATACGACGCGGCGCTGACGATCGAATACTACGATAAGGCGTCTGTCAACTTCGAGAGGATAGCGGTGGTCGACGAAGAGGCTGGCCTCGGGGCCCTGGACCTTGCCGCGCTGGCAATCTCTTTCAAAGAGGAAATAGACGGGATGAAGGTCGCGCTGGGGATGATCGAAGTGGCAGACTTCACTTCGACCGCGGCCGACACTCTGCTCAATGCCTCCGTCGGACCGGTGATCACTTCCGACGCGACCGGAACGATCCTGGTAACGAAGGCCGACTCGACTGGAACTGAATAAGGACCCCACCGACAGGCGGGGGACGGAGCGTATGCCCCGTCCCCCGCTCTCATTCCATTGAAAGGCTCTCATTTCATTGAAATACTTGAGATTATATCTTTAACGGTTCCGGTATCTAGAAATAGAACCTTCCGCCTATTGCTCCCTCTAGATCGAAATCTGTGTCAGGCGCGACATCCATTATCGGTACCAGTTCAAGGAACGCGTCGAATCTTGTGTTTGCGAACAGATATGTCAGGCCCACGGGGAATCTCACTCCGACATGATCGTCATGGTCGTCTACCAGGACGACCCTTCCCCCGATACCGAGATACCAGGCGAACTCACCCTCCACATCTTCGAGGAGGAAGAAGTTGTGAAAAAGATAATCCCCGTGCACGTGCATGTAGTTATTGTCATCGAGCGACCAGGCGAGCGCGAAATCGATCGCGTTGCGGCTGGACAGGAACAATTTCCCGACAAAACCGGTTGGTTCGCCGACTATGATACCCAGGCCGAAATTTCCACCCTCGGCCATAGCCGAGCTGGGTATCGTAATCATCGCGCTGCCGGCGATCAGAATTATTGCGACAAGTATCAGTGTTATTTTCCCCATGACAGACTCCTTGATGCAGAGTGTTTCTGGAAACGAAATATCTTTCCGGGAGGATAGACTATATATATTCCGGCTGTCCATCCCGGATTTAATCAATCACCCTCCACATGGAATTAAAAGGGAATTAAAAGGACTCTCAAAAGGTTCAAAAGAACTCTCAAAAGGACTTAAATTTATTGACAATCATTGCCGGTTCCCATACAATCAACTTCTCTAAATTTCCAGAGGGGAAGATAAAAATCACAACAGAGATCAAGCAGCGCTGACAAGCAACAGGCTAGACCATTCCGTTCTTAACGCATCTGACAGCTACTATACAACTACAGGGCACCATGAAGAGTTGCACCCCATATGGATACCGCTTCCCGTGGTTTTCAATGGCAGATCAAAAAGACATGAAAGTGCGACAGCACCGCTAAGCCGTGGTGTGCCCATATTGGATGGAGGTGGAACGACATACAGCTTAGGGGCTAACACTTAAAACCATATTTCAGGTCTTTCGACAGATCTGGAAAAGGAGGAAAACAGGATGTACAAGAAATATTTCGTGCCTTTCATGTGCTTCCTCTGTCTGCTTCTTCCCTTCTCCAACATTCATAGCCAGGAGTTGATCCTGGAGCAGAGAACCGGTAGGGTCGTGTACCTGTGCCAGGAGGATATTCCCCTCGATGTAATGGATCTGCAGATGTTCCTGCAGACCGGGGAGATCCAGCTGGTCACGGGTGGGGAGATCCTTCCCCCCAGGATTACTCCTGGGCCCGCTCCAGCGCCATATCCGGCGATCGATATCAAGGAAAAGGGAATAGAGCAGCTTGGGCTGTCATCGGAGAATTGCGACGGTATATGGTTTGTAAATGCCAATCTCTGGCATCCGAAGAAATGGGCGCTGGTCTGGTGGAAGATATATATACCAGATGCCAACCAACGTCTTGCCAGTGAATTCGGCGAGGATATAACACTTTCCCTCTGGGTGGACTGGAACCATGACAGGAAGTGGAGTCAGAACGAGAAGGTACTCTGCGAGGCTGTCAACCTGCAGGAGTATTTTCCAATGCTGGAACCGACACTGGAGATCCGTTTCATGTCGATGTTCCGTATCCCCGAGGCTTCTTTGTTATATGTCATGTCTGAAGGTAATGAAATGGTCGAAGTCAAAGTCTGGGCACGCGGAGTGATGTCATATGACGATCCCGACACGAGCCCCGATGGAGAATGTCTGTTCGGAGAGTATGAAGATTACAATATACATTATTTCGAGATCCTGAAGGACAAGAAGATCAAGAGTTAACGGACCTTGAAGAAGGGAGCCGTTATGCGCGACTGCGCTTACGGCAATAAGGCACAGAAAGGAATGAAAATGTTTTCAAGTAAAAGACTTTTCAACTGTGCGGTGATCCTTCTGGTCCTTCTCTTGATGCTGCCTTCTGTCAGATCGGCCGATGCCGAAGAAGGTAACAAGATCAGGATCAGCCCGCAGCTCAAGGCGCAGATGGACGCCGTCGGAGCCGGCGGAGAAGTAACCGCAATTGTGAAGATGAAGGAATCAGCCAACATCCCGATGCTTCGGGGCGACAGGCTGGCCGTGGTAAACGCCCTGCGTGATACCAAGGAGAGGAGCCAGGCACCACTGATCAGGTTCCTCAATTCCGCTGATGTATCTCCCAAGGTAAGAAAGGTAAGGCAGTTCTGGATAGATAACCTCGTTCTGGTCCGTGGGACCCCCGAGGTCATTGCCCAGATAGCGGCGAGGCCCGATGTGCTGGAAGTTTTCGAAAACTTCACACTCACCCTGCCTCCGCGCCAGGAAGACCCGGACAGGCCTTTCCTGCAGCAGAGCCAGACGCAGCTCTGGGATTCGGCGGAGAAGATCGGAGCTAAACAGGTCTGGTCGGCTTACGGAATCGATGGGAGTGGCGTAGTCGTCGGTGGAATCGATACCGGCGTGGACATCAGCCACCCCGATCTAGCCGGGAAAATGGTAACGACCAATCCCGGCGATCCCACTTATCCCGGAGGATGGGCGGAATTCGACGGAGACGGAAACATGGTCTCCGGGTCGGTTCCCCACGATACCGATCAGCATGGTACCCACACATCCGGAACGATACTGGGCGGTAACGCCAGCGGGTACGATATCGGTGTGGCTCCCGGAGCGCAGCTCATGCACGCTCTGGTGCTTCCCGGAGGAAGCGGATCGTTCACGCAGGTGATCGGCGGGATGGAATGGATAATCGATCCCGACGGTGATCCTCTGACGAACGATGGTTGCCAGGTCGTAAATATGTCGCTTGGAGCGACCGGCACCCACTCTGCGATGGTGACACCTGTCGACAACATGATCGCGGCGAACGTTTTTCCCGCGATATCGATAGGTAACTCGGGGCCCGGATCGGGTACATCGGGAAGTCCCGGTAACGTTCCGAGCGCCGTCGGAGTCGGGGCGACCGACAGCCTTGACGTGATCGCCAGCTTCTCAAGCCGCGGTCCCGTTACGTGGAACGAACCACCCTATGTCGGAACATATATAAAGCCGGATGTCTCCGCGCCCGGTGTCAATATCTACTCCTGTATCCCGGGAGGAGACTGGCAGTGGCACGGCGCCGGCTGGACCTGGAGTGGAACATCGATGGCCGCCCCGCATATGGCAGGAGCGGCAGCGCTGATGTACCAGGCGAATCCGACGATAGGCATCGAGGTGGCCAAACAGCTCGTTGCTCAGACGGCTCTGGACCTTGGCGATCCCGGCAAGGACAACGATTATGGCTGGGGACGCGTCAACGCTTATGCGGCGGTCACTGCCGTGCTCGTTGGTGTCGGAACGCTCGACGGGACTGTCTACAGTTCGGTGGGAGGTACCATCGAGAACGCGATGATCCTCATAACCGACACGGGACAGAGAGTCTATTCCGGTTCAGACGGTACATACAGCATGTCGATGGTCGCGGGAGACCATGTTGTGGAGGTCTCGAGATTTGGATATGGGACAATCTCGGAAGCCACGACTGTCAATGCCGATGAGACGACTACTCTGAATGTGACGTTGACACAGCTTCCCTCCGGAACCATCGCCGGTCATGTCACCGATGAAGATACCGGAGACGGAGTCGAAGCAAACATAACAGTGAAACTGGCTGGTGAGGAAGTCGTATGGAGCAGTACCGATCCTGTCACCGGGGAGTACAGCATACTTCTTCCGACAGGAACATACGATCTCACTTATTCAGCCGTTTTTCCCTACCCGACGACGACAGTGTCCGGTGTTGAAGTCTTTGACGGAATGACAACGACACAGGATGTTTATCTCGGAGCAGCCCAGGTCCTCGTAGTCGATGACGACGATGAGCGTGGGTTTGAGGCCTGGTTCGAGGACGCCGTCGAAGCGGCGGGCAGATCTTATCTGACCGTATCGACACCGCCGGACGCCGCGCAGATGATGATGTTCGAGTCGGTCGTCTGGCTGACTGGCAACGATTATACTGCGACTCTTACGGCAGTCGATCAGGCTAATCTGGCAGCATATCTCGACGCCGGAGGCCGTCTGTTCATGTCGGGTCAGGATATCGGGTTCGATATCCATACCGAGGACTTTTACGCGGACTATCTCCATGCCGCCTATGTTCAGGACAATGCTGGAGTCGGAGGAATACTCGGATCGGCAGCAAGTCTGGTCGGTCAGGGATTCTCTTTCGAGATCTTTGGAGGCAGTGGAGCCAACAACCAGGCGTATCCATCGGAAATCGATCCGGTTTACCCGGGGAGATCGGCGTTTTTCTATGATGGGGCTGTCGCGGCGGGAACCGTGACTGCTCATGACATGGGAAAGGGCGAGGTCGGTGCCAACGCGCTTGGCAGTTCCGGAACGGCCGGCCTGACAGTCGATAACGGGACTTATAAACTCGTTTACTTCGCGTTTGGATTCGAGGCGATCGCCAGCGAGGCGGAACGCCACGGGCTGATGGGCAGGATACTGGATTGGCTTCTTGGATATCCGGAGATCGCTCACACACCACTGGAATCCACGGAGGACACGACCGATCCTTATCCGATAACGGCGTATATCACGTCCAGTCACTATCCGCTGGATCCGGCCACTTTTGCTCTGGTCTATGACGCCGGTTCAGGGCCTGTGACTATACCTCTTGTCGCGACTGGAGTTCCCGACGAATACTCGGCAAACATCCCGGCCCAGCCGATAGACACGGAGGTCAGTTATTACCTTACAGCCTCCGACACGGAGGGTCACACGACAACGCATCCGATGGGAGCTCCGTTGAACGTTCATACGTTCACGGTCGGTTGGGATGAAGAAGCTCCCGTCGTGATTCACCAGAGGTACTACGACACAAACGACCTCGATGGACCGTATCATATCGAGGCACTGGTGACCGACAACCTGGGAATCGAAGCCGTCTATCTGATGTATTCGAAAAACGGCGGGATGTTCTACAGGCAGAAGATGTCCACGATGGAGGATGGATCGTATTATGGCGCCATTCCCGGTCCCTCGGAGATCGGCGACATCTACGATTACTACATCTATGCGATGGACGAGTCGTATCACGGCAATGTCACCAGGGTCCCGGAGACGGGAACCTACAGTTTCGAGATAGTGGAACACTTCCTCTGGGATTTCGAGCCTGATGACGGTGGATTCACCCAGTCAGGCGATGTCTGGGAATGGGGAAGCCCGACAACGGGGCCAGGCGACGCGCATTCAGGCGTCAACGTCTGGGCTACCAATCTCGACGCCTACTATCCCAGCAACGCCGACGCGACGCTCGATGTGCCTCCGATCACGATGGATGCCGGCAAGCCTTACGCTATGCTGTCGTTCTGGCACTGGTACAACATCGAGACCAACTACGACGGCGGAAACGTAAAGGCGTCCACCGACGGAGGAGCGACATGGACCGTTCTGACCCCCATGGGGGGATATGACGGAACGGCCCGGAGCGGGAATGCCGGAATCCCCGGTGAAGCCTGCTTTACCGGCTACAACAACGATTTCTGGCAGCAGGAGATGTTCGATATCTCCGCGTTCGCCGGGTCGCAGGTCATCTTCCGCTTCCATTTCGGCAGTGACGGAAGTGTGACAAGGGCCGGTTGGTACGTCGATGATGTCATGATCCAGAGTTCGGCAACTGATGATTTCCCGCCCGTCATAAGCGGAACGGAAGTACCGCCGAGCACATTCGACACGGCAGGACCGTACACCGTGACCACAAACGTGACCGATCCGCTTTCGGATGTGGCAAGCGTATCGATCCTCTACTCGGTCGATGAGGGAGTATCGTTCTCAGAGATACCGATGTCATTCGTATCGGGTGACGAATGGTCGGGTGACATACCCGGGCAGCCGAACGGGACGAAGATCAGTTTCTACATCAAGGCTGTCGATACGTCGCCGGATGCCAACGAAAGCTTCAATCCGGCCGGGGCACCTGCCGATACGTGGGATTTCGCGATCCTGCCTTCGGCGGACGTGCTTGTCATGGTCGGTTCGAGTTACGGAACGCCTCTCGATATGTACCGCGAGGCCCTCGAAGCGAACGGCCATGAGGCCGATTACTGGAGCAGGGCGACTCAGGGATGGATGACCCCTGAGCAGCTTGAACTTTACAAAGTGATAGTCCTCGACGAGACAAGCGGCTTGACGACTGCTCAGCGAACAGATCTCGCGGCCTACCTCGAGGGCGGAACAGACGGAGCAAAGAAAAAACTGTTCCTTCTGGGCCGTGATCTCGGCTGGTCCTCGTCAACAAGGTCGTGGATAGAGCAGTACATGCGTGCCGAGTACGTCCAGGACAATCCGGGATTCAGGGAGCTTACCGGTGTGCCCGGTGAGCCTATAGGCGCCGGGGAGACATTCGTGATCTCCGGTTCCTATCCCGACGAGACCCAGCGTTCTGTCGCATATCCTGGAGGAGAACTCGTTTACCAGTACACTGGAACGGGAACATCCCTCGATATGGATGAGATCGCGGGGGCCTACGAGAAAGCGGACAAGGAATGGGAAGGTGTGTTCCCGCACGATCCGCAGAGTATGGACGCGGCTGCCGGAATCAAGTACAACGGCGAGACCTACCGGTCGGTGTACTTCACCTTCAACTTCAATTACATCCAGGAATCGGAGAGAAGGGCCGGTATCATAGACAGGACCCTCAAGTGGTTCGCGGCGCCGGAGATTATCCACGAGCCGCTTCACGACACGGAAGACACACTGAATGTCTACACGATCGTTGCTGAAGTGACATCGGAATATCTCGATCCGAGCCGAGTCAACATGATATACAATGTCGGAGCGGGACCAGTTACCCTGCAGATGACAGCGACTGGCAACCCGGATGAATTTGCGGGAGACATTCCGCCTCAATCATTCGGCACGTCGGTAAGTTATTACATCAGCGCGACGAACACCGACGGTAACACGAGCTTCAATCCGGCAGGTGCTCCGGCGGCTCAGCACTACTTCGAGGTCTCCGGGGACGTCACTCCGCCGGAGATAGCGCACGTTCCGCTGGCAAACACGCCCGACGACACCGGTCCATACGTGGTCGAGGCTGTCGTGACGGATAACATCGGGGTCGACCCGGCTGGAGTCTCCCTGACCTACAACAAGAATGGTGGAGGCGACGTCACGGTCAGTATGACCCACGCCGGAGGAGGACTCTTTACAGGAGCGATTCCCGGACCGGCTGTTTTCGGTGATGTGTTTAATTACTACATCACTGCTCTCGATATCGCTACCGTACCCAACGCCGCAAGAGAACCGGCCGCGGGGTACCATTCGTTCGAGATCGTGGATTTCTACACATGGGATTTCGAAGCGGATGACGGCGGTTTCGGTGCGACCGGACCCGACTGGGAATGGGGAAGCCCGACGACAGGACCCGGCGCCGCGCATTCAGGCGTCAATGTCTGGGCTACACAGCTCGGAGGCTATTACTCATCCAGTTCAAATTCGAAACTCGACCTTCCCGAGGTCGTAGTTCCTGATGGAAGTGCCTTTGCCGCGCTCACAGTCTGGCAGTGGTACTACATCGAGACGAACTACGATGGAGGAAACGTCAAGATATCGACCGATGGAGGGAGTAGCTGGACGATACTTACTCCCGATATCGGATACAACGGAACGGCGAAGAGCTATACCGCCGGTATTCCGAACGAACCGTGCTTCACGGGCTATGACGATGATGTATGGCACCAGGCTACATTCGATCTGACGCCGTACAAGGGAATGCCCGTGATAATCAGGTTCCACTTCGGAAGCGATTCGAGCGTGAACAGGTACGGCTGGTATATCGATGATGTCAGCATCATGGGCGTTGGCGACACCGAAGGCCCCGTCTTCGCGTCGACAGACGTTCCGACGTCGACCCTCGATACCACCGGCCCGTACGAAGTCACCTCTCTCGTGACCGACGGGCTCGGAACAGTTTCGACGGTAGACATGCATTACAGCATCGACGATGGAGTCTCATGGTCCACCGTCGCCATGGCTACGACCGGTACGCCGGACGAGTATGCTGGCGATATTCCCGGACAGGCTTCGGGAACGAGGATCAGGCTGTATCTCGAAGGCGCCGACAACAGCGCCAACATTTCGTTCGATCCTGCGGGAGCGCCTGGTTCGTACTACGAATTCAGCGTCATGGAGTCAGGTGACGTACTGGTCATCCTCGGAGGATCCGCTCATACAACGGCCGCAGTCTTCCAGCAGGCCTTCGCTGACGCGGGAAGAACGGCGGATATCTGGGATTGGGATTCGGACGGACTACCGACCGTCGATGTCCTGCACGACTATGACGCTGTCATCGTTGACGAGAGCTGGTATCTCGATGCATCGCAGCAGTCGCTGATATCGAGTTTCCTCGATGCCGACGACGGGGAGATGCAGAGGATATTCTTCCTCGGCAGGGACATGTCGTACGGATCCACCGCAAGGCCGTTCATGGAGCAGTACACCGGCTCGGCGTACGTCAAGGACGATCCGTCCTGGAGAGAGATCACGAGCACACCGGGAGATCCGATCGGAGCGGACGAGACCTTCGTCATCCAGGGATCGTATCCCGATGAGATAGAGCTGTCGTCCACCTATACAGGCGGACAGGTGATCTACAAGTGGAGCGGAACGGGCTCGACGCTCGACATCCTGGAATCGGAGCAGGAGATGATCGACTTCTACCAGAAGGAAGGCAAGGAGTGGGATCCGAGACTCGGGTCTCTGGCCCCGTCAGGTGCCGATTCCGCTGCTGCTGTCCGCTATGTCGGACCGCATCATGCCTCGGTCTACTTCAGCTTCAACTTCAGCTATATCCAGGAGGATACACGCAGGGCGGAGATCCTCGACCGCGCGCTTGGCTGGTTGTCCGACGCGACCGGGACTATCGGTATGGATCTGGCCGGAAGGCAGAACCTGACCGAGACCGTGATCCCCGACAGGATCGAGTTGTGGCAGAATTATCCGAATCCGTTTAATCCTGTAACGACGATCCGGTTCGGTATACCAGCCGGTGAAGAGCGACAGGTGAGTCTGAAGATCTACAATGTGAAGGGAGAACTTGTTAAAATGGTGTTCAAGGGCGCCAGAAATCCCGGTATTCACGAGTTCCGTTGGGATGGAACGAATGAACGGGGTTCGAAGGTTACAACAGGTATATATTTCTACCGGTTCGTAGCCGAAGATGTCAAACTGACAAGAAAGATGGTGCTTTTGAGGTAGCATTATACTGGGAGCTTCCCCTCGCAAGAGGGGAAGCTCCCGAGCCTTGAAGCATCCTGGTCGTCTGGCTGTTGGATAGACCGGGGCTTTCTGAAGATGCATTGTCCTGGGATTGAAGCAGTAGATTTTTCGAAATAACGAGGGTAAGAATTGTCTTTTCCATCAAGACCGAAAGTAGTAGTGAGCAGCTGCCTCGAGTTTGACAGTTGTCGCTATGACGGGCAGAGGGTATCTTCTCCTGCCGTACTCCATCTGATGGAGCATGTGGAATTCATTCCCGTGTGTCCTGAACTGGAGATGGGGCTTGGCGTACCTCGCGATCCTATCAGGATCGTAAGCGTTCGGGGCGGTCTCTGCCTCATCCAGCCAGCGACCAGCAAAGATTTCACAGGTGAGATGAAGGCTTTTGTCGATTCATTTCTCGATTCGCTTGGCGAAGTCGATGGATTCATACTGAAAAATCGGTCTCCATCCTGCGGTATCGGTGATGTGAAGATCTTTTCCAGGGCGGACGCGGAATTGCCGACAGGGTTGGGAGATGGCTTTTTCGGCGGAGAGGTGATGAAGAGATTCGGGCATCTCGTTGTGGAAGCAGAGGACAGGCTGAATGATATTGAAGTAAGGGAACGTTTTCTGGCGAAACTGTTCGCGCTCCACCGTTCCCGTTTAAGTGATTACAATTCCCGTTTACGATGATTACAATTCCCGTTCACAATGATTCTAATTTTGGAAGAGTCCTTGATTCATATAGGTAATTATGCCTGTTTTTGGTTGAAAATCGTGCATGGATGTGCTACAATAGCGACCGTCTATAAACCCGCTGGCCGGCGGCCGGGGGTAGGCAGAGAGAGATAGCTGACAAGAAATCCATCATCGAAGTTCATTTGCCCCTGTCGTGGTACCGCCCGCCTTTTTTGTTTATTCAAGAGGTCCAGTCTGCTCAGGAGGTTTCTATGATCCACCGCAAAAGCGTTTTGTGTGTCGGGATGGGTATCCTTCTCCTTGTTGCCTTTGTCGCGATCTCATTTTCGGATGCCCTGGCATGGCCATTGGAAAAGAAAGTATTCAAGCGCGTCAAATTTGTGTTAGTCGCGCCCGCGCATGGCTGGGAGGATACTGTTAGAGTATGGGGCCCGGTCGATCTGGGTTACGAGGTTCCGTTTCCATCACCGCTCTACCCGCCACTTCTTGAGATCCCCGGTGAACAGATGGGATTTGATCTTGAGGGGCCGATGGGCAGAAGAGTGAGCAGGAACCCCGCCGAATTATCTCCTTTTACCGCATATATCGAGCCCTTGCCGGAGTTTGATCCGGCCTGGGTCGAGAGTTTCTTCGATGTCTTCGTAGAGGTGGAGATCCCGGACGCATTGCCAGGACAGATAATGGTTAATTATGATCCGATCCACCTGACAGAAAACCTTTACCAGTTTCCGCCATACTATCAGAAAATCGGCGGTGAGCTTATTTCGCCCGTCATCCTTTACGACCTGGGTAGCGGCATGGACGTTGGAATGATCACTTACTGGGAGGAAGAGATCCTTCCGTGGAGCGAACCTGAAGCTCATCTCATGATCGAGACTGCCTATCGGTCGGATGTGGCAGTGATAGACGAGTTAGGGAGGGTCAAGCTGGAAGGGGCCATGTCGGACCTCAGTCTCCCCGAGCCTGTTCCGATGACCGCGACTTTCAGTTTCAGGCCATTCGGTGACCCGGGTCCCTTTATGTCTTTCGCTACAGATGTGACTATGGAAGGGCCTCGCCTGTCAACGACAGGCGTCATTGGCGAGGGCGATGGGTTTATCGAGTATTTCGAGCCGGGAAGCGAGCCGTTCGAGGGCCAGGTCGTCGAGTTCGAGTTGGAGCTCGATGCGCCTCCGTACGGAGTCTGGCGTGACTCTGTGATAGTTTATCTCGACGGTATACCGCCGATTCCCGGCTTCGTCGATATTCACAGAGATTCGATCCCGGAATTCGAAGTGGATTCTTTCTTCGATATCACATTCAAGCTCGATGACGAGCTCGTCGCACCGGGAACAGCCGAACTTCTTGTCTTACCTCTCGCGTTCGACTGGACGAGGGACCTGACACCGATAGACCAGGGGGGGCTCGGTACAGATTTCGACTCTGTATCATGCGCCCCGACAGCTGCCGCCTCCTGCCTGAAATACTTCGCCGACAACGGTCATCCGAAGTTGGATAACCCTGAAGGAGACGAGGCCAAACCGAATGCAAGTGGTTCGGATATAGCGAAAGAGCTGCAGAAGGGGATGGGTACCGATTCGACAGGCACTTCTGTCGCCGGGGTGGTCGCCGGCATCAAATCGTACCTTAAGGGACATGGACAGTCCGGCTGGGATGTGTCCAGCGAGGATGTCGACGATACCACAGATCTGGCAGAGATGCTCCGCGAGTTCGAGTCGGACAGCGAAGATGTTATGATCATTCTCTACGATACGACCGCGGCCGGTGACACGATAGGACATCTTGTTACGATGGGATCGAGCCATTTCTCGATCGATCCTGTCTCTCAGAAGATCGACTTCATGGACCCCAGTGGAGGAGGCAGTACCGCGGATAACAATTACGAGGTCGGAACCAATGCCGAAGGTCAGCCGACGACAAGTGGGTACGATCTCAACGGATCGGGTGGGTCTGCCTGGATAGGCGGTTACGTAAAAGTGTCGCCTCCCGAAGGAGGAAGTTCCTCTTCATCGATGGGAGGTTCCATTCTTCGCCCGGATATTGCTGGAAGGGATCTTCTGAAAGCGGCGATGCGGGTACCGTGGATAATGATGTCCTCCGGCCCGGTCACCGGTAACGGGATGATAGACATCCTGCCTCTCGATACGTCGACCCTGCCTGCCGGCCCGATGCTGATGGAGATAGTGACCGTCGACGATCAGGGTATTCAGTGCAGGGACATCAGACTGGCCTGGGTGTTCAGCGATCCGACAGGGGATGACGATGGCGGGCCGCCGATCAAGACGATGCTGAACGGTTCTTACCCCAACCCGTTCAACCCGTCGACGACGATAAAATACTCGGTGGCGAAAGATACGGAAGTCACCATGGTGATCTACGATGTGGCGGGGCGCCGGGTGAGGACCCTCCTCTCTTCGGAATTCAGGGAGATGGGAGCATACACCGAACCCTGGGATGGAAAGAACGACAATGGAAAGTCTCTGGCCAGTGGTGTCTATTTCTGCAGGTTTATCGCCGCGGGTCAGATAGAGGCAAGAAAACTTATTATGCTCAGATGATCTGGGCAAACACGGGTAACTATGCGGATCCGGTGCCACCGTCCAGGGGGAGTCAAACAAGGTGGAGTCTATCGGGATTCTCACTCCGGGGAGGAAGCAACAGCTTCCTCCCTTTTTTTTGTTGAAATGAATCAGGAGAGATTATAGCATTGGTTGGCTTCCGGGTATCGGGGAATGGCCTCGATCCGGGATGGTTTATCTGTGTGGGAAAAAGTCTGGGGGCACACCCCTGAAAGGAAGGTTTGAAATGAAAAGAATGTTGATCCTTATGCTTGTAATATCGCTCGTGGGGACTTCTGTGGGATGCGAGTGGAGCAGAAGCAAAAAGGGAGCTGCTTTCGGCAGCGCCACTGGCGCGATTATCGGAGCAGCGATCGGTAAGAGATCCGGGAACACTGCCGTTGGGGCGATCGTAGGCGCGGCCATAGGTGGAGCGGCCGGAGCTTACATAGGCAACTACATGGACAAACAGGCAGCCGAGATCGAAAGGGATATCGAGGGTGCTAGAGTCGAGCGTGTCGGAGAGGGTATCAAGATCACTTTTGATTCCGGCATTCTTTTCGAAGTCGACAAGTCTGGCCTCCAGTCCGACGCGGTAGTGAATCTCAATAAGCTGGCGGTGATACTTGACAAGTACAACGATACGAATATCCTGATCGAGGGGCATACTGATTCGACCGGTTCCGAAGAGTACAATATGGAGCTTTCCCGCAGGAGAGCCGAATCGGTCGCGACGAACCTTGCCACAACGAACATCGACCCGACCAGGTTCACACTGTTCGGATATGGCGAGATCCAGCCGATTGCCACCAACGTCACACCTGACGGGCGTCAGGCCAACCGCCGCGTAGAGATCGCCATCATGGCTAACGACAAGCTGAAGGGTGTCGCGGAAGACAGGACCGGGGAATAAAAAAGGTAGTGATCCTGAGGGATGACATCGTTGTCAGAGTCCCGCCGAAGAACGCGGGCTTGATGATCTCAGAGTTCAAGCCAGTGTGATATAAACAATCGGAGGCCGGGCCGTAAGCCCGGCCTCTTTCTGTTTGATCGTTGGCCCTTTTTCTGTTTGTTCATACGATCAGGCCTGTCTGTGCCTGGTATTTTTCTTCGACACTTGACATGATTGCTATATAGGATTATATTAGTCCTAGAAGGAGGGCCTGGCGACATGGGGCGGAACAGGGGCTGCCCGAATGAAGCAGAGCCCTCCTTAACTGATCTCGATGATATTCAAGTTGATTAATTTCTTAAATAACTGTGGTCAACCCCTGTAAAAATATGTATATTTTGTGGGATTGTTGCTAAATTGTAGCGATGTCTCTTGACAGATACACGCTTTTAGTTTATAACTGTTACAGAGAGATAATGGTTATTGTCCAGGCCACGTCAGTTTAGAAAGGGACCCGTCATGCAGCCGATTTTCGAACGACTTAAGGAAAAAGGGCTTACCCTTACGCCGCAACGTATGGCTATCGTCGAATGCCTGGTCGGAAACACGACTCATCCCACTGTGGATGAGATCTATTCCGGGATCAAGGAACGGTATCCGACGATGTCAAAAGCTACGGTATATTCTACTCTGAAAGTCCTTAAGGATCTGGGTGAAGTTCAGGAGCTTTCGATCAGAAAACGTGGCGAAGTCTGCTTTGATCCTATTCCTGGAATGCATCATCATTTCATGTGTTCGGAATGTGGGAATGTGCTGGACGTAACACTTGCCTGTCCGGAGAAATGTCCGATCTTATCTGTCGATACGATCGATGGGCACAAGATCAATGAGATTCAGGCATATCTTTACGGCATATGTTCCGACTGCGCTTCGAAGAGCGCCTGATCAATCACGGGCGATCCGGACAGCTGCCATTATCTCTTGTGCGGGAAAACGGAGTCTTAAAAAATGAATAGTACGGAGCTGAAGCCCGGAGTGCACTGGGTCGGAGGCATTGACTGGGATATCAGGAACTTTCACGGTTACCTGACGCAACGCGGCACCACCTACAACGCTTATCTTATACAGGACGAAAAGAACGTACTCATAGATACGGTAAAGCCGCATTTTTTCGATGAGCTTCTTTCACGGATAAGTTCGGTAATGGATCCCTCGAAGATCGATTATATAGTATCGAATCATGTAGAGATGGACCATTCGGGAGCTCTTCCCCTTATGCTCGAGCATGCGCCGAACGCTAAAGTGATCACCTCGGTCCAGGGCGAGAAGGGGCTGAAAAGACATTTCGGGGATGGAATGGATCTGCAGAAAGTCAATTCCGGAGATACCCTGGAGATCGGAAAGAACACACTCCATTTTGTACATACCCCGATGCTTCACTGGCCGGACAATATGGTCACGTGGATGCCCGGAGAGAAGATCCTTTTTTCGAACGATGCCTTCGGCCAGCATATCGCGACACCCCAGCGTTTCGACGACGAAGTCGGGTGGGATATCCTTCACGAAGAAGCGGCGAAGTATTTCGCTAATATCGTTCTGCCTTACGTCGATCAGGGGCGGAAAGCTCTCGACGCGCTGGCGGATCTCGACATCGGTATGATAGCAACGAGCCATGGAGTGATCTGGAGATCGATGATCCCCCAGATCGTGGCCAAATATGACAAATGGTCCAGAAATGAGACCGACCAGAAAGCGTTGATCGTGTACGACACGATGTGGGGATCGACCGAGAAGATAGCGCTCGCCCTTCAGGATGGTCTTGAAAAGGCCGGGGTTCCCGTGACGAGAAGAAATCTGAAGACTACTCACATCTCCGATATATTTACCGATCTGCTTACTTCAAAATTCATTCTGATAGGTTCGCCTACGCTCAACAACGGCATGCTTCCGACGGTAGGAGCATTTCTGACCTACCTGAAGGGTCTTCGCCCGAGAGACCGCATGGGGTTGGCTTTTGGCTCGTTCGGATGGGGAGGGCAGGCCGTAGGGCAGGTAGAGGATGTGATGAAAGAGCTGAAATGGGAGTTTCCCCAGGAGAAGATCAGGATCAATTATATTCCCGATGCTGATGAACTGGTTTCGGTGCGTGATGCTGCTTTTGAGATCGGGAAAAAAATAATCGGAGAGACTCAAAAATAATCGGAGAGACTAGATGAATGAAGTCCAGCATGTCCTGAAGATATTGTCGAAAGCTATCGTCAGGGAAACTGCGGCATTCAACTACTATTACAAACAGAGCGAGAATGAATCGATCCCGCTGGAAGTCAAAGGGCTTCTGTCCCGGCTGGCGGAGGAGGAGAGGACCCACCGCCGACTCCTGATGAACGAATATATATCGATTGAAAAGGGATGGGATGAACACTGGAGTGAGGAGGCAGGCCCCGTCCTGACATATCCGATCCCGGAGGAACCTCCACTGAGGGATATCGATGTTTCACCATGTCTCGAGGCGATAGCTATATCGCTGCCGGCCGTACTTGTCGGCGGAGACAATATCGTCACCTCTGTCATCAAGGACAAAAGCAAGAATATCACTGGCACCTTTCTCACCCTGTACGATGTGATGGGTCACGGACTTCAGACGACCGACATCAATGCTTTCGCCAACAGGATACTGGGTGAGTATATCGACTCCGCCGGCTCATTCACACTCGACTCGGACACTCTTTTCCCAAGGAACGTCGTAAAGCATCTGAACATGGCGATGAGTGAACGGTTTGAAGGGCAGGGCGTGTTTCTGACGATGCTCTGCGCGCTTTTCCATACGGCAAAGAGTGAATTGTCATACACGATCGCCGGGCATGAGCCTCCTTTCGTGATCAGGAAGAACGGGGATATTGAATCTCTACTCAATACTCAGCTTGTCGTTGGCATAGACGCTGAGTTTCCGTATCGGCAGTCGACTATTGAATTCAACAGGGGAGACGTATTCTGTGTCTTCTCCGACGGAATTATCGAGGCGCGCAACGTTGAAGGCGATATGTTTGGCCGGGAACGTGTGGCTGATATTCTCAGAAAATCAGCAGGTATCGCGCCCGAAGAAATGATAAACAGACTCATGGCCGACCTCAGGGATTTTGCGGGCGGCACACCATTGAATGACGAGATATCGATCGTCCTTGTCTCGGCCAGGGAGGAGTTGTAATGGACAGTAATGATGGTGATCTCAGAGCTTCGCTGGAAACGGCGATCTACAGAGAGATAGGCGCGAGGGATTTTTACGGGTTTATCGCGAAGACTATAACTAATCCCGAGGGGATCAAGAGATTTACGCAACTGTCAAAGGATGAGGAGGGTCACAGGACTACTCTTGAATCCAGGTATGAAAAACTGTTCGGCACACCGTTCGAGCCGGAAAGCGAGAAACTGCTTGAATCGGAGATCAAAGGCTTTAAGGTCGAAGAGAGGACCAGCGCGATAGAGGCTCTCGATATCGCTATCGAGGCCGAATCGAGAGCGGCCGAATTTTACGGGCAACAGGCCGGGGCGACTTCGCACGACGAAGTAAAGCAGATGTTTCTCGACCTTGCTGAAATGGAAATGGGACATTACAATCTCCTTGTGGCTGAAAGGAATCAGCTCGTGGGAGGTTTTTACTGGTTCGATATGGATTCCTCCGGATTTATGGAGGACTAGGGGATTCCTGGTATTGCAGGTTTCAAACAAGGGGGTAGATAGAGAGATGAAGAAGTACAGATGCACGATTTGCAGTTACATCTACGATCCGGAGATCGGTGATCCCGATGCCGGTATAGAAGCTGGAACGAGTTTTGAAGACCTGCCTGAAAACTGGGTCTGCCCTGAGTGTGGTGTTGGCAAGGATATGTTCGAGGAAGCCTGACTTCCGCAATAGTTTAAAAGATCGCAGGCTTATTCAGCAGATCATGAGAAGGAGATTTCGATGGGAATCAGTTTTAATGCCGATGAAGTATTCGAGATGGGTATGGATGTGGAGAAGAATGGCGAGGCTTACTACAATAAGGCAGCCGAGCTGGCTACTGACCCGGATGTGAAAAAGGTGTTCGAGTATCTTGCCGGTGAGGAAAAGACGCACTGGGAGACTTTCAAACAGATGCGTGACGAGCTTGGTGGAGAGACGACCTCACCGACCGTTATCGATTCAGAGGGTATCAACAACCTCTATCTCGAGGCCCTGGTCAAGTCAAGGCTGTTCTCTGATGTGAAGGGGGCTGAAAAAGTGGCCGAAGAGGCGGCTGATCCGATCAGCGCTCTGAACGTGGCATTGACGTTCGAGAAGGATACGATACTGTTTTTCTCCGGCATGAAAGCCCTTACAAGAGAAGATCTTGGCGCCAGCAAGATCGATATGCTGATAGAGGAAGAACAGAAGCATATAATCAGGATAGCGGCCGAGATAAAGAAATTCAAAGAGAAGTCTTAGCGGAAAGAGGCCCCATTCGCTTCCGCTTTTAACGGGTACGATAGAGCCGCCGCGATGATCGGCGGCTTTTTTATATTAATCGTTGCAATTATCCCCATTTTTCTTTACAAATTGTACTAATCAACATATAATTATTATAAGATTGTAATGGTTATAATCTTGTAATTGTATTAAGTGGTTCTTGGGGAGACACCATGAAGAGGCAGATAATAAAAATCGATGACGAAAAGTGTAACGGTTGCGGACTATGCATACCGGATTGTCCGGAGGGAGCCCTCCTGATGATAGACGGAAAGGCGAGGCTGGTGAGCGACCTCTTTTGCGACGGGCTCGGAGCATGCATAGGCACCTGTCCGGAGGGGGCTATCTCAGTCGAGGAGAGAGAGGCGGAGCCGTACGACGAACGAAAAGTGATGGATAACATCATCGGCCATGGAATGAATACTATCATAGCTCACCTCAAGCATCTGAGCGACCATGGAGAAACAGGTTTTCTAAAGATCGGCCTGGAGTATCTCAGGGAAAAGGGGATCGAAGTCCCGGGGTATGGCGATAAAAGCGAATCGGCCGAGGCTGGAGAGGCTGCCGCCGCGCCCGGTGGAGGTTGTTCTGGATGCCTCGGGACGATGGCGATCGATATGCGCGAGGAAGAAGAAACTGGGGAAAGTGTTTCCCCGGTCGATCAGGGAATCGGGATAGCTGGTCAGGGAATCGGGATCGTCGATCAGGAAATCGAGTCTGAGCTTCGGCAGTGGCCTGTCCAGCTCAAACTTCTCAACCCCGGCGCCTCCTATTTCGATGATGCTGACCTTCTGATCGTGGCTGATTGCTCGCCATTCGCCTACGCGGATTTTCACAGGAAATTCGTGAAGGGGAAGATAGTGATCATGTTCTGCCCCAAGCTCGATCACGGGCTGGAGGACTATATAGATAAGTTGGCAGCCATTTTTGCTACTCACAGGATACCGTCGATAACGATCTTGAAGATGGAAGTCCCCTGTTGCGGCGGTGTCGCCGTGATCATCAAAAAGGCCATGGAAAAAGCCGGGGTCGATATAGCTCTGGAGGAGATCACCGTATCTGTCGGTGGGAAGATCCTGTGATATCGGGGGGATGATACTACGGCGTCGGAGAGCAGATACTACGA
>JAGLYV010000032.1 GCA_023131975.1 Candidatus Krumholzibacteriia bacterium | reverse complement strand
GACATCGGGGGGAAGATATAATGGCGGATGAAGGTAATAAGATAAGATGCGACGCTGAGCTTGACTGTGTGGGGTTGTACTGCCCCATACCGGTAGCCAGTACCCGTGAAGAGATAGACGAACTGGAAGAAGGCCAGGTACTCAAGGTAATGGCCGACGATCCGGCTGCCGAAGAAGATATTACGAGATGGGCGAAGAGGACGGGAAACGACCTTCTAAGCCTGGAAAAGGAAGGCGCCGTAATGACGTTCCTGATAAGAAAGGGGAGTCAGGATGAGTAGAAAAAAAGATAAGATCCTCTATGTCCAGACCAGCGGGGTCGATACACCCGAACGGTTATATTCGCCGTTTGTCCTCGGGATGTCGGCTGCCGCGATGGGCGTGGAAGCTTCGGTCTTTTTCATGATAAAGGGAGTGACTGTAGTAAAGAATGGAGAGGCGGAGAAGGTGCAGATGGGAACCTTCCCCGATCTGAAATCGATAATCGACCAGGCGGTAAGCGCAGGGGTGAAGCTCTATGTCTGCGAACAGAGCACCCAGCTGTTTGGAATGTCCCGCGGCGATTTTATCCCGGAAGCAAAGATCGTGGGAGCGGCGACTCTTACCGATCTTTCACTCGACGCGAATGTCGTGATGACGTTTTAGGAAGTGAGACGGAGATGAAAAATATATACATGGATCACCAGGCAGCGATGCCGGTCGACGAGAGAGTGATGAAATTTGCCTCGCGGTTTCTGACAGGTAATTTCATGAACCCTTCATCCCAGTATTCGCTGGGACTGGAGGCTCGTGGAGCCGTGGAAGCGGCAAGAGAGAACATCGCCAGCCTGATAAACGCGGAAACTTCGAAAAATATCATTTTCACCGGAAGCGCTACGGAAGCCAGCAATCTTGCCATACGCGGAGCGGCGTACAGGAATGCCGACAAGATAGGTAGAAAAGTCGTAGCAACCGAGATCGAACATATGTCGGTACTCAACCCGATAAAGGAATTGAGCAAGAACGGTTTCGAGACGGTACTGGTCCCCGTGGACAAGTACGGGATCGTGGATCTGGAAAAACTCAAAGAGGCGGTTACGGAAGGGACAGTGTTGACTTCTGTCATGCTGGCCAATAACGAGATCGGCACGATAGAGCCGGTGAGAGAGATCAGCGAAATAGTCCATGCCGCAGGATCTCTGTTGCATGTGGACGCGGTGGCCGCGGCGGGACGGATACCGATAGATGTACAGGTCGACGGGATTGATCTTCTTACCCTTTCTTCAAACGATCTCTATGGACCGAGGGGAGCCGGAGCGCTCTATGTCAGAAAGGGTGTCAAGCTTCAGTCAGTGATGCCGGGTGGCGGGCAGGAAAAAGGGCTCAGATCCGGCTCGGAGGATGTTTTCGCGATCGCGGGAATGGGCGAAGCGGCGAGGATAGCCGCGGAGGAGATGGTCGATGAAAGCGCCAGGCTGATGAAGATCAGGGACGGATTGATCGCGGGGCTGCTCAAGATCGAGCAGACATATCTTACCGGTCATCCCGTGAACAGGCTGCCCCATCACGTTGGCGTGAGGTTTACGGCAATCGAGGGAGAGGGAATACTTCTCTGGCTCGACAAGGCAGGGATACAGGTGTCTACGGGTTCCGCCTGTTCCTCGCAGACCCTTCAGGCTTCGCATGTCCTTCTGGCGACGGGGCTGCAGCACGAGGATGTACATGGTTCCGTAGTTATGACGCTGGGGCATTCGAGCAGCGCCGATGATATAGATTATGTGGTAAAGACCGTCACTGACACAGTCGACAGGTTGAGACAGATGTCTCCAGTATGGAGTGGAAGAAAATGAACGCTTCGCCAGAAGAAGATCTGCCGGGTCCGCGTACCCGACTTTCTCTGGCATTCATCCTGGCCGTGAGCCTCATGATAGTTTCCGGCTGGAATGCTGTGGCTGGGAACGCGGTATGGCAGACCGATCACAGTGCCTTTGAGGAGACCCCACCCTTCGATCCCGAAGGCGATATCGATGATTACACGCTCTTCGCCCTGAAGAACAACCCCGGTCTCAACGCCGCGTTTTATTCCTGGAAGGCAGAGCTTGCCAGGGCAAGTGAAGTCTCCTGGTTACCTGACCCGGTGCTGACATTCGGGTATTTTATCGAAAGCATAGAGACAAGGGTCGGCCCACAGGTCTACCGCATCGGTATCCGCCAGTCTTTTCCCTGGTTCGGGACTCTGGGCGCGAAAAAAGAAGTGGCACTGGAAAGTGCCGGAGCCTCCTGGCAATCTTTCATGTCTGAAAGGTCCAGGATCGTCCTGGGTGTCAGGAGCGCGTACATCGATTATTACGTCGCCGGAATCAGGAAAGAGATCATCAAAGAGGAGATGGCGCTTCTGGAGGGATACGAGTCCGTGGTCATGGCCGGATACAAATCTGGCAGGTTGGCATACGGAGATCTTATCAGGGTACAGGTCGAACTGGCCGGGCTCGAGGAGCGGGTCGCTTCCCTTGGGGACAGAAAAGACACCGCGGGAGCGAGGCTTGGGGCTGTATTGGGATTGCCTGATTCGACAGATTTCCCGGTTCCGGATGGTTTGCCCGAATTCGATCCGGTCCCCGAATGGGAAGAATTGAAAAACAATGTCATTGAAAACAATCCCGGTCTAAGGGCTGTAGAACACCTGGTCGGAAGGGATCTCGCCGCGGAAAGGGTGGCGCGTAAGAGCTACTGGCCCGATATGACGATCGGTTTTGACTATATAGAGACCGATGAGGCGGTCGATCCGATGATGATCGACAGCGGGAAGGACCCGTGGGGTGTCAATTTGAGCATTTCTCTTCCTGTATGGTTCGGCAGGAGCAGCGCCATGGTCCGCAGGGCGTCGGCGAGCGCCGAGATGAACAGGTACAGGAAGAGGGATAAGGAAAACAAGATCATCGCTGCCGCCAGAACAGCCTTTAATTCCTGGCGTGAGAATGCAAGAAAGGAAGTCCTTTTCAGGAATGGCCTCGTGCCGAGGACGGAACAGCTTTTAGAGGCGGCCTACTCGGCATACGAAGCGGGAAACGCGGATTTCATTGATGTCATAGTCTCGCAGCGTCAGCTCCTCGATTACCGGTTGAAGTTGATCGATGCTGCCGCCACGAAAGCGAAGAAGATCGCGGAGCTCGAGTATCTCTCGGGGTCTGACGGTCCGGGAGATGGAATAATCCGGCGGTGAATGCCGGACATGAAAGGAGAAAATCATGAAAGCAATCAGCAGGATCCTGTTCGCGGTATTGATAGTAGCCTTTTCCGTTGGTGGTCTCTATGCGGGGAAGGATGAGTCCCCCGGGAAATTTGTTGTTCCGGATGACTACAATCTGCAGACTACCTGTCCCGTGATGGGTGGAGAGATCGATTCGACGATATATTCCGACATGTACGGACAGAGAGTGTACTTTTGCTGTGCGGCGTGTATCGACCAGTTCAACGCGGATCCCGAAAAATACTTTAAAAAAGCGGCAGCAGAGAAAGTCCTTTTTCATAATGTGCAGGAGTTGTGCCCGGTATCGGGACATCCGGTCAGCAAGGAACATTTCAGATATTATAAGGGTATGGGACTCTTTTTCTGCAGCAGCGGGTGCGCGGAGAAGTTCGACGCGGCCCCGGAAGAAATTCTGAAGAAGATGAAGAACGGGATAAAGAAAGCTGAAAAGAAGCACGAGCACAGTCATGACGGAGAATCCCACGATCACAAGCACTGAGTGTTTGATCGATAGAAGTGAGTGCTCGATCGATAGAGGAAGGATAGCAATATGATGCGCGTAGTTGCGGACTGGATCCGTAAGGGAAAGATACCCGGGAGATTCCTCCCGGCAGTCGGCTTCATATTTCTGATGGTCTTTTTCGTTTCGTCGTGTGGTGGGAACGGGGATGGCGGCGAATCTTCAGTGGAAGTGTCGGCGGGACACGATCATGGTGGACACGCTCCCGGGGATGGGTCTGCCGCGGTGAAACAGGAAGAACAATTATGGACCTGTTCCATGCATCCCGATATAAAACTCAAAGAGCCCGGCAAATGTCCCATCTGTTTCATGGATCTGATCCCGGTCGAGTCAGGCGATGGCGATGAAGGACTCGATCGAAGCCAGCTCAGGTTGACAGAATCCGCGGCGGCCCTCGCCTCGATCGAAACAGCTCCCGTTCGGCGCGGACCGGCGTCGGCGAAAATCAGGTTGTTTGGAACGGTGATCCTGGACGAGACGCGTGTGGAAAGGATAACGGCGAGGGTGTCGGGGCGCCTCGATATCCTTTTCGTCGATTATGCCGGCGCCAAAGTCGATAAGGGGGAGAAACTGGTCGAGATATATTCCCCCGGGCTTATCAGCGCCCAGGAAGAATTGATACAGGCATTGAAGGCCGCGAGCGAGGAAGAAAAAAGCGGCAGCGATATACTGGAAAAGGCCAGGATCAGGACACTCGGCGCGGCGCGCGAAAAACTCCGGCTTTATGGATTGACGTCGGAGCAGATCGGTGAGATCGAGAAGAGAGGGACGGCCAGCGACCGACTGGTGATCCATTCACCCGCCGCGGGCACCGTCGTGACGAAAGACGCGGTCGAGGGCATGTATGTCAATACTGGCACAGTGATCTACACGGTGGCCGATCTGTCCAGTGTCTGGATCTCGTTCAGAGCGTATCAGTCCGACATCGCGTGGCTGAGACAGGGACAGCATGTCGAATTCAAGTCGGAGTCGATTCCCGGGGAACTGTTCACCGGAGAAATAATCTTTATAGATCCCGTCCTCGACGGGAGGACCAGGACTGCCGGAATAAGGGTGGAAGCGGATAATCCCGAAGGAAGATTGAGACCGGACATGTTCGTTTCAGGAACTGTCCATGCCGCACTGGATGGGGCCGGAAAAGTGGCTGATCCAGGCGATGGTGCTGCCAGTGATCTACCCCTGCCCATAGATGCTTCGGCGCCGCTTGTGACAGGTACACGGGCCGTCGTCTACGTGAGACTGGAGGGAGAGGGAGATCCGGTATTCGAGGGAAGGGAGATCGAGCTCGGCCCCCGGGCAGGAGATCAATATGTTGTCAGGTCGGGACTTTCCGAAGGTGAACAGGTCGTTGTGAATGGCGCGTTCAAGATCGACAGTGAACTCCAGATCCGTGCACGACCGAGTATGATGGGGCATTCTATGGCTGGCCACTCCGGGGGAATTGACCGTTCGAGTGAAACTGGCCACGGCGGTGGTCGACAGACGACCACCCATGTACATGGCGGTTCCACAAGTAGCCCTGCTCCGGTTTCTCCACGCCTGGATGCATTGTCGAAGCTGACTCCGGTTTACGAGGCATATTTCGCGGTGCAGATGGCTCTGGCCGGCGACGACCTTGAAGAGGCGAAGAAGGCCGATTCGATCCTCGCGGAAAAAGTCGGAAAGGTGGATCCTGGTAGTTTCAGCGGTTCGTTCGCGGACGATTGGAAGAGGTTGTCAAAGGCGATATCGACAAGCGCGACCAGGTGTGGAGCCGCGAAGGACATAGCCATTTGCAGAAAAGAATTCGATGGATTGTCGCAATCGATGATAGAGATGCATGGGATATTCGGGCACGCGGGAGTCGAACCATATTTTCTTACATTCTGTCCGATGGCCAACGACAATAAGGGCGCGTTCTGGATCCAGGACGTGGATACGGTCTATAATTCCCACTATGGGTCTATGATGCTCAGGTGTGGCGAGATAAGGGAAAGGCTCGAACCTCGCGGGGATTGAATCTGCGGGAATCGAACCCTCCGGGCATCGAACCTGAAAGAGTGATCAGTTATGAACAACGATGGAGAAGGCCCGGAGGGAAGGTCGTTCCTTAACGGGATCATCTATTATTTTCTCAGGAACAAGCTGGTCGTATCTATCGCCGTGATATTCATCATAGCCTGGGGAATCATGTCGGCTCCATTCGATTGGGATTCGGGGCGCCTTCCCAGGAATCCGGTCTCTGTCGATGCCATTCCTGATATCGGCGAAAACCAGCAGATAGTATTCACCGAGTGGATGGGAAGATCCCCCCAGGATGTCGAGGACCAGGTCACCTATCCTCTCACCGTTTCGCTTCTCGGGATAAAGGGTGTCAGGACGGTCAGGAGTTATTCCTTCTTTGGATTTTCCAGTATTTACCTGATCTTCGAGGATGATGAAGGCTTCTACGATTCGCGGTCCCGGATTATCGAGAAGCTCAACGCCCTCCCTGCCGGGCTGCTGCCCGAGGGAACAAGTCCCGCACTCGGTCCCGATGCTACCGCGCTTGGGCAGGTATTCTGGTACACGCTTGAAGGATATGGAGAGGATGGCCGGCCGGCAGGTGGCTGGGATCTTGACGAGCTCAGATCCATTCAGGACTGGACTGTCAGGTACGCGCTGATGTCCGCCGATGGTGTCTCGGAAGTGGCGTCGATCGGAGGACATGTCAGAGAGTACCAGGTCGATGTCGATCCCGACGCTCTCACAGCCTATGGCATCAGTCTGTCCGAGGTATTCAATGCCGTCAGGATGTCGAATATAGATGTCGGGGCGGGAAACATGGAGATAAACAGGGTCGAGTATATCGTCCGTGGGATCGGGTTCGTGAAAGACGCGTCCGATATCGGGGAAAGTGTCATAAAGGAGTATGAAAACTCGCCTGTAAGGGTGAAAGATGTGGCGAATGTGACACTGGGCCCCTCGATGCGCAGAGGCGCTCTCGACAAGGGTGGTGCGGAGGCGGTCGGAGGTGTGGTCGTCGTACGCTACGGCGAAAATCCGCTTGAAGTGATCAAAAATGTAAAATCAAAGATCGCGGAGATCTCCAGGGGACTCCCCCGGAAGGTCCTTCCTGACGGTACGGTATCGCAGGTGAGGATCGTCCCGTTCTACGATCGTTCGGGCCTCATATACGAGACACTCGGCACACTCAATACAGCGCTTGTCGACGAGATACTCGTGACGGTGATCGTGGTCCTTTTTCTGCTCATGCATATCAGGGCGGCCCTTCTTATTGCGGGCATCCTGCCCCTGACGATCCTTCTCGTATTCATCGCGATGAAGCTGTTCGGGGTGGACGCCAATATCGTGGCCCTTTCGGGTATTGCTATCGCGATAGGTACGATCGTCGATATGGGAGTAGTCGTTACCGAGAACATACTGGGACGACTCCGTTCGGCAGATGTGGGGGAAAGCACGCTGAAAACCGTCTATCTTGCTACGGCCGAAGTCGCCGGAGCGATCCTGACAGCGATATCGACGACAGTGATATCCTTTCTGCCGGTATTCACCATGCAGGGGGCCGAGGGAAAACTCTTCAAGCCTCTCGCGTATACGAAGACTTTCGCGTTGCTGGCTTCGGTCGTCGTGGCGCTTTCCATCATGCCGGCTGTCGCTCATCTGCTCTTTAAGAAAAAGAAGCGTGGATTCGATCGTGGGAGGGTCGCCGCCGCTATTTTCGTCGCCGGAATTTTTCTTGCCGCAAAATCTTTTTTCCTGGCGGGAGTGGTCCTCATCCTGATCGCGGCCTGGACGGCGTTTTCGTACAGATTGCCTCAAGGGCCCAGGGACTGGGTGAAGAGGGCTGTCAACCCCGTGCTGATGACTATTGTAGCAGTCTTTCTCACGCTGCACTGGCGTCCCCTCGGTTACGCAAGCCCACTCTGGAAGAATTTTATGTTCACCTTCTTTCTGCTTGGGGGCTGGCTTATGTTTTTCAGGCTCTTCAGGCGATATTACGAAGTGGCTCTGAGGTGGTGTCTCGGGCACAGGAGACTTTTTCTCTCGATACCTCTATTTCTCGTATTGTTCGGTGGGATGATCTGGCTGGGATTTGATACGTATACGGGTTTTCTGCCGGCAGGAATAAGATCTTCGAAACCATTTGTCTCGATGAGTCATTCCTTTCCAGGCCTGGGCAGGGAGTTCATGCCTTCGCTCGACGAGGGATCGTTTCTCTATATGCCCACAACGATGCCGCACGCGTCGATAGGAGAGGCACTCGATATACTTCACCACCAGGATAAGGCATTCAGTTCGATTCCTGAGGTCGAGTCTGTGGTCGGAAAGATCGGCAGGGTCGACAGCCCGCTCGATCCGGCCCCGATATCGATGATCGAGACGGTGATCAACTATAAACCCGAATATATATCGGGAAATGACGGCAGGCCGCTCAGGTTCAGGTTCGATAGAAGATCGGATGAGTTCCTTAGAGACGATGATGGAAAACTGATTCCCGACAGTAGAGGCCAGCCTTACCGTAACTGGCGTGACGGCATTGATTCCCCGGACGATATATGGCGGGAGATCCTTAAAGCCGGAAAGATAACTGGAACGACTTCGGCGCCGAAGCTTCAGCCGATCGAGACCCGACTCGTCATGCTGCAGTCCGGTATGAGGGCTCCGATGGGTATAAAGGTCAAAGGTCCCGATCTCGAGACTATAGAAAGATTCGGGCTTCAGCTTGAACTGTTGCTGAAGCAGATTCCTGAGGTCAATCCTGATGCCGTCGTTGCCGACAGGATCGTGGGGAAACCTTATATCGAGATAACTATAGACAGGGAGAAGGCGGCCAGATACGGACTTCATATACGGGATATCCAGGATGTCATCGAGACGGCGGTAGGAGGCCGGCGCGTGGGGACGACCGTAGAGGGCAGGGAGAGGTACCCGATAAGGGTCCGCTACAAGAGAGAATTGCGCAACACACTGGAAGCGATAGGCAGGGTACTGGTCGATTCTCCGGGAGGAAGATCTGTGCCTCTCAGCGAATTGTCTGATATGGATTTTGTCAAAGGTCCTATGGTAATAAAGTCGGAAGATACGTTTCTTCTGGGGCACGTGATCTTCGATGGCCGCAAGGGAATGGCGGAGACGGAAGTGGTCGAGGCTGTGAGGCGGGTCCTCGAATCCAGGATAGAGACGGGAGATCTGGATGTTTCCGCCGGTGTGAGCTATTCGTTCGCCGGAACCTGGGAGAACCAGATCCGGTCGGAGAAAAAGCTCGCGGTAGTCCTGCCGCTGGCCCTGCTTCTTATATTCCTCATACTGTATTTTCAGTTCAAGGATGTTTCCGCGTCGCTCCTGGTATTCTCCGGGATCTTTGTGGCCTGGTCCGGCGGGTTCATCATGCTCTGGCTCTACGGGACCAGCTGGTTCATGGATTTTTCGATATTCGGCATCGATATGCGGCAGTTGTTCCAGATCCGCCAGTATCATCTTTCCGTCGCCGTGTGGGTCGGGTTCCTCGCACTTTTCGGAATAGCGAGCGACGACGGGGTCGTGATCACGACCTATCTCAGCCAGGTTTTCAGATCCAGTCGGCCGTCGACACCGGACGAAGTGAAGGAAGCGGTCGTATTGGCAGGGAAGCGCAGGATACGTCCGGCGCTGATGACCTCGGCGACTACGATCCTCGCCCTTATCCCCGTTCTGACGTCTACAGGCAGGGGTTCCGACATAATGGTCCCGATGGCGATCCCATCATTCGGAGGGATGACAGTCGTTATGATCACGGTATTTCTCGTCCCCGTTCTCTACAGCTATCTTGCCGAGAGCAGGCTGAAGAAAACCTCGATCCCTCATCCCGGGGATGATTGACAGGCTTTTCAGCCTCGCCGAAATATTTAACACCTGAAATATATATTGACAAAATCAATATATAGGACTATATTAGTCTTATATAGAATGGATGAGGCTGTGCGGAGAGTCAGTGATTGAATGCTGAAAGAAAGAATCCGGGACAGCACGAGGGTAAATCAAAGGAAAGGGGTTGTCATGTGGAAGAATAAGGGACCGTGGGTCGCGGTGGCCATTATCGTAGTGGCCAGCGTTCTGCTTGCGACTGTTGCTTTCGCGCAGAGCGATGGAAGATCGACCAGAAGGGGTCGCTCCTGTCGCAGTGACAGGCAGGTCGTCGTCGCGGCGCGTGTCGCGTGCCAGGCGGCGGATAAGGCCCCATGCAGCATCGCGGACAAGGGCGACTGCTGCAAATCTCTGAAAAATAGAAAAGTTTCTGAGCTTTGCACGCATTGCGGCTACATAAAGGGAAGCGAGAAGTGTTGCGGCAAGGATCTGGTCAAATGCGATAAATGCGGACTCGCGAAAGGTTCGCCGGGTTGCTGCAAGATACCCGCGGGGATGAAGAAGGCGGAACTGTGTGGGGAATGCGGGCAGATAAAGGGAACAGATAAATGTTGCGCGAAAGATATGAAGAAATGTGAAAAGTGTGGGATGGCAAAGGGCGCGCCCGGCTGCTGTCTCAAGAGTGATCATATCTGTGGCCCCGAATGCAGGGACGATTGCAAAAAGGTTTGAGTTGAACCAGTCGAAGCGTTGTGATAACTTCGGTCCGAACCGCACGACGGACTGAAGTGAGGCCTGAGCTGGCCATTCGGTCGGCTCAGGCTATTTTTAAATAATATGGATGTAATTAGAAGAAATACGGATTACGCGATCAGGGCGATGATACTCGTTGGCCAGGCTGATGAGGGTGTGCCGGTATCGACACGAAAAATATCGGATAAGGCCGATATTCCGTACCAGCTTGCCTGCAAGGTCATGCAGCGATTGCATGGCGCGGGGCTCGTAAAAAGCAAGATGGGACCTACCGGCGGATTCATGTTGAAAAAAGATCTGACATCGATAAATCTGCACGATATAGTGGAGGCTGTCCAGGGAGCCGTATCTATGAACAAGTGCATCGGAGAAGTCCATTTCTGCAGGCACAGGCCCCATTGTTCTGTGGCAGGAAGAATGGAAGAACTTCAGCTCCATATCAAAGAGTTTCTTGAGGATGTTTCTCTTGAAGACCTGGTCCGCGATTGCAGCTTCAGGGACAATTGCTGCTGAGCATTTTTATAATCCTGAGACTTATCAGATTTCAAAAAATGGGGGAGAGGCTCATTGGCGCCCTCCCCGTGACGGTATCGTTTATCAATACTTAAAAGATTTGTCGGGATAATCAGGTACCGGTGGTACCTCGACGGGATCTTTCTTTATAAGTTCCCTGAGGTGCGCGATCGCCGCTTCCAGCTGATGGTCGGCACCCTTGAATGTGGCATGGGGGAGGTTGTCCACTACGATATCAGGATCCACGCCGTGACCCTCGATGAGCCAGTCACCCTCGGGGCCATACACCCCCAGTTCGGCAGCCGACGCTATACCGCCGTCTACGAGCCAGTTGCTGAACGAAAGCCATACTTCTCCGCCCCACGTCCTTGTGCCGATCACTTTGCCCAGCCCGAGCCTGCGGAACCCTTCAGCAAGCGCCTCTCCGTCTGACGCGGTGGATTCGTTACAGAGAACGACAAGATGACCCCTGAAGGCGTACTGCATGTTCCAGAACGGTTCGCCCACCCGGGGTTTCCAGTAGAACCACGCGCGCCGGAGAAGTTTTTCCAGGATCCAGCTGTCGATACTGCCGCCGCGGTTGTGCCTGACGTCGATTATCAATCCTTTCCTGTCGAAGGAGGGATAATAATCTCTCGTCCATTCCGCGATATTTTCAGGGCCCATCGCCCTGAGATGCACGTATCCGATGTCGCCGCTGCTTTTTTCTTCGACTATCTCTCTGCGCTCGTTTTCCCACTGGCTGTAACGGAGATTGAATTCGGCGCGCGTAGAGATTGGAGTCACTATCGCCCTGTATTCATTTCCGTCCTTCGATCTCAGGGAAAGCAGGACCTGCTTTCCAGCCGTGTTGCCAAGCGGAAGGGACCAGTCCTCTATGGTATCCAGTTCGACGCCGTCGATAGCCGTTATGACATCACCTTCACTTATCCTGGAGCCGGCACCCGCCAGAGGAGAGACTATATTAAGGATGTCGGGATCCGCTTTGTAGATATGGGTGATCCTGTATCCCTTATTCTTTTCGTCTTTTTCCAGAAGCGCGCCGAGAGTTCCCTGCCGGATATTTACCGGTGAAGTACGGAGGTCGCCCCGTGCGACGAAGGTGTGCAGGGTGGATAGTTCTCCGACCAGATGGGAGATAAGATCGCTGAGTTCGTAACGATCGGTGACCCTGTCGACGTAGGGCAAATATTTTTTGAAAAGTCTGTCGTAGTCCACGCCGTGCATGTCCGGATCGTAAAAGTAGTCTCTCTCCAGCCTCCAGGCCTCGGCGAACATCTGACGCCATTCCTGTTTTGGGTCGATGGTGAATGCCCAGCCGCCAAGGTCGACTTTTTCCTTGCCGAGGTTCGATGGGCCGGAGGTGCCAGCGTCTATGACGTATATTCCACCGTTCTTCCTTACGAGAATTTTTTTCGAGTCGCCGGAAAGTTTCCAGGACGACACTTTTTCCATGACTGTCTTTATTTCTATATCCGAGTTCGTGATTTTGAGCGCCTTGAGGCTGCGGCTGCCCACATCCCTGATTTTCCTGTCCGAGAAGAAGAGGATATCCTCACTGGTCTCCAGCCCGGAATAGTTCCCCGCCGGCACCGGTACTTCGTATACCCTCGATCTGATTCCCTCGAATTCTATAGAGACTGGATCGTCGTCTTTGCCCTTTTTCGAATCTTTATCGTCCTTGTCCTTGCTTTTTTCCGAGGCCTGTTTCTTTTTTTCTTCGGTCTCTTTCTTTTCTGCGAGATAGACCTCGTCGTCCGGGATGAAGGGAGACCTCTCTCCCGGAACGAGAGACATCATATATATTTTTGTCATCTTGTTGAAGAACGGCGAAGGATTGCGCAGTCCCCAGGGGCTGCTGACGAGGCTCTTGAAGGTCCTGTCAGAGATGAAGTACAGCCATTTGCCGTCATGACTCCATGCCGCGTTGTACGAATCGAATCGTTCCCCTGTGATAGTCACGGACCGTTTCTTTTCGGTGTCGTAGATCTTTATGATGTTGAAATGATTTTTCGCCCTGGCATCAAACGCCAGGTATCTGCTGTCAGGAGACCACGCGAGGCCGGAGAAGTTGTTGTAGCCGGATTCGTCGATCTTCCTGGAACTCTTCTTGTCGACATCGAGTATCCAGAGCATGTAGTTCTTGTCAGTATAGGCGATGTGTTTTCCGTCCGGTGATGGGATCCCCCGATATCTGAGGACCTTTCCGTCGTCTGTGAGTCTGGTCTCCTCACCGGTGCCGTCAGCGGGCAGGGTCAGGAATTCGAGCTCGCCACTCTCATCGCTGAGCGCGAGAAGGGTCTTGCCATCCGGCATGAACGTCGCTCCCCGGTAGCGGACGCCGTCCTTCCTTGTCACCCTGACGAATCTTCCTTCTTTGACAGGGGCGGTGAAGGCCTGTCCCCTCGCCGTCAGCGCGACACGGCTGCCATCGTGGGAGATGTTGACTGCCGTGATATATTTCGATGGGTCGGTCACCCATTTTTCTCTCATCTGATCAAAGTCGGAAGCGAGTTCTATGGGGATATTCCTGTCAATGTCAGAGGCGATGTCGTAAACGTGGATGTCCGCGATCAGCTGGTAGGCGATTTTTCCATCGTGTATGGAAGGGTTCGCCGCGTCGAGTCCCTTGTGGAAAGTATGCTGACGGATATCGCCGCCATCTTCGTTCATCGACCATAAGTTCATCGTGCCGTCACGGTCACTGAGAAAGTACAATCTATCTTTCCACCACATGGGGTCCTTGCTTGTGCCCGCGAAATCCTCTGTAAGGGGAATGGCCTCGGTGGCGCCAGGAGGGAATTTCCACAGGTGCTGTATCGTGCCGCCCTTGTATCTTTTAGTCTGGCTTCCCTGGAATGGAAGGCGGGTGAAGAAGAGATCCTCGCTGCTGCCTTTCCATGCTCCATCGCTGATCTGGGCAAGCGGGAGCATCTCTTTTGTGCCATCCGATATGTTGAGGAGTATCATCTGAGTGTTTGGAAGTGTCGAGTAACGATTCGTCGTGTACGCGATCCTGCCGTCGGGTGTCCATCCCGTGACTGTCGCCCCGCTTTCCCATGTCCTTCTGATCGGTACCCCTCCGTTTATGGGGAGGGTGTAGACTTCTCTGGGTCCCTCGTACTGCCCACAGAACGCCACTGACTGTCCATCGGGAGATATCGCCGCGTAAGATTCCATGCCGTGATGGGTCGTGAGCCGTCTCGCGGTACCGCCGGAGAGCGTGACCTTCCACAGGTCGCCCTCGGCCGTGAATATAATTGTCTCGCCATGGATGGCCGGATAACGATAATAACCCCGGCCCGCGGAGAATGCCGCGGATGGAATGAGAACAAGCAGGATCAGCAGAAGACGTTTCATAAGGACCTCCAGAATAATAACTATGTGAACCGGGGGGCTGGACTGAATATCTCGTAGTAGCCCCTGGTCGGAGTAGCCCCCGGTCGAAGTAGCCCCCGGGTGGACCGCCGTGATTCCGGAGGTTCCCCTGTCTACAAAGATATACTATATACAACCGGGAAGTAATTCAAGTTCCATTGAAGAGTCCGATCAATGGATCGGATTGTCTGTATGTACAGAATCGGATTGTCTTCGGCCGCCGAATGCTGTACTCTGCTGGAAGTCCGGCAGGTCCGGACGCTCGACGAACAGTGGAAATACTCTATCGGAAGACGAGGTCCATGTACTTCATCAGGATACGCGATCGTCATTCGGCTTTCCTGCTTATCTGCCTCATTGTGGCTCTTATCCCGGCATTCGGTCCCGGACCGGCCAGGGCCTCCGGACTGCCCGCGTATTGTTCCGGCTGGAAGGTGAGAGTGTTTCTGGACAGCGGATATATCAAACAGGATTATAATCTCAACGAGAAACTTAGAGTCAGCATCCCCGACTACCTGAAATACGATCTTGCGAGAAGTTATAAGGGACTCGACCTGTCGGATTGCAGGATAACTGACAACCCACTGCTTCATGGCGCGATGTTCGCCGATTTTGTCATCGAAGCAAGCAGATCAGGAGTGTCTTTCAGAACGGAGATCCTTGCCGAACACAGGGGGGCGTCTTACGGGGTATACACGCGGGACAACAGCATAGTGATCCCGAAGTTCCACGCGGCGATAGATACGGTCATGAGCCTGGGTGGTGCGGAGTTCTGCTTTGGTCTGTCAGCAGGAAACTTCGACGACTTCAGACTCGGCGAGGGCCTGACAGTGTACAATATGGATGTCCAGGGTGGGAGAGTATATCTCGGATGGAACGATATCCGGGTGACATATTCACAGATAGCGGATCTCATGGCGGGAATAGGCCTCGGTATCGGTGATCTCTACGATCTGTCGATCCGGATGAACGATCTGCCTGTCTATGGAGATCTTCGTGCCGATCTGGAAGCCGGATACTATTCATACTACATCGATAAATCGGTCGACGGAGAAAGGCCCGACAATGGAATGAATCTCTCGGCCGCGGTCGAGTATGGTCCGTCACTCAGGTTCTATACTCAATTCGGGTTCAGAAACGTGTCGGACCAGGACGAATCCGGGTCGCTCAGGATGGGACATGTCGCCGGATGCAGCTATTCATACTCGGGGGGTCGCCTGAAGGCTGACATCGTGGCGGAAAGACGATATTACGGGAGGTATTTCAACCTCGATTACAAATCCGGGGACGATTATTTCTTTTACCGTGACAATCCCGGGTCGACCTCGACGATAGGAGCCCATCTCTATCCGGTGAAGTATTTTCTAAGGCCATTCAGCCAATGGGCCGTATATACGGAGTACGAAGGCAGGGATGTACAGACCCTGATATTCCGGTGTAACGGAATGTTCGATCTGGGGAGCGGCCTGTCCGTGCTGGCAGATCTCGATCTCAACCATCTCAGTGTATCGAATGAGGATGATTTTATCTATCCGTTCTACAACGCTGGAGTAAGGTGGGCCCCCGTGGGTGGAGTGTCGCTGGACATTACCCACACCAACAGGGGGATGAACCTGGACATGCATTATCCGACCCTGTATCTGCTTGAGACAGGGACACTGATGGTGATGCTCTGTGGCGCGTTCGCGTTCTAGCTCCATTCGATTTCCAGGCTGCAGGTCCTCAATTATTCGCAGAGGAGGTATGAAAATGACGGGAAAGAACTTTCTGGTCGTCGGAGTTCTGTTGACGGTTGTCATTTCATCTTTCATGCCGGTCGCCCGGGCTGACTCCGGAAACAGTTTGTCAGATTCGGGGATCTCGGTCAGAAAGGTCGATATCCTGTCCGGGATGGGGTTCGCCTGCAACGGAGCAGGTCCCATGCTTGTGAGGGCCGATGAACCGCGGGGGCGGATGATATCGGTCAACACCCTCAGCTCTTCCATATCGATTATTGACTGCTCTTCGGGAGCGGTCACGAATATCCCTCTGGGCGGTCGGGCCTTTCAACACCTCAAGGCGGAAGCCCTGACTCTTGATTCCAGCACCGGTGATATCTACCTGATCGGGAGAAACTGCTTTCACATTATCGATGTCGGTGCCCGTTCGGCAGAGACCGTGGAGACGGAGGTCCAGTTCGAATCGATCGCCGTCGATGAAGCGACGGGGAACGTTTTTCTGGCGGGGCGCGAGACTGGGAAACTGGGTTTTTATAAAGCGTCGTCGGGCAGGCTGATGATGAAAAAATGGCTCGACCGGGAGGAACCGCTGATCAATCTGAACGCGACGCCTCCTCCTCCGATAAGAAAAGTGATAGCTGACAACAGCACCGGCGATATCGTAGCTGTCGATGGCCTCGATCCGGCAGTCTATCTTTTCGATGGCAGCAGGGGTAGAAAGAAATCGTCCAGAAAACTGGATCTTCCTGCTGAAGGGCGCTGGCACCTGGCAGGGTATGATGAGGCTGGACAGGATCTATTCATAGTTATAGAGACCGGTGGCAGAGAGGTCGTCGCGGCGGCCCGGATCGATATGGAAGGCGAAGACGATCTTACAGTCGAGTTGCCCGGGTTTACGGAAGGTGTCGGTATCACCTGGAATCCATCGCGGGGTGAGGTCTATATCCCTTACGACAACAAGGCTTCTGTACATGTCGTAGACTTCAGCGGCGGCGGCACACTCTCGGAGATAAAGGTCCCCGCGTTCGGTAACGATGGAAGCGCTGTCGATCGGGAAAATGACATCCTCTATATAGCCAGCTGGGCGTACGGAGAGATCGATGTGATCGATCTTGTGAGCCGCCGACTGGTAAAGAGGATAGAGGGACTCGGCATCATCCCCCATATGTTCACACTCGCTTTCGATCCGGGAAGCAGCCGGTTGTATTTTCCGAAGGGGGCCAGCGCGGTGAACGGGACCTTCGGGGCGGCCATCACATGGCTGGACCCTGCGACAGAAGAAAGTGGCAAGATATACACGGGTTGGGCTCCCATCGATCTTATCGACATCGAATGCAGGGGAAGTGTGATCGTATTCGGTTCTGAGGACAGGTTTGCCGAAGTATATCCGGACGGCAGTTTCGATATCCACGAGCTTCCCTTCGATTATCCGGGGAGGGCATGCAAGAGCCCCGAGGGTGACATCTATCTTTCATACGGCCCCCACCAGTCGTACTGGCCGACGGTCTATATATGGGGCGCGAAGAACGGAATAATGACGATCGACAGCAGGACTCTCGAATTCTACGACAGAAGGATACCGAGACAGGCCCATGAGACCGTGCTGGATCGCGACGGGATCCTCTATTTCACCCAGAACAACTGGGGGAAAGAGGAGCAGTTCGTCGGAAGGATGCGCGACCAGGTCAGGATGTTCGATATAAACGATCGGCTGAGACTGGGTGAGGATGTGGAGAGAGAGATCACCCAGAGGATCCTGAGGTACGATACGGACGAGCATCTGATCTATCTTGTCAAGACGGGTGAAAGGGACGAGGAGTCCAGCGTGTTGCAGGTGATCGATCCTGACAGCAGCAGAGTCGTTCACAGGATCACTCTGGGAATGACGGCCACCGATCTGGCCTTCGATGAACATGATATATATGTGACGGGTTTTGATTCTGACGATGTGACGATAGTGGATAAATCGGCCTGGAACACGAGGAATGTGACTACGGGCCATCAGCCTCTGCGGCTTCGGGCATGTTGCGGCAATATCTATGCTATCTGTCATGGTGATAATACGTTAAGGCTGGTACGCGTTGAAGGGGAGGGCTCTGCGTCGTCCGGCACGAGCGAAGTGTGGGAGATACCCTGGGAGGGAAGGCCCGATAATATATTTGAATATTCAAACAATATGGTGATAACGAGTTACAGTGAGGATGCCTTCAGGATCCTGCTTTTCGATACTTCCGGGGAGAACTTCGAACTTCTCCATGAAGAACTGTTTCCGTACGGGGATACGTCAATGGATTCGAGGAACGTATCGTTTTACATGAGAGGTCAGTTCGGGGATGCTGTGTTTTCTCTTACACGTGGAGTGGTTGACAGCCGGAACCGATTGTGGATAAACGACTTTGCCGGGGGAAAGACATTTATTCTCGAGAACCGGTGAGGCACAGGTTTCTGAGAGTTTATCTTGTTGTAAAATATAAGGTTGTCAGCAATTTTCAGATTTGGCGAAAATTATTGACAATATGAAAAAAGGATAATACTTTAAGCATGAAGTAGAACAGTGGTTTTGCTGTTGAAGCGGCCGGTTTCTATTTTTTGTCTTCTCTCACGAGGAAGGACAGGAGGATCGCCTTGAAAGGTCGTGTACTGATAATCGATGATGAAGCTGAAATCCGCCGGAATCTTACCGTCGGTCTTACTCAGGAAGATTATAGTGTGACTGCTTGTCCTGATGGCATTTCCGCTATACACGAGTTAAGGGACGCCAGGGAAAAGGGCCAGGCGTACGAATATCTGGTGACGGATATTTTTATGCCTGATATAGACGGGTTGAAGATACTGAAGGTGATCAAGGTCCAGCATCCCAATCTACCTGTACTGGTCATCACAGGGTTCGGCGATGAAGCTCTCAAAACGACTGCCCTGTCCGAGCACAATACCGGATATCTCGACAAACCTTTTGAGATACCGGACCTGGTCGAGGCGCTGGAGAAACTGGCCCCCGGATCGACCGGGAAGGTTGCTGAGTCCGGGGATGAAGAACCTGTTACGAAGATCAGGGAATCGGTCAGCGCCTATCTGACTATCAGGATAGATGATATTTCCAGAAGTATGGAAATCTACAACGCTCTCTATCAGATGGAAGGCGTACAGAGCTGCGAGGCGGTAAGGGGTGATTTCGATATCATCATTCTGGCCCAGGCCGGATCGCAGGATGAGATCCAGGCTGTCTTCGACAGGATCGCGGCGATGGATGATGTAGAGGTCCTGTCCGTGTCGCAGGTCGAGAGGCCTAAACTCGATCGTGACATCGACGAGTTCATAGAGATATACGCGAAGACTGTCAAGGCTGGCACCCCGTCGACTGTCACGCAGAAGAGACCGGGAACGATGAGTTATATCATCGTCGATATAGACAGTGAAGCCATACAGCAGATCTTTACTACCGTCTTTTTTATCGACGACGTGGTGTTCTGCGATGTCATAGAGAACGGTACCAAGCTTGTCGGAATGGTCACCGGGCACGGCGCGGTCGGCCGTATGTCCAGGATCATTGAAAAATTGAGTGAGATCGAAGGAGTCCTCAGAGTCCGTGAGGCGACTATCATAAAACTTGTAGAAGATTGATGTTTGATAAATTTTTTACAGAGAGTCCTTAGTTTCGATAGGCTGCCACTCCACAGTGTGAGGCAGCCTGTATCTTGAGAGGCCTTCGAGCACCGGTGGAAATGCCGGTAAAGGGAGGGATTACCACGTCAGGCAGAGAAGAAACATTCAGCTACCGACTGTGGCGCTATGACGGCGCTCCAGGGGAATTGATCCCGCTGCTTCAGTCAGCGCAGAATCATTTCGGTTACGTTCCGCGAAAAGCGATCAATTATATCGCGGGTGTTACAGGGATCCCTGAATCGGAAGTATATGGTGTTATCACCTTTTACAGCCAGTTCAGGCTTCGACCCATGGGCAAACATGTCATCAGGGCATGCGCCGGCACGGCTTGTCATGTGTCGGGCTCGAAGGTGATCATAGAGACCATTGAAGATGAACTGGGTATAGAGGTCGGTGGTACGACGGATGACGGGTTGTTCACGCTGAACACGGTAGCCTGTATTGGCTGCTGTTCACTGGCTCCGGTCATCATGATCAACGACGAGACACATGGTAACCTTACGCCGGCATCTCTGAGAAAGCTTCTCAGGGCATTCCGAAGAAAAGCGAAGCTTTCCGTCAGCAAGGCCGCGGGCAGAGATGCTGCCGCGGCAGGTTGATCGGGAGTACGCTTTGGCAGGTAATTGAATGAAATCGAAAATAAAGTTCTGGAGCTACATGAACACTGGAGTCCTCCGATGAAAAAAGTAATTGTCGGGATGGGAACATGCGGACTTTCTGCCGGAGCGCAGAGTACGTATGACCGTCTCAGCGAGCTCCTGTCGGAAAACGCCGGATCCTTCGAATTGTCCGGGACCGGTTGTATCGGCATGTGCTACAGGGAACCACTGGTGGAAATCCGCGAGGGTGACGAGAGAACGATATACGGTGGAGTCACACCCGAACTGGTAGAGGAGATATTCGAAAAAGATGTCAGGGGTGGAAAGCGTCTCGACGAACATATCGTCTACTCGCTGGACGGTAAGGGTGAACCTTCCGGAAGCGAGGCGGAGTTTCTCAACTCCCAGACGAGGATAGTGCTGAGGAACTGCGGCACGATAGACCCCGAATCGATAGATGAATACGAAGCGGCAGGCGGATATCGTAGTGTCAGAAAGGCCCTTCTCGAGATGACTCCTGAAGGCATCGTCGAAGAGGTAAAGGAGTCCGGCCTGCGCGGCAGGGGAGGGGCAGGGTTCCCGACCGGTCTGAAATGGTCGTTCGCCGCGTCTTATGATTCCGACACGAAGTATGTCGTCTGTAACGCCGACGAAGGCGACCCTGGAGCGTTCATGGACCGCTCGGTACTGGAGGGCGATCCTCATTCGGTGCTGGAAGGAATGATCATCTGTGGACGGGCCATCGGGGCTTCGTTCGGTTACATATATTGCAGGGCCGAGTATCCCATGGCTATACACAGACTCGATCTGGCGATAATCGCTGCCAGGGAAAAGGGGTATCTTGGCAAGGATATTCTCGGCTCAGGTTTCGATTTCGACCTTAAGATCAAGCAGGGCGCCGGCGCTTTCGTCTGCGGTGAGGAAACCGCTCTGTTCGCTTCGATCGAGGGCCAGAGAGGCATGCCGAGGATCAGGCCGCCTTTCCCGGCTGAAAAGGGACTCTGGCAGAAACCGACCAACAACAACAATGTCGAGACTTTCGCCAACATCCCCTGGATCATAGATCAGGGAGCTTCGGCGTACGCCGCGTACGGTACGGAGAAGAGCAGGGGGACCAAGGTATTCGCCCTGGCCGGCAAGGTCGTTCATGGCGGACTTGCCGAAGTGCCCATGGGTACTTCGATACATGATCTTGTCTTCAAGATCGGCGGGGGCATCAAAAAAGGAAGAAAGTTCAAGGCGGTGCAGATGGGTGGTCCGTCGGGAGGATGTATCCCGGACAGCCTGAGTGATACGCCGGTCGACTTCGAGTCGATTCCCGCGACAGGGGCCATCATGGGTTCCGGCGGGATGGTAGTGCTGGACGACACGACCTGCATGGTGGAGATGGCGAGGTTCTTTCTCGAATTCACACAGAACGAATCCTGCGGTAAATGTACATTCTGCCGGATCGGAACATTGCGGATGCTCGAGATCCTTACCAGGATCACAAAAGGCGAGGGCAGGGAAGGCGATATAGAGAAACTGACCGAACTGGGCGAACGGATCAAGGAAGCGAGCCTCTGCGGGCTGGGGCAGACTGCTCCGAACCCCGCTCTTTCGACTATCCGTTTTTACCGTGATGAATACGAAGCTCATATAAACTCGCAGAAATGTCCGGCCGGCGCTTGCGACGCGCTGGTCGACTTTCATATAGACGCTGAAAAATGTACCGGGTGTACGCTCTGCGCGAAGAATTGCCCGGTGGACGCTATCAGCGGTGAGGTCAAGAAACTACATGTCATCGACAACTCGATCTGCGTGAGGTGCGCGAAATGTGTTTCGAGCTGTAACTTCGACGCCATCTACAAGAGTTGAGGAGTGATCGTGGAAAAAATAAAAATCAAGATCAACGATCAGGAAATAGAGGCGCTTCCCGGAAAGACTATCCTGGAAGTAGTCAGGGAAAACAACCTGGACGACATTCCTACACTCTGTCACTCCGATGAACTCGAGCCGTATGGTTCGTGTTTTGTCTGTGTCGTCGAAGTGAAGGGCAGATGGAATCTCGTTCCGTCCTGTTCGACGCGTATCGTCGAGGGAATGGAAGTAGAGACGAATAACGATCGGATCAGGGAGTCGCGCAAAACGGCTTTCGAACTTCTGATCTCCAATCATTACGCGGATTGCATATCTCCCTGCATGGAGGGGTGTCCGGCGGGAGTCGACGCCCAGGGCTATATCGCGCTTTCAGCTATGGGAGAGTACAGGAAGGCGGTCGACCTGATCAGGGAGACCAACCCGCTTCCGGCGGTATGCGGCAGGGTATGCGTCCGTAAATGCGAAGTCGTCTGCAGGCGCCAGGATGTAGATTCCCCGGTCGGAATCAACGCGATAAAAAGATTTGTGACGGACGCTCCGGGTATTTATGAAGGTCAGCCTGCCTGCGAGCCTTCCACCGGCAAGACGGTGGGGATCATCGGAGCGGGCCCGGCCGGCCTGACAGCGGCCTGGTTTCTGGGACGAAATGGCCACAAACCGGTCATATACGAGGCGATGCCACGATCCGGAGGTATGCTCAGGTACGGCATCCCCGAATACAGGCTTACCGACGACACTCTCGACGCGGAAGTGGAGTTCATATGCAGGGCCGGCGCCGAGATCAATTATAACGTCCGGGTCGGAACCGATATAACGATAGACGAGCTTCGCGGAAAGCACGACGCTCTCTTCCTCGGATCTGGCGCCTGGACAGGCAAACCGATGTGGGTCGAGGGCGAGAAAGATACAGAGGGTGTCCTGACGGGCGCCGATTTCCTTCCTGACAAAACTGCTACCCGCGAACCTGTAAGTGGTACGATCGTGGTCGTAGGTGGCGGTAATACGGCGATGGATGTGGCGAGGACCGCATGGAGGCTGGGCGCCGACAAGGTCATCGTCCTCTACAGGAGAACGAAGGACGAGATGCCCGCCGACAGGATGGAAATAGAGGATTGTCTCGAAGAAGGTATCGAGATCATGGAGCTGGCCGCGCCGATAGGGATCATCGCCGAAAAAGGCAGACTGAAAGCCCTTCGATGTCAGCGTATGAAGCTCGGCGAGCCCGATGCTTCGGGAAGAAGGCGTCCCGTGCCTCTTGAAGGTTCGGAATTCGACCTTCCCTGCGACCTTGCCGTGCCTTCCATCGGTCAGGCACCGATAATGGACGGGCTTACGGAAGTCGATGGTGAAAAGGTCGAGCTTACGAAATGGGACACTTTTGTCATTGATAACGATACATGCGTGACGAATATCGAAGGCGTGTTCGCTGGTGGAGACGCGGCGGATGACGGTCCGACGGTGGTCATCGATGCTATAAGGGACGGACAGAGGGCCGCCCGCAGTATCGACGCATGGTTGAAGGGTGAAGAGATACCCGCGAAACCATTCGCCGTTCACAAGGAGTTCTGGTCGAAGCCTGGCAAGGCCGAACTCGGCGACATAATAGAAAGTCCGCGCCACGAAGTACACCAGATCGATGTCGAGGAGCGGCGGAACAGCTTTCAGGAAGTGGCCACCGGATTCGAATACGAAGATAACACGCACGAATGCGATAGATGCCTTTCCTGCGGGTGTGTAAGGTTCGACGATTGTGATCTCAGGATCTATTCTGAGAAATACGGCGTCGACATGGAACGCTACAAGGGACAAGTCAGAAAACACAAGATCGACGAGAGACATCCATACATCATCTACGATCCCAACAAGTGCGTCCTGTGCGCGAGATGCGTAAGGACCTGCGCCAGGGTACTTCCGATCGCGGCGCTGGGTCTTACGGGCAGGGGATTCAAGACCGAGATGCGCCCCGCGATGAACGACCCACTGGTCGAGACGAACTGTGTGAGCTGCGGCAACTGCGTCGACTCGTGTCCCACGGGGGCATTGACCGTGAAATATCCCTTCCCCGGAAGGGCGAGCCTGGCGATAGATGAAGTGATGACCAACTGCGCGTTCTGTTCCCTGGCATGTACGTTGAAGGTGAAGAAGTTTGGCGAGGATCGATACTATGTGACTTCATCGGGAGTGCCCGGCAAGTATCTCTGCAGGTACGGCCGCTTCGGTCACGAGTTGTTTATCAAGAAGGACAGGATCAGGGAAGCGATGGTACGTTCCGGTAGCTCCAGGACTTCTGCCGCCATCGATGATGCCTGTTCGGGAGTCGTCGATGGATTGAAGGAAATCGCGGAGAGGTATGGCCCCGGCAGTGTGGGAGTATTTGTCTCTCCTGAATGCACCAACGAGGAGATGTATCTGGCAGGCAGGATAGCGAGAGAAGGCCTTGGGACGGGCAACATCGGCTCACTGTCCATACTCGCTAACGGTAAGGAATCGGGTTGTCTGGATGATTCGATGGGCTTTACGGCATCGACAGACGATCGTGGCTGCCTGTCCAAAGCCGATCTGATCATCTGCAACAACACCGCTCTGGAGTCAGATCATCTCGTTCTGGCCGCCGAGGTCATCCAGGCCGTCAAGAACGGGGCAAGGCTTATCGTGACTAATTCTACTCTCGATCCGGCTGACCAGCTGCTTTCGACGCTGGCGATGGATCCGATGAGGGGAAGATCCGCGATTCTCTGGAACGGTATTATTCAGAGGTTGATCGACGATGGCTTCTTCAGCGCCGATACCATGGCATCGGTCAGCGGTGCCGGCGAATTTCTGGCCGGCAGGGATTTCCCTGAGGCGAAGGTCGCCGACCAGTCCGGAGTCGAAGTCTCAAATATCGAGAAAGCTGCCGGGATCATAAGCATGGCTTCACACATCGTGGTGATTCACAGTTCCGACAGGCCCCAGGACCAGGCTCCAGGCGATCTGGGGACTTTCGCTAACCTTGTTATACTGCTTCGGGCGGCGGGAAAGAACGCGGACATCCTTTTGCCGAGACTGCTGTCCAACAGCGCGGGGCTTGAAGTATCCGGCGCTGACCCGGTCTTCGCGGCCGGAAGGACGAAAGATCGCGGCGCGATCGAAGGAGCGATTTCGAGAAGCGAACTCTCGGAGATGCTCGAAGCCGGGGATATCAAGGGCGCGCTGATCCTGGGTGAGGATCCGATGGCCTGGGGAAGGACCGGATCGTGGTTCCAGAACGCGGAATTCCTGGCCGTGATGGACTGGACCGAGACGGAGAC
>JAGLYV010000031.1 GCA_023131975.1 Candidatus Krumholzibacteriia bacterium | reverse complement strand
CCTCCATCGGGGATGGCGGGGTCAGAAGTGTTGAGGAAGATCACCGGGGCTTTCGGGATAGATGTCTCTGACGATATAACCGCGGAACTTGGATCGATCGTGAAAAAGCAGCTTGGAGACCTTGCTGCTTTCTACTGGAATACGGGCGAGGAGAGGCCAGAATCAGGCAGGGTCAAGCTTTTGGTCCCCGAAGCCGGGACGAGGCCATCTCTCATTGCTCCTCCCATGGTCCATAGCGAAAAGTACAGGAAAGAGATCAGGGAGGTCGGGACCGAGAGATTCAGGGTGCGACGATAAGGCTGGATCCTGTAGATCCGAATGCTGAACGGAAGATGACGAAAAACCCTGTTTGATGAAAAGAGACGTCATGATGATCGATCTTGAAAACCTGTTTTCCTTCGTCGAGGGGAATTTCGACTATCTTCTTGTCACCGACGGTAATGAGAATATCATCCACACAAGCGCGTTTTTTCGCGAGGGCTGTTTCGAAGGATATAAGGACAGATCTGATCTGACTCTCGAGAAGGTGCTTACGCCTTTTTCACTCGATACCTTCCGGTCTGCCATGAGGGAGGCCCGTGACGGGATAAGAGGAGTTGCTATCTTTACTCCCGCCCTCGGCGAGACAGGCTCTCTTCCCATGAAGACTGGATGCGTCAAATCGGATGAAGGCGACGTCTTCCTGTTTTTCAGAAACAGGCTTGCCGGAATGAGCAAGGTCGATGGATGGGAAAAAGAGGAGAGGATCAAGGAACTCGCCTGTATCTACGAAGTGGCAGAACTTATCGAAGTATCTACATCCGTAAAGAATTTCTTTTCCAGGTTTCCCGATGTAATGAGCACCGGGATGGTCTATTCCGAAGAGGCTGTCATCTATTCTGTTTTTCAGGGTGTAGAGTATGGACAAAAGCCCGAAGCGAACTTCATCTCGGTAAAAATCACGATTAACCATGTGGAAGAAGGCGAGATACGGATCGGCTATCATGATAAGAAGCATGAGCTCCTGCCGGATGAGCAGAAGATGCTCGATGAGATCGCCCGTACACTTAACCTCGCTCTTGAGAAAAAACAGCTGAAAGAGACCCTGACGATGAAGAAGGAAGAGAGTGACGAATACTCCAGGCGAATCGAAAAACTCAGTGGTGAGATCGAGTCGCGTACTTCCGAACTTGAAGGGCAGAAAAGCAAACTCGGTGTCGTCAATTCATACCTCGACAGAGTGAACAGGAACTGGGAAGAATCGAAGGGGACGCTCGAGGCGATGTTCGAGGCTATCCCCGACGATGTGGTCCTGATAGACAAGAAGCATAAAGTAGTGATGTCGAACAGGGACGATATAGAGCCTGGCGACCATTGCTACAAGAGCTATTTTCACAGGGACAAGCCCTGCGAGGACTGCAGGCTCGCGAGGGTCCTCGCGGAAAAGACACCTGTCATGCTTACGATGAAACACGAGGACCGTTATCTGCAGGTCCACGCCATGCCTGTTTACAACAAGGACCATGAAGTCGACGGGATACTGGAGTTCTACAGGGATGTCACTCTGGAAAAGACTCTCGATCAGCAGCTTCAACAGGCCGACAAGCTTGCTTCCCTGGGGCAGCTCGTCAGTGGTATCGGGCACGAGATCAACAACCCGAACCAGTTCATCCGAGGCAATATCAAGATTATAAAACAGGCTCTCGATGACATCCTGCCGATCATAGACAAGTACCATGAGGATCATCCGGATCTGAAGGTCGCGAGACTGGACTACGATTTTTTCCGTGAACACATTATGGTCCTTGTAGACGATATGTCCCATGGTTCGGAACGTATCAAGGGGATCGTCGAGGGCTTGAGGACTTTCGTCAGGAAAGACGATGGACTCCTGGTGGACAAGGTCGAGATCAATACACTTATTGAGGCAGGGACCAGGCTTGTGCACAATCAGGTACACAAGAAAGCGGATATCGTCCTTGAACTTGAACCGGATCTGCCGACGTTTACCGGGAACTCGCAGAAGATCGAACAGGTCCTGGTAAACCTTATCGTCAATGCCGGTGACGCGATGCCTGATGCCGAGAAGGGCATCATCAAGGTCAGGACCAAGAGTGGGAAAGACGTGATCATCATCGAAGTAGAGGACAACGGCAAGGGGATGAACCAGAATACCGTCAAACAGATATTCGATCCGTTCTTTACGACGAAACGTGCCACAGGAGGGACAGGTCTCGGACTTGCGATTGCCTATAAGATCATAGAGGAGCATGGCGGCTCCATATTCGTTGCCAGTAAACCTGGTGTCGGAACGAAGTTCACCATCCGGATACCTGCCGGCAGGGGAAAGAGTCAGGGATGATAGACAATAACCTCAGAAAAGTGCTCATCATTGACGATGATGTCGCGGTGACGAACTATTTCAAAGTATTCCTGATGCAGACGGGAGTATTCGATTCGACCGTCCTCAATGATTCCCGCGAGGCGAAACCCCTTCTTGAGCGTGAAACATTCGATGTCATCGTTCTTGATATGGATATGCCTAATGTCAGCGGGATAGATATTTTGAACAATGTGAGAAGCAGTGGGATCGAGACCCCCGTGATAATACTTACCGGTGTCAGCGACGTCGATCTCGCGGTCAAGGCGATGAAGATGGGAGCGTTCGATTATCTTATCAAGCCCGTGGATGACGAGAAATTCCTCGAGGTCCTGGAGAATTCGATCGAGCAGGGCGCTCTCGCGCAGAGTATAAGCGAACTTCCCGATGAGTTGAGCAGGCGTGATCTGGATTACGAAGAGGTCTTTCAGCATTTTCCCACGAGAAATCCTGAAATGATCAAGCTTTTTCATCAGGCGGAGAAGGTAGCTTCGACCGATCTCTCGATCTTTATATGGGGGGAGAGTGGAACGGGGAAGGAGGCGCTCGCCAGGGCGATTCACCGGGCCAGCGGGAGAAGCGAGAAACCGTTTATCGCGATGGAGGCGGACAGCCACGATCCGGAGAGATTCCCGTCATTTCTCTTTGGACAGGCGAGAGACTGGAGCGGGTCGAGAGAAGAAGCATCAGGGCTTCTGGAGCAGGCGAATCACGGAACACTTTTTCTGAACAATGTCGACGCGTTGTCCCTGCCGATGCAGGTCAGGCTGAAGCGGATGATCCAGACCGGAGAATTCTACAGGGAGAATTCGACGAAGATCAGGAAGGTCGATGTCAGGATGATCGTATCTTCGACTGACGACCTGACACGTCCGCAGTACAAGGATTCTTTTTCAAGGGATCTTCTATATCACCTGATGGTCAATTCGATAAGAATACCGCCCCTGCGTGAGAGGGTAGACGATATTCCGATCTTCTCCGAGATATTCCTCAAAGAGGAGATGGCCAGGACCGGCAAGACTATAAAGGGCTTTTCAAGTGATCTGATGAAACTTCTGGTGGGATACGGTTTTCCCGACAATGTCCAGGAATTGCGAACAATAGTGAGCAGCGCGCTCGCCAACGCGGAAAATGAGGAGATCACTCTTCACGATCTGCCGATGTACATCAGGGATATTCTCGATCCGGACGGCGATTCCGGTTCGGCGCATTTTGTGGTAGAAAAATTGCGTACAGTCATAGAGCGACATGTTCTGGGCACGTACGAATATTTTGGAAAACAGAAGGAAAAGACGGCGGAAGCCCTGGGAGTATCGCTGGAGGAAGTCGAGCGACTGACCGGTGATAACGAAGAGGGTGGAAACAAAGAGTAATCGGCCGGAGACGGCGGGTGATGTAACCGTATATATAAAAAAGCAGCATGCATCAGCAGGCTGCTTTTATTGTCTCTGTCTTGCGGAAACCTTGAGATGTCGGCTCCGCTACTTTTTGAGATCCCACCATCCGAACCAGTTTACGTAGACCACCAGCTTGTCATCCGTGTATCCGGAATCAAGAAAATGGTTTTCCCACACGTATTCTATCCCCATGGTGGCGACAACGCCTTTGGGGCTATACGCGTCGAGGCTGATCCCAACGGCCGGGCCGATCATATTGTTCCAGTCCAGTTCTTCCTTGTCCCATTTGTAATGGAGTTTGGCGTAGGTATTGAGAGTGATATTGTCACTGATCTGTACCCAGTCGATTCCCTGTTTGACCCAGCCGCTCCAGAGGAGGTTATTTTCTCCCTCATTGGGGATGTCATACTTCAGTTCTCCCCACGATGACCCTCTGAACCCCACTATCTCATATGCCGTGGCTGATGCCGACAGCAGGCAACAGGACAGGAGGAGGGACAGGAAGATCATGCTTTTTTTACTCATAGTCTATCTCCTTCCGAAAACCGTTCCAATGGAAGTTCCCCATGGATGATCAAACTCGAACTCTTTGAGTACGGTATAATCATCCTTCATGTGATCATAGTAATCCTCACATGGACATCGGTCTCCATAGTAAGGATCCTCGCAGACGATAAAATCCGGCTTCCTGTTCAGAGTAATCACATTACCATCATTCCTGAAGGCCTCGTTTATCTGAACGAAAGAGGCGTTTGGATATTTGTCTCCGAGAGAATAGGTGTAGATGACTTCGCCCCACCCGTTTGTGGCGAGCGTCATCCCGTCAAAGCCTTCTTCCTGAAAGAATTCGATGACCGGACCCATGTCCGGGTACTGCCTCTCGAGCCACCTGAGGTTGTACATCCCGTATGCCCAGGAGACGACTATCACTGCTATAGTGAAGAAGTTTCTTATGACCTTATTTTCACTGCGCATTGAGAAAAGGTTGCCAATATGATCGACTCCCAGCGCTGTGGCGGGAGCGAGGAAGACGAGGGAATAGATGACATTCTTGTTTATAGATTGTTCTACCCGCGTGACCATGTGCAGAATGATAATCGGAGTAGAAAGGACAAAAAGAAGTATGGCGGTCTTGCCCTTCTTCTCGTGGAACATCCCGAAGACTGAAAGCAGGTAGGCGAGGGCTATCCAGCGGAATGTCCAGTCGGCCAGAGTGAGCAGGTCGACATGGACAGTGGTCTCGGACGAACGAAGGTGTTCGAGTACTTCGCCCCTGGGGGCATATGGGGCGAACAGATAGAAAAGAACAAGCAGGGCCATTATCGGAAGGACGGTGAACAAAAGGGTCTTTCGGAGTCCAAGCCTGACCCAGAGATAGACAAGCAACGGTGGAATAAAGACAGGCAGCACATACTTGGTGATCGAAGCCAGAAAGAGGAAAAGAGAAGCGCCAAGAAGGGCGGCGACCTGTTTCCCTCCGCTCTCCTTGCTGACTGCTACGAATATCAACAGCGCTCCCGCGCTCAGGAAAAAAGCTCCTGCGGTATCGTATGTGGCCAGTTTCATGAGGTATTGCGCGGTTCCGGAAAACAGAAAAAGGGTCGCGGCTATGAGCCCCGTCTTGATGTTGAAAAGAACCCTGCCGGTCATGTAGATAACAACGATGATGCCCATTCCGAACAACAGGCTCACTATTCTGGCGCCATTAAGCCCCCCGATCGCGTCGCCTGTAGCAGCGAGGACGGGATGCACGATCACCGAACCCATGAAGTAAAGGCAGCCGGGACAGTACTGGCCGGAGAGAAGTTGTCTTCCCACGACAATATTCAGGGCCTCATCGAAGAAGACCGAGTTATAATCGAGGTCGAGCAGGGTTATGAGCAACCCGTAGAGCAGCAACACCCATATAAGATACTTTTTATAGTTAGTCCTGTTTATCATCTGCTCGATCTCATCATCTACTCAACAGGTGGTCGGCTTTTTCGGCGACGCCTATAAGGTGGTCGACTTCCTCGGTGTGAGGCTCGTCAAGATTGATACCGGCCATATGGACCGGAAATTCATCAGATTCGTTGGCGAGAACTCTCGCGACCGTGCCTTTCAGGGTGAAAGTCTCGTCACCGAGTACGGCGGTTATCTCCAGTGCTTCGCCCGCCTGCAATTCATTCTGAGAGGCAAGCAGGAACCCGGTCGAAGAGATATTCCTGATCACGCCAAAAGACGATTCCCCGTCCTGTCCTGGAATGATCGCCGGAAGATACGATAGGGTCCTGTTCGCCCTCTTCTGATATTCCTTCGGGTCCTGGAATGTCTTCTCGAGATATGTCTCGTAACGGTTCGAATAGTCGCGCAGGAATTTCCCGACGGCCGATTCGAACAGGTAGCGGGAAAGATCGTCGCCTTTCCTTACCTCGACATCGTCGAATCGGAATCCGGAGCGCGATATCTTTCTTTCCCCGGCGGTCATGGTTTTTTCGTGAACGGCAGTTCCCGACACCTCCAGTATCCTGTTGGGAAGGATGATGTCCAGCTTCAGGGCCTGATCCTGCGGTATGGAACCCGCGTAAAGCAGGGACATGCCGTCCCTGGTGAGGTTGTTGGCGACGGCGAGTTTCTGCTGCTGCTCGCTGGCGCCTTCTTCCCGGTAAAGCACGGGCACAGAATCCGGAATCCTGAAATCCGAGCGGCGCTGGGATATCTTCTGCCTGGCGTATTGTATGATGGCGATTCCCAGGCCGGTATTGTAAAGGGCCCAGAGGCTGTTCACCGCGATGATGAATTCGTCTCCCCTGATCTGGAATACGAGCTGCACGAGCGCCCATACTATAGCCACGACCGATACGATGATGACTGTGTATTGCGGTATCATCAATCTCATTGGAGCGCGGCCCTCGCCCTTGGGAGTCACCTTGAAGCGTCTCGCTTTTTTGGGTAGAAGGAACATTCCAAGGGTCTGCATATAGGTCATGAACTTGCCCATCGAGAACTGTTCGAGCATAAGCGATCCGCCGAACCCGCGGCCCATCTCGTTGAACGCGAACATCGATATCGCGTAGTAGGGAACGAAGTGGAGGAGATACTGGATGTCCATGGCCTTCATCGGCAGGATGCCGGAGAAAAGCGTTATGGGGGGTACGATGTAAAAGATGAACTTCTGAAATCCCTCAAATGGGTAGATCAGACTGGCCAGGTAGCAGAGGCGTTGTGAGAAGGTCAAACCTCTGATAAACAGCGGGTTTGACCTGAAAAAGACCTGCCAGCCGCCTATTCCCCAGCGTACGCGCTGGATATGGAATGGCAGGATCGTCTCGGCTGCTATCCCGTAAGCGAGATGTTCGTTGTGGAAGGCCGATTTCCATCCGTGCGAGTGAAGCCTGATCGAGGTCAGCATATCCTCTGTTATCGATTCTGTCGCGAATCCATCTATATCGTCGAGAGCCTTTCTTCTCATCAGGGCGCTGCTCCCGACGAAATAGGCGGCGTTCCACTTGTCGCGGCCCGGCTGTATCAGCGAATAGAAGAGGTTCTGTTCGGTCCAGATGTATTTTTTCTTGTGATCGGTACGGTGCTGGAACGAGTCGATATTATAAAACTCCTGTGGAGCCTGCGCGAAAGCCAGCTTGTCGTCCTCGAAGTAGCCTATAAGGCGATCGATAAAATAGGGAAGAGGCACATGATCGGCATCGAATACGGCGACAAATTCTGCTTCCGAATGTTTGAGTCCGAAGTTCAGGTTGCCGGCCTTGGCATGTTTGTGTTCGTCTCTCGC
>JAGLYV010000030.1 GCA_023131975.1 Candidatus Krumholzibacteriia bacterium | reverse complement strand
CCATCGTCCAGCACCAGTGTCCTGTGCGGATATTCGATGTCGTTGCAGGCGAGAAGGGTGGTCCGGAGTACGGCTACAGATTCGTTCAGGGTGGGAATGAGAACGTCCACCGAGCGGCCCTCGAGAGGTTTCGGCTGCTTTCTGTTTATGGGGCGCCATACGGTGAAATAAAACAGAAAAGTCGTCAAAGCACCGAATACTTCAGCCCCCCAGAGGGACCATGCGAGTATCGGCACGTTCATGTTCAGTGTTTGCGTGACCCTCCAGTAGAGGTAGTAAAGAGTCACGAGAACAGCGATTATGGCAATAATCCGCCTCAGTCGCTCAGCTTTGAGGTCCTTGAACTGAATCATATTCCTGCTCTTTTGTTAAGCCCAGAGTCATGACAGGTAAGGCCGACAGGCCAGACAGCCGAGTCTAGCTTATTACTTAATGACTTATCAAGTTGTTTTGGGATTTAAGGTAATAATTTTTCAAGAGATGACTACATTTATTGTCATGGGTAATAATTTTCTGTCATACGGGTCAGTCATAGCTCCAGAAAAGCAAACGGCGCCGCGACCAGCCGCGACGCCGTGACAATTCAGGTCCGTTCCACGATTACTTGAGGTTGTCCCAGAGGATCTTCACCTGTTCCTTCGTGAGTTTTACCTGCCCGCCGTCATCGTCGGTAATGATGACCTTGTCCCTGTCGACGATCACCTCGGGGCAGCACTTGCCCTCACCGCAGAGATGAAACTTCTTCATGATTGTGCCTCCTCCTGCTGAAAGTACCCGGGTACGATATCCCGCGGAATCATCGGTGTCAACTATAGAAAGCATTCCGAAAGCTCATAGAAAACCCGGATGAGTCTGACAAGACTATATACATGGTTAAATGCCTGTTAGTTCCCTTAAATCAGCAAAAGGCCCCTCCCCGGTGAGGGAGGAGCCTTTTTTTTATACTATCGATCCAGTTCGACTACTCGATCGCTTTCAGCTCGGTCGTGATCGTCCCGCCTCCCATCATCGCGGGAAGCTGCAGGACCGAACGCACCACATGACGTTTTTCGCCGGCGCTGATATAGATCGTGCCGCCACCGGGTGAAGCGTCCATGTTTCTCAGTTCGAGCTTGAAGGTCTCGAAAGTCCCTGCAGGGACCGTGACGTTCTCTATCCCTGTCACTTCGAGTACATGTATGATCGTTGACTGGCTCATCAGGTCGAATGTCCTGAGCGTCGTCTTGTACCCCGGTTTGAGGGGTAGGGCGGAGAGGGCTATATTAAGCCCGGCGTCGCTGCCGAACACAGGAGCCTCAAGTTCGCTTGAAAGCGGCATCTCCTGTGGTCCCATCCTGATCATACCGTTGATAGTGGTCTCTGAATAATCGATGGCGATAGTGGTATTGCCCTGCTTGATGCCTCTATAAACTGGTTGCAGACTCTTGCTGTCGACCTTGAATGTGTCGATCGCGGAGCCCATGGGGCTGGACTGGAGTGTCACCACATTGAAAACGTCTCTGTCGCCATGCTTCGCCGACGCGATCTCGACATTTATATCGATATCGATCATCGAACCGTTCATCTCGGTCTGTGCCAGGAAAGCCAGCTTGAGAGGTTTTATCACCGAAGAATCGACCTCGGGCAGCGGAGCGGTCATTGCCGCGTCCATGTCGCCTTCGGGTTTTGTGATGGTGACACCTTCGACATCTATGGTCATCTCAGCGAGGCGCTCAGCGACATCTGGTTCGACGGATTCCTGGTAGCGGCCACCCATGTGTTTGGCGAAGAACTTTTCCTGCGCCACACGGAAGGCTGTCCTGTTTTCCACTCCCATGAATCCATGTCCCTCGTCACCGGCCAGGAGATACTCGACGTCCCTGCCGAGGTCGCGCATGGCGACGACGATCTGTTCGGCCTCGGGGACCTTACAGCGCGGATCGTTGGCGCCCTGGACCACGAGGAGGGGAGCGGTGATCTTGTCGGCCGAGAACAGGGGAGACTGACGCGTGAGCCTCTCGATATCCTCGGGATTTTCGGGATTACCGACATGGTCGTCGAAGAATTTTCTCGCCGTCTCCCAATAGGGCGGGATCGATTTGAGAAGGGTGAGAAGATTCGATACCCCGACATAGTCGACACCGCAGCAATAGATGTCCGGCGTAAAGGCCAGCCCTGCCAGGGTGGCATATCCGCCATAGGAGCCACCGTAGATGGCGACCTTGTCCGGATCGGCGATTCCCTTTTTTATGAGATAGTTCACGCCATCGGTGATGTCGTTCTGCATCTCGTCGCCCCATTTCCTCTTGCCGGCGTTGAAGAACGCTTTGCCGTAGCCGGTCGAGGAACGGAAGTTGAGCTGGAATACCGCGTATCCCCTGTTGGCGAGGAACTGGGCCTCGGGGTTGTAACCCCAGCTGTCACGTGCCCACGGGCCGCCATGGGGGTTGACGACGAGAGCGAGATCCTTCGCCTTTACACCCTTCGGGACGGTCAGGTATCCGTGGATCGTCAAGCCGTCGCGGGTCTTGAATTTTATCGGCTTCATCGTAGCGAGATGCTCGCTCGGCAGGTCGGGTCTCGGCTTGCAGAGGAATTCGACCTTGCCCTCTTCCATATCGTAGAGATATACGACGCCTGGATTGGTATCGCTGGTAACGGCTACAATATGATACCGATCATCGTTTGTAGACGAACCCAGATTCAGGTCTCCGTCGCCGATCTCTTTCTTGAGTTCTTTTTTCAGCTTGTTGTAAGCCTTTTTCCACTTTTTGTCTTTCCAGTAGATCCGGAGCCTGGATCCCTCATAAGTCGTGCCGACGATCTCCTTGGTGACGTTCGAGAATATCAGGCCGCCGAAATCGACTTCTTTCTTCGGATCCTGCTCGATCAGTTCGGTCTCGCCTGTCATCGGGTCGAAGTAGACGAGCTGCTGAAGGTCGATGTCATCGCCCTTGTTCGTCGTCATCCAGGCCCTGTCGCCTTCCTTCGTGAAGGAGACGATCGCGGCCATTTCTTCGTTTGTGGTCGTATAGACAGAGATCAGTTCTTCGCCTTCGATACGGAAGAACTCGGTGCCGCCGTCGTCTGTCTGCCTGGTGGCCATTCTGAGGTTGCCATCCATATCGAATTCGTATCCGGCCAGTTCCTGTGTGTTCTCCCACATCAGTTCCCGCTCGCCCGTTGAGATATGGACCCTGTAGAGGTCGTGGTATCTCTCGTCACGGTCGTTCAGACCAAGATAGATGATGTCGGGGGTCTTTTCGGGGAATGAATAGAATGCCGCCGTGATCCCGTCGATAGGAGTGATGTCTCTTGCCCCAGGAATGTCGCTTCCCTCGGTCGGGGGATCGGTCGGGTCTATCACATAGGCGTGGAAGTTCTCATCGCCACCCTTGTCCTGGATGTAGAAGATATATTTACCGTCCTGGGTCCATCCGTAGCGGATCACAGGCCTGGTCTCATCGGCGGTCATCGGGACGGCCGCGTCGAACGGTTCGTCGATGCCCTTGACCCATATATTGAGCTGTCCCTTGAAAGTCTTGAGGAAAGAGATGTGCTTTCCGTCGGGGGAGATCTTCACCCTGGCGATCTCGGGATCACCGAAAAAGATCTCACGGTCGATAATGGGGGGAAGCTTGTCGAGATACTCGAGCTCCTCCGCCTTCGCAACACCCGCCAGCATCATGACAGCGAGCAGTAGCAGCAATGCGTTTCGCATGCGCGAACCTCCTTTAAAGGTTTGAATTCTAGAATTTCCAGTTTCCCGATTCCCTGGTAACAACTGATGCCCGGATCCTGTTCATTTCCCGGCATCATCTTATTCAATGATTGTCATTCTGGTACGTCCCCGGGGAGGCGTAAGTTCCAAAATATTCGTCCGGCTGAATTGTTGTGGCTGCAATATACAAAATATACAAGGATCGCAGCAATTTTATTCATATTCAGACGAATAGCCATTGAATCACAAATACTTCTTGATGTCTTTAATTTTTCAGATATCTTTACAATTCGCTGCAACACGGCTATATTTACTATGTTGCTTACGGGCTTCAGGGATGGGGGCGAATGGATTCGACGGGGATGGATGAAGCAGATGAAGCGTGCCGAGGTGCCATCAACCTCGTAAATCAGGTGGCAAAACACAATTGCCAACGACAATTTGGCATTGGCTGCCTAGAACAGGCAGTCCGTCCGCCAGGTCCGTGCCTTGAGGGTTCCTGATCCGGGCGTCGATTACTGAAGGCTAGCCTCCGTTTTTTCTCCCGGAACGATGGCGAAATAAAAGAGGAGATAGTTTCCCGGATCGTTTGCCTGTCGAAGTACCGGGGAGCGAACAAAGATCGACTGGCTACGCACGTAGAAGACCTGTAGAAGCATTTCCGGACGTGGGTTCGATTCCCACCGCCTCCA
>JAGLYV010000003.1 GCA_023131975.1 Candidatus Krumholzibacteriia bacterium | reverse complement strand
CCGCATCCTCCTGCCGATCTCATCCCTGGAAGGAACAGGAGTACAGTCGACCGATTTCTTCGATCTGAATCCGAGCTTCCTGGCCAGTGACTCAAGAGCGGATGGCGGCCGGGTCGCCGCTCCCGCATCGTGCTCCTTGCCGACGGAACGCGCCGAAGTACCGCTGGTCGGTGAAGCTTCCTCCTCACCGCAGACTTCGGTAGAGACCGAACCCAGGAAAAGCAGGGTAGCCATAAACATTGTTGTTATTGCGATGGGGATTCTGAAGTGATTCAAACGTGCAGACTCCGGATCCTTGATTATCGGGATACGATTTACCCCTTAAGATAATAAGGACCCGCCCCATGAACAAGGACTATCAGAGACCTATTCGGTCTCATCCGGGAATTCGGGCATCGACTTGTTGTCGAGAAGCCCCGCCTTCGAAAGGATAAAGGCTCCAGTCCCTGTAAATACCGCAACCAGAGTGATGAATCCACCGAGAAGCCTCAACAGTGAGGAGGCAAAGACAACGGGACCGATCCACATCATGCTGGAGAGGATGCCGAGGAGGCTCAGCACGAACAGCCCCAGCACACCCTGAACGAACAACGAATCACTCTCTACCCCGACCTTCTTTGCCAGGATCCTGCCTGTAGCCATGGCGCTGACAAAATATCCCATGATTATCAGGGCACCGAAGGACAGTCCGAGAAGGATCGCTACGGGAATACCAATGATAGTGATACTCAGGATGACCGCAATGATAGCGACGACTATAGTTCCAAAGGTGAGAGCAAGCAGTCCCACACCGAGGGATTTGAAGAACGATCCAAATACAAAGTCAGAAGATTTCCTTATCCTGTCAGGAAGGAAATATATGATCAGCAGAAGCAGCAGAGTCCCGACTACGAAGCTGATCAGCTTACTTACAAGCCTGAACAGTCCCCCACCGAAGTCTGTGTGGAACGGAAGGCCTATGATCTGCGGAGAGTTGCCGATCACTACAGTCTGGCCCCTCACCCTGGCGTGATCGTCTTCCGTAAGCGTTCCAAGGACAGAGACGACTTCTCCATTGACGATCGCCGACGGCCCTATATCGATACTGCCCATGATCGAAACTACATCTCCCGTCACTTTTCCCTCTATTTTCACGTCACCGAAAATAGATACGACGTCTCCCCTGACGAGTTCGTCCCTGTCCACGTGGATAACTTTACCGAACCTGATAAGATCGTCGTTGTGGACCGAGCTGTATTCCCTGTCATCGAGACCTGCCATCCCGAAAATATTACCCAGACCGTCTATGTCGATATCGACATTGCCGAGAGCATCTTCAAGATCCTTCGACAATTCCTCGGTATTGAGCTGAAAGTAAACTTCCTCTCCGTCCTCCGAGCCCACACGGACTCCGCGGTCAGAGATCGAGATCTTTACCGACTTGTCACTGCCGCCGGGTTTCCTGTCTCTGTATTTTATCCTGCCTGTCTTGCTTTTGACTACCGCGGCAGAATCTTTGCCAGCCACAGAGACACTGTCTTTCACGGAGACACTGTCTTTTTTCTCTTCTTTACCGCTTTCCTCTGATACCGGTCCTTCGGTATCCAACGCCACGACAACGGCATCTGTCCGTATCGGGAGAATGTGCTTCAAAGTACTTTCGATGCGTCCGGCGCCGAGGACGATGACCATGCACATTATAGTTATTGTCTTGCCTGCAACCGCGTTAAAAAATGCTGACATGCGTTTCTCCTTTTTTCCAGGACCCCTGAGCGGTCCTGAAAACAACGTACAGGATCACCATTGCCGCTATCGCCATCATGGCGAAATGCGTCAGAGGGATACCAGCCACCTGTCTCTGCATCGTCTTGACAAGTATCTTTCCTGCGACTCTGTATTTTTCCACGGAACTTATATAGTTCAAGATCCTCTGGGGATCATCAAATAACCGTCTTATCACGTAAAGGCCCGATTCGGTCATACCCAGCAGTTTCTTTCCTGCAGACACCATCATAAGAAGGAAAGGTGTGTATATGGCAATAAACAGGACGAAGACCGAAGAGATTATCCCGGTCGCCTGCAGAGGCACGGGCAGGCCCCTCCAGAAACCTCTTGCCGATAGCCATACTTTCCGGGCTGCCCTGACTTTGTACCTCGAGACATCGACGCGAGCCATCACCTTCATGTTGAAGTCGGAAGACGGCTCCATCACTTCCATATCCCCCAGCGCGGAGAAGATGCCGTCGAAAGCGGTATCGAGCCTCTCGCAAAGCTGACAGTTCCGGCGATGCTCCTCGTATTCTGCCATACCGGCACGATCGAGTTCCCCATCGTGGTAACGCTGAATCAGCATTTTAAAAAGATGACAGTCCATCTGTCTCTACTCCTCTATCTCTTCCACAATAATATCACCACTGGCTGTCTCAAGAAATACTTTTGATTTACCTTCTCGTACGACACCAGTGATACTGTTCCTTCCGACTTTCTTTACATCGATGGGCAGATCTATGGATATCTCGCCTGAAGTAGTGCCCGCCTTGAGAATATATCCACCTTCCATCCTGCCATTGAATATCAGCGAAATATCACCGCTCGATGCGATAATGGAATAGTTCACGTCACTCGCCGGTACAGCCCTGAAATATACGGCCCCACTGGCAGTGGAGGCATCGACTGCTCCTCTCACGCCGGTGAAACTCGATTCGGCTGCGATACCATGGAAATTCACGTCACCCACTCCGTCAACGATAAGAGTCCCATATTCTATGGAGCACTTTAAACCACCTCCGAGTCCGGACAATTCCATCCTGCCGGAAGCTATGGAGGCCTCGATGTCACCCGATATTTCCCGTGCCTTGATCATTCCGCTGGCGCTGGAAAGGACCGCTGTCCCATCCACATTTATCACTTCCATCGCGCCCGAGGACAGGGTCGCGTTTACGCTGCCCCTGATATCCCTGACAATCAACTTTCCGCTCGCCACATCAACGTCCGCTCCGGATACAAGGCTGCTCACGATGACTACGCCACTGGCCATCGAAGCACCGAGTTTCATTCCTTCCGGTATCAACAGGGTGATCTCCATGCTCATTTTGGGGCTCCTGCTGATCATGAAGGAAATAAGATTTTTCTTTGTCCTGAATTTTCCCGGGTAGACAGCTTCTAACCTGACAGTCTCCGCCGTCTTTGTGACCTTTACCTCCATCAGAGAAAGCATCTCGTCTGCTTCATCCCTGTCACCAGCGACGCCCTTCTTCACGACCTTCAGCAGAATATCATCCCTCTTCTCGCCTATGATCGACAACCTGCCGTTTATCCCCTCTATGATCACTATCGTCTGACCCTCTATCGAGATATCACTGGTCGACACCTGTTCGAACTCACTTGACGCATAAGTATCCGTGCTCCCGGCGATCAGTACGGCCGCCGTTACTGCCAGGATCGTCAAATAGATTCGTTTCGTCATAGTAGTAGCCTTCCGTTACGAAAGAGTTCCCTTCGCGGGATCGATATCATCAAACATGCCCCTGCTGGTGAATATCTCCTTGATCATATTCCTGGCCCTGTGGATCCTCGCCTTGACCGTGCCCAGAGGAATTCCGAGATTATCCGATATCTCCTCGTAGGACAATTCTTCCTGGTGCCGCAGGATCACGATGATCCTGTAATGCTCCGGAAGATCCGCTATGGCCTGCTCAAGCACTTCCATCATCTCCCTGTTTTCCATCTCCCTGTCGGGATCGACCGTGTCGGCCGGGATCTGACGGGACATCTCACCATCCGAACCAGATACAGGCTCATCGATAGAAAATACACCGCTTTTTCTCCTGCGGATAAAATCGATGCACAGATTCGACGTGATCCTGTATAGCCAGCTCGAAAAAGGATACGAAGGGTTGTATCTGTCGAGTACGTTGAAAGTCCTGATGAAAACGTCCTGGGCAAGATCTTCCGCGTCCATCGAGTTCTTGACCATTCGCATGCATATGCTGAAAACCGGCCCACGATATTTGACAAGTAGTTCTTCAAAGGCTTTTTCATCTCCTTTCAGGCAACGTTCGACAAGATTCGCGTCTTCTTTTTTCAACTCTTACACCTCTGATACGAGGGCCATGCTGAAAATGTTTCGTTTCCCGGAACAATAATCAGCCGATTTTTCCATATCCTTATTGACCGCGAAAAAAGATAGCAGCTTAAGGAAAAAGATAAAAGACGAATCTTGTAATAGCCTGAGAACACAATGGATAAAGTCGAAGAAATAGTTCCAGGCGATCCTATTTTATCTTGACAGGTGGGAGGTTGGATCCTATCCTCGGACCAGCGTGTGATCTCTGCCTTATTGCTTGCAGTAAATGAAGTTAGCTCAGGAGGACGCAATGACTGGAATCGAGCATATTTTTGCCAGGGAAGTGATCGACTCCCGAGGTAATCCTACGGTGGAGGTCGAGGTACTGCTTGAGGGAGGAGCTTTCGGCAGTGTTATCGTGCCTTCCGGTGCTTCCACTGGTGAACATGAGGCGGTAGAACTCCGTGACGGCGACCCCGCCAGGTACGGCGGAAAGGGCGTTCTGAAAGCTGTCGGAAACGTTAACGAGATCATCGCTCCAGAGATCATGGAACTCGACGCGCTGGATCAGGTCTATATCGACAAGGTGCTCTGCCAGCTGGACGGCACACCGAACAAGGGCAAGCTTGGCGCCAACGCCATACTGGGAGTATCCCTGGCTGTGGCAAAGGCGGCAGCTGACGGAATCGGTGTCTCGCTGTATGAATATATCGGGGGCACAAACGCGAAAGTCCTGCCCGTACCGATGATGAATGTTCTCAACGGCGGTAAACACGCCGATAATAACGTAGATATACAGGAATTTATGATCGTGCCGATAGGTGCCGGCTCGATCAGGGAAGCCGTGCGCTACGGCGCCGAGACCTTTCACTCGCTCAAAAAGATACTCTCGGGAAAAGGATACACTACGTCGGTCGGCGATGAAGGCGGCTTCGCTCCCAATCTGAGTTCGAACCGTGAGGGGTTTGAAGTTATCATGGCCGCGATCGAGAAGGCGGGATTCAGGCCCGGCGAGGATATAGCTCTCGCCATAGACGCTGCCGCCAGCGAATTCATGAAAGACGACGGGTACCATCTGGACGCAGAGAAAAAGATAATGTCCGCCGATGAGCTGATCGAATTCTACGAAAAGATCGCGGGCGAGTTCCCGGTGATCTCTATCGAGGATGGCCTTGGAGAGGACGACTGGGATGGATGGAAGAGACTGAATTCCAGTCTCGGTGGAAAGATCCAGATAGTCGGCGACGACATCTTCGTTACAAATACAGAGCGACTGGCAAGAGGAATCAGTGAAAGGTCCGCCAATTCGATCCTTATCAAACTGAACCAGATCGGGACACTTACGGAGACCCTTGACGCGATCGAGATGGCGAAAAAGGCCGGATTTACTTCAGTGATCTCTCACCGGTCAGGCGAAAGCGAGGACGTGACGATCGCTCATGTGGCGGTAGCAGTCAATGCCGGACAGATAAAGACCGGATCGCTGTCCCGAACTGACAGAGTCGCGAAATACAATGAACTGATGAGAATAGAGGAAGAACTCGGCGAGATAGGGATCTTCCCCGGCATTGACGCGATCAACGTCTCTGCCGAAGACAGGTAGAAAAAACGGTCTTCTACCGGAGGGAAAGATGAAAAGTCTTTGGGGACAGGGAAACAGGTACCTGAGAGTCAAGAGAAAGAACATCGAGGTGAACCCCAGGTTCACAAGATATATCATCCTGGGTTTGGTCATAGTGATCGCGGCAGT
>JAGLYV010000029.1 GCA_023131975.1 Candidatus Krumholzibacteriia bacterium | reverse complement strand
ACCGGCACGGATAAGCTCGAGGGTGAACTCGGCCGTCCTTATCCCGGCTGAAGCCTTGACCCCGAAATCCGGCCCGACGGCCTTTCTCATGATCTCGACATCCCGGACGTTGGCTCCCGGCGGACCGAATCCAGTCGAAGTCTTGACAAACGAGGCTCCCGCCTGCATCGCAAGCTTACACACCTCGATCTTCTCCTCATCGGTCAGAAGAGCAGCCTCTATGATCACCTTAAGAATGGCATCACCGCATGCCTCTGCTACCGAGCGGATATCGTCGCGGACGAGCTCCGACTGCCCCGCTTTGAGGGCACCCACATTCAGCACCATGTCGATTTCGTCTGCTCCCTGCTGCACCGCTGTACGGGCTTCAAAAGCTTTCACGGAAGTCTCTACCGCTCCAAGGGGAAATCCGGATATGGAACACACCTTTATATCCGTTCCAGCGACTTCCTCGGCCACCAGTGAAACGAAATGGGTGTTGACGCATACTGAGAAGAAGGAATACTCCCTGGCCTCGTCGCATATCTTTCTGATGTCATCAGGTGTAGCTTCCGGCTTGAGAAGAGTATGATCGATCAAACGGTTGAGCTCTATTCCAGCCACCTTGAACGGCCTTCCCTGTTAAAAATAATATATCTATGCCTTGTGAACACCGAGCAGGGATTTAAGACTATCCAGCTTTCCGCTTCGCAGATAGGCCCTTACCACACGTTTGCTTATCCTGCAAAGCACCTCGTAGTTCAGCGTTCCGTCCCACTGGGCTATGTCGTCAGCGCTGATCTCCCCTTCACCCTGGCTCCCGAAGATCACGACTTCCTCGCCTACTTTCGGTGAATCGAATCCGCTCAAGTCGATCATGGTCATATCCATCGTCACCCTGCCCGTAATAGGGACCGTCTGTCCACGGAAGAGTATCATTCCCTTGTTTGACAGACGATGGCTCATTCCATGGCCGTATCCGGCACCGATCACCCCAATAGTCATATCGTGCGGAGCTATAAAAGTCCTGCCGTAACTGATGCTCTGACCAGCAGATATCTCCCTGACGAGGACCAGTCTCGACTTGAATTTCATGACAGGCACAAGTTCGATCCTGTTCCTCAGATCGATCGAAGGATAATGACCATAAGCCAGAAGCCCCGGCCTGACCATGTTGAAATGGGAAGATGGAAAGTTCAGGATCGCGGCGCTGTTCGCTGAATGAATATATTCGAACGACACTCCCCTTGAGGAAAGGTCGGACAGAGTCTCATCAAAGGCCCTTATCTGGTCCTCTGTATAGTCGACATCAATATCGGAGGCAGGAAAATGGGTATAGATCCCTTCAAGCCTGATCCCGCTCAGTCCCGACATTTCGACTATCTCCTCCACCGCACCGGCACAGGTCAATCCTGCACGCCCCATCCCTGTGTCTACTTCGACATGGATCCTGCAGGTGATCCCTTTTCTCGACGCGGCTTCCGCCGCGGCCCTGGCAAATTCGAGGGAAGACGCGGTCACCGCGAGATTGCTTTCAAGTACTTCTTCGAGCTCGTCGGGAAGTACCGGACTGAGGATGAGTATCGGCAGCTCTATACCAGCTTTTCTCAGCTCTCTACCCTCGTCCAGTGTCGCCACGCCGAGCATATCAACGCCCTTTTCGGCGGCAAACTTCGACATCCTGACAGCCCCGTGTCCATAGGCATCAGCCTTGACTACGAGAAGTACTCTCGTGCCCTTCCCCGCAAGTTCCCTGATCTTTTCCAGGTTCCATTCGAACGCGTCGAGATCCACCTCTACCCATGCCGATAGCCTATCCACTTTCATCCCCCTCCCCTTCATCCCCTGTATCTTTACCACCCCTGTACAGAAACCTGTCCAGAAGCTTTACGTAATCGGTCCAGTTTCCTTCTCCTCCACCACGTCCCATAGCCATGAGAGATCCTCTGACCTGGGCATCCAGGTTATCAATATAGCCGAGGAGAAGAGCCTCGATAGTCATCGGCAGCACGGGGGAACCATGTTCGAGCCTGCCATGGTGGCTCAGTATCATATGCTTTAAACGGAGTTCCAGTTCTACCGGAAACTCTTCCATTCCCCTGAGATATTCGTCCAGGAACTCCACTCCGATACTTATATGCCCGAGCAGTCGGCCCCTGTCTGTATAATCAATATGATTGGTCACACTAAGTTCGGCAAGCTTCCCGAGATCGTGAAGAAGGACCCCCGCGACCAGAAGATCCCTGTCGACTTCGGGATAGACTTCGGCCACCGCGAGTGCGATCTTCAGCATGTCGAACAGATGTTCGGCAAGTCCACCCACATACGAATGGTGCCATCCTTTCGCGGCAGGAGCCTTTAGAAACCTCTCCCGGAAGCTGTCGTCTCCAAATACGGCTTCCAGCAGATCCTTGATATAGGAATTTTCCACTTTGCCTATCGCGGTAAGTATCTCCTCGTATATTACACTCATATCCCGCGAAGAAGACGGGATAAACAGTGTAGGATCGAATTCCTCACTTGAAAGTTTTTCCAGGGAATTGACTTTTATCTGGAGGGCTCCCTGATATTCCTGGACATCGCCTTTCACCCTGACTATATCGTTCGTCATCACGGTTTCTTCGATGACCGGAGGAACACCCCAGTAAACACCCTTGTACAGCCCCTCACTATCGGAAAACTGCAGCAGGAGAAACCTGCCACCGGAGTAATCTCTCGCGACCTTCTTGGCCACGACCATCACCTTATCTACCCGGTCCCCAACGTTAATCCTTTCCGCCAATGCAGATCCCTCCTCGCATGATGTCCTGACCTGAAAGATGTACCTAAACTAATCCAGAGACCGTCGGCCGGTCAAGCAGAAACGGTCCTCATCGTATAATGGCGGTCCCCGCAGGAGGATGACCGCAGCCATAAAAAAAACGGACCGGATCCTGTCGATCCGGTCCGTTGGATATGTATAGTCCTGGGCTCGCCCTACTGGATAATCGGGCAGACATCCCCGGCATATTTAACATACTGAAGCTTGACCATTCCACCGATCTTGGTGTTGTTACGGTAGCTTCTGGGGAAATCTGAAGCAGAAGGCATGCCGCCGTAGCTGATGCCGCCTGTCAGAAGAAGATCCTCATTGATGAGAGCGATCAGGAGAAGCTCCATACCGGCGTCGAGTTCGTCCCCGTCGATGATGAACCTGACATTGGGGAAGGTCAGCATGTATGCCCACATCGTCTCGCCCTGGGCATCCTGGATCTCTTCCCAGGAAAGCCTGGTGTCTTCTATTTTGAACTGTGTATCGTAGATCTCCTTGAGCTTGCGAGTCGACTGATCGACCAGAGCGATATCGATTTCCTCGTAGTTTCCTTCGTCGAAACCACGGAGAAGCGTCGGGAACTCAGCATAACCGGCTTCGCCTACCCTGATCGTGTCGGCGCCCATGGCAAAGAAATCGACTGAGAAATGCACCTTGGGAGTATAGGCTTTTCTGACGCCCGCGACAAATTTCTTTCCCTCGACCATCTTTACCTTGTTCTCAAGATCCTCACCCGTAAAGAACTCGATCAGGTTGCCCTCGCGGACCATCCCGATATTACCCTTGACCGCGATAAATTCTGGCGAATCGAAGCCGAACTTATACCCCGGACTCACTATTTCGGCGTGGCTGGCTTCCCTGACTGTGACCATCTGGTAGCTCTCCTCGACCTTGCCTCCGCAACCTGCGAATACACCGGAAACCAGGGCAACTATCAGGATCGTGGAAAAAAGCTTCGACATGGAACCGCTCCTTTGTCAAGAGTGAATCAATTATTCTCTAATTCTGGACTACTTGTACAATCTCATCAGGCCATTAAGGCCGTTTTACCGTTGAAAATTAATACGCTCCCGGTTCAATGTCAACCATAATTTGAACATCGAAAATAGCAGCGTGCTGGAAGGACATGCCCGGTCACACCCTTATTTCCCAGCTGTCGATCGCCCTGTTTTCTTGACGTCCTTGTCGGTCAAGGCGAGCTTGTAGAGCAGGAACAAGTCCGCGATATCCCTGTCCAGTTCATAATTTTTCGAGAGAAGTTGAACGTGGCGCAACCTCCCGTAGGTATATCCGCCGCTGGAACCCAGAGATAGACTCATGTTCCCGATATACTGCCCTTCTCCGGCTGTCCCCAGCATAAGGGTCTTTCCGACCTTCACCTCGCCCTTGATCCCCGGCTTACCGTGACCAACAAGGGCGACATCGAAATCTTCGATATCCTCAAGGATCCCTTCGGTCCTTTCTATGCCCATATGGCTTATCAGTATGAAAAAATCCGCTTCCTTCTTCATATCACGCACTACAGAACGAAGGACTTTTTCCACCGGTTCGATCCTGAATTCCGATTTGTCAATATATGCCGGAAATCTCATGGCATCATCCAGCACACCGGTTATCCCGACCTTAAGCCCACCCTTCAGTTCACGGATAACGTATCGTTTGCCGAAAACAGGCTCCCCGGTCTCCCGCAGAATGACATTGGCAGCGACTATATCGAACGATACATTTTCAGCCAGCGCCTGGAGAAACGGCAGTCCGAAAATAAACTCCATCTCCCCCGGTGTAAATACATCGAGACCCATTATATCAAAAGCATCGAAGGTAAGCTGTGCTTCCTCTTTAGAGTATCCCAGGTCGAGGCCGAAGGCATCCCCGGCATCGAGGACCAGAAGATTACTGACCTTTCCCCGAACCCTTTTGATGTAGGTAGATCTCCTTCCAAGCCCGCCGGTATCCTCGACCACACAGCCGCAGGACCTGATCTTGCCCAGAAGGTCGTTCGAGAAAAGAATAGTGAGCTCGGCCGGTTTTTTATCTGTCTTATCGGCATCGTTCGAGCACCCGGGGCCGATACAGACTGACAACAACACAGTCACGAATAACAACCCGGCCAGTCCTGTCGATCGCATTGCCCACCCTCTTTATAAATCCTGAAACACTGATCTCACCCGGAACATAACACAAACTTCCTTCTCTGTGCCAGAGATTCACTCTTTTCATTCTCCATAGAAGTCGATTATATTATTCATTATGAACAATACTGATAAGGAAGGAAGAGGAATGATACGATCGATTCTGAATATCCGGGCATGTCTTTGCCCTCGCCGCTCAAGTCCGTTCAGCCTGGTAGCGATACTTCTTGCGGTCTATCTCATCAGTGGCTGCGGCGGAGGGCCTCCCTCCGAGGCACCTTCTCCCGATCCTGAAGAAGAGACAGGCGAAGCGGAGCGCGAAATGGATACTCCCGGTGCTGTGATATTCGATGCGACTGTCGCCGCGCAGAACAGCCAGTTTGAAACGGCTGCGACTATGCTGGAGGGACTTCTTGAAAGGGAACCTGAGAACATCGAGGCTTTGAGGCTTCTTGCCAGGGTATATGCGGCTGATGGCAAGACCTCCGCGTCTTCATCCGCCTGGGGAAAGGTTGCCAGCCTCGACCCCTCCGATCCAGACGCATCGTACGAAGCCGGTTCCGTCCTTGCCAATAAGGAAAAATGGAATGAAGTCAGGACGAAAATGATCTCCACGGAAACGTATGGCAAGGCAGATAAAAGACATTACCTTCTTCTCGGCCAGGCCGACCTCGAACTGGGTTATACCGGAGAAGCGGAAAAGTACCTGCTGAAGGCCGGAGATGTGGAACTGGCAGGAGCTCTTCTCGGCAAACTTTACTATAGAAGGGGCAAGACTGAACTCGCCGAGCAGGCATTCAGAAAGACTCTCGAAAAGAACAGCAGAAACTATACCGCGAACCTCCATCTCGGATACATAAACTACAGCAGAGACAGAAAAGAAGCCGCGTTGAAATATTACAGAAAGGCACATCGCGCCGAGCCGAACGACCCTCTCGCACTTCTCTCCATGGCATCTCTTCTGGAGAAAATGGGGAACCGGGGCGATGCGATAAAATATTACAACAGGTCTCTCACATTGTCGGGAACACCCGTTTCCGAACGCAGAAAGGTCTATATATCACTGGTAAAGCTCATGCTCGAGGGAAAGATGTACAGCGACCTCTACCCTCTAGCCGGCAAAGGGGTGGGCGAATTCCCCGATGCCGGAGGGATCTACTTCTATTGGGGCGAGGCGCTTCGCCTGCAGGGCAACGATGAGAAGGCAAAGGAGATGTTCAAAAAAGCAGCCCGCGACCCGGCCTGGAAAAAACATGCGCTTGAAAGGTTTCATTCTATAAGGTAGAAGAAGAGTATGAAAAAGATTTCGTCGACAGCTATACTGAAAAACATCTGGATGATTCTGGCCCTGGCCATGGCACTCACCCTGTTTCTGTCTGTCAACTGGTACTACTTCAGAAATGTCCGGGAAAGGCTTGATGTCGAGTTCAGCATCAGGCTGAGATCACTGGCAGCGCTCGTATCCGCCTCGCTCGCCCCCGAGACCTTCGCCGACCTCAGCCCTCAGTCTCTTGAAGGGCCTGACGTAAAAAACAGACTGCGAAAGATTGCCGATGATTTTGACCTGTCCAATATCCTGATCGTCCGGGAGGACGGAGTCATCCTCCTGTCCCTCGATGATTCGCTCTTTCCGCCTGGAGAGAACTATCCGCTGTGGAACATGGATTTTGAAACGATCGTGGCGGCACTCGAAGGGACCCCTTCATCGACCGGCCTGGTCATGTCTCAGGATGGCTCATGGTTCAAGGCCGGGTATTCCCCGCTGGCTGCCGACTCTACAGAGGCCAGAGCAGTAGCCGCCGTCGAAGCCGACGCGTCTTTCCTGCTCGGGCTGTCAGATATCAGAAACATGCTTACCGCGACTACGCTTGTATCTATTGCCGGACTGGCCATTTTCATCGGATTCATAATTAAAGCTACTTCCTCCCTGCTCTGGACCAGGGAATCGCTCATGCGGACAAACACTCTTGCTTCGATGGGAAGGATGGCAGCAGGCATAGCTCACGAAATACGAAATCCTCTCTTCATAATCCGTGGCGCGGCGGAAAAGCTGCAGGTCCTGCATCCTGAGAGCTCAGAAGAAATCGAATCTTTCATAATCGAGGAGACCGACAGACTGGATTCTGTACTTAACGCCTACCTTCAGTTCGCCAGAGACGAGAAAGCCCCCATGTCGGAGGGAGATCTGACAGTGATACTTCGCAGATCGGTACGGCTGATCGATGAGGGCGAAAAAGGCGGCGGGCTTCCGGTCGAATCCAACATCAAGCTTACGAAGGCACCTCTCATCTGCGAGGAAAAGAAACTCCAGCAGGCTCTGATGAACATCCTCCTCAACGCTACGCAGTTCTCGACAGACAGTTCCGGACCAATTGAAGTATCGCTTTCTCTTGAGGGAAGATCGTATGATCTGGTGATCAGGGACCATGGCTCCGGCATCCCCGCTGGAGAGCTGGAAAAGGTGTTCGAACCGTTCTATACTACGAGAATCGATGGCAGCGGCCTGGGCCTTTCGATAGCCAGACGGATCGTCGAGGACCACGACGGCAACCTGGATATCAGCAACGCTAAAGGAAACGGGACGACAGTCAGGATCGTCCTTCCGGCAATTCAGCATCAGGGAGAAGAGTAATGAGCAGAATACTCATCGTAGACGACGAAAAAAAGATCACTCAGCTCCTGGCCGATCATCTTGAAAAGAACGGTTATACCTCTGATATCTTTCATAACGCCGAAGACGCTATGGCCGCTATCGACAGCGAAGGCGCGGACATCGTCCTGTGCGACCTCCGGCTTCCCGGCATGGACGGACTTCAGCTCCTGAAAGAGACGAGAAAGATATCTCCGGCCACCGATTTCATCATTATGACCGCCTACGCGAGCGCGTCGACAGCCGTCGAAGCCATGCGTGAGGGCGCGTATGAATACCTGATCAAACCTTTCCAGATGGACGAAGTCATCCTGCTGCTCAAAAGGATCCATGAACGCAGGGAATTGATGATCGAGAATATCGCCCTTAAAGAAAAAATATCTGCCAGGACACCGGGAGAAAAGATCATCGGCAGTTCGGCAGTCATGAAAAAACTCAAGGATATCATCGCCAGAGTCGCGCCGACTGACACGGCGGTCCTCATCCACGGCGAAAGCGGCACCGGAAAAGAACTGGTGGCTGCCGAGATACATTCAGCAAGCTCGAGGTCGACCGCGCCCTTCATCGTTATCAATTGCGCGGCTATACCTGAGACCCTCATCGAGTCGGAGCTGTTCGGATACGAGAAAGGCGCGTTTACCGGAGCAGTCCAGAACAAACCGGGACAGTTCAAACTGGCTCACAGGGGAAGCCTTTTCCTGGACGAGATAGGTGAACTCCCCATGGCCCTGCAGGCCAAGCTCCTCAGAGCCATAGACAATGGTTCCTTTCTTCCCCTGGGCAGTTCGAAGGTCGTCACTGTGGATGTAAGGATCATCGCCGCGACAAACCGGGATCTGGAAAAGATGGTGAGCGAAAGAAAATTCAGGGAAGACCTGCTTTACAGGCTAAATGTGTTTCCCGTGTCGATACCTCCTCTAAGGGACAGAAAAGAAGATATCAGGGCGATCTCCGAAGATTTTCTGGCGACCAGACGGTTCGGTGATCCACATCTTTCAGAAGAAGTGATCGGGAAACTGAGGTCATATTCGTGGCCCGGCAATGTGCGTGAACTACGAAATATACTTGAGAGGGGTTCTATTCTCGCCGGCACGGACCCTATCGGGCTGGATCATATCATGATCTCTGGCACCATCGCTCCGGGAAGGCCGGACGACATACTTTCCTCGATCGTGGGCGAAATGAGACTGGCAGATATCGAACAATCGTTGATACGTATCGCCATCGAAAAGACCGGTGGCAACAAAAGCAGAGCCGCGGAGATGCTGGGAATAACCAGGAGAAAATTATACAGCCGGATGGAAAAATACGAGATGAACGCCGAAAACCATGAAGCGGAAAGGACCAATGAATAGCTTCAGTGTACTTCAAGGTTCAACAAGCCTGTACCACAGGGTACACAACGCGCCCTGAAGACAGATTGAACAGCAGTTATATTGTTGATATATAAGCGGTTGACTGATTGCTCCCCTTATGGCACATGCCTTGCGAGTCCATATAGCCGCAAGGACAGCTGAAAGGAGCTGACTGAAGATGAACACGAAAAGAAAAAAATCAATATCGATCCTGATCGCCACGGCGCTCACCCTCGTCTTCGCGGTAAATCTCTCCGCGCAGGACATCGTCGACGTAGAAACGGCGCGCAACGCGGTCGAGAGGACCGCGCAGATCATCTCTGAAGCCAGGATCATCATCGATGAGAGCCGCAGTAATATCGCCCGTCTCTCCCTCGAGAAGGCTATCGCCATCCAGAACATGGCGACCAGTCTCTTCCGGAGCGGGAAAAATCACTTCGCGTATAAATACACAATGGAAGCACGGCAGGAAGCGTGGCACGCGATTGCCCTCGCGAGAGCCGACGCGAGGATCGAGGACAAGCTCGTCAATATCTCTGAAAACACAATGGAGAAACTATCCAGGCTCAGAGAGAGAGTAATAGAAAGCGGTATCCGGGATGAGCGCCTTAACAGGCTCATGATGGAAGCCAGGACCCAGCTCGAGAAATCACGCATGAACGCCCAGCAGCTCAGAAACAGACTGGCTATGAACCTGGCCGAAAACGCCAGAAAACTCACGATCCGGGCCGAAGAGAGACTTAGAAAACTTGTCGGTGCCAGAGATATGGCACGGAGAAGGCTGATGCTTCTTGAAAGACTCTCCGAACGTGCCAGAGACAGGATTGGCACCGATGGGACAGATCAGGACGCCGAAATGCTGCACCGCGCCGAACAGGAGCTTGCCAGGGCAAGAGAGATGTTGAACCAGGGCAGATATGAGGCCGCCAGGATGAACATCGAAAAATGCGAACGGCTGCTGAGGGGCATCGCGAGGAAGATCAGAAGTGGTACGGGCGGCGACCCTCAACAGGCTATAGCCGAGACAAATCGACTCATGGAAAGAGCCGGGGAAATGATATCCGGGATGGATGAGGTTCCGGAACATACCCGGGCCCTTTTCGGCGAGGCCGAAGGATTGATGCTCAGAGCCAGAGAGATGATATCTGAAGGAAATAACGAGGAAGCCGGACGTCTGCTGGTCAGGGTCAGGACTATGCTCAGAGAAGCGATAGACTTGATGAAAACCTCCGATGGTTCGAAGATGGCGGAAAACGAGATAGACAACGTCATACAGATGAGAAACAGGATTCAGGAATTGGTAGAAGGCTGTACGTCTGAGGGGGCAAGGAAACTGTTCGCCAGAGCCGAGAACCGACTGAACTCCGCGATGGACCATTTCGAAGCGGGAAGGACCGAGGAAGCGTGGGCTGAAGCCCGGATAGCGAGGAACCTATTCCAGCGGATCAGGGAAATATGTGCAGGATAGGATATCTTTCCAGAACAGGACATCTTCGCAGAGCTGGATATCTTCCTGCTATAATGGCCTTGTTGATAGTACTGGCAGGCTGCGCCGAAGCGCCGCCTGCCTTTAATGATATATCTTCCACAGATCTGATCGATCAAGCGGATTCTACGGATAGCGTGGAATTGGAGAAGATCTTCATCGATTCACACAGCTGGATACTCGGCGAGATCGCCAGACGGGAAGGATCCACACCGCGCAACACGGACCTGCTTGAGATAAAGAGTATTGTGATCATTGCGGAGGAAGTCTATCTTCAGGGTAACATCATGTTGGCAGTAAAACTCTTGACGGAAGCTGAACTATTGTTGAGGCAGACTCCCTGATGGACCATCTCCGCGTAATCATCAGAACGGCTGGCATCGCCGCCGTTTTTGTTCTGGCCAGTTCCGGCTCTTCCCTCGCCGGCGCCAGTTTCCGGGGAGACCTGACCTTCGGCTACGACTCGTTTGTAGACAGGTTCACGATCCTTGAGGAAGACACGACCGATGCCATACAGGAGTTTTACCTCTCACTCGCCACCTCACTCACACATTCAGGCGCAAAACTGAAGTTGGGTGGCACAAATACTTTCCGCTATGGAACCCAGTCGATAAACGAGATCTTCTACGGCAACCTTTCCGCGGGATCCTGGGAATCACTCCGGCTGGAGATTCGGAACAGTTCACGCCTGAAATTTTACCGCGACGGAAGCGATTACGAATTCGGCAACGACTATGTCCAGTCGAATACGAGTGTGAAACTCGGAAGGACAATAAGGAACGGACTGAAGGTCTCCGCCAGGGGAAGAATGGAGCTTATTGATTACAGCGAGAAGACCGCTTTCGACTACGACTATGTCTATTTCGACGGCGGACTGGAAGTGGAGAACGGCTCGTATTTTGAAAGATTCACCCGGATAGCCATCTCGGCCGGCCACAGAGAGGTCGCCGACACTTCCGACCTCAGTTACGACAGGATACTCACCGGTCTGGAATTCCACTTTCAACCTGCACCCGAAACTCTCGCCGAATTCTCCCTTTCCGGAGACAGACGTGATTACAGTGGTGACTCGAGAAGTCCGCTCTGGAATATCTATTCGTTCAGTTCGATCTCTGTACCGCTGGCAGGCGGGGTAAAGACCTCCCTCAGATTCGACTCGGAGTCTTACATCTACGACACACCCACGACTACATTTTTTGACACACATTACCTGAGAGGCGGAATAAAGACTACGATACCGGTCAACCCCGTACTTTCATTGTTCGCGGAACCGCGATTTGCGAGGATGCTGTGCCGCGACTTCGAAGAGGAAAAATACTGGGAAGGATCCATCATCCTTGGATTTGACCTGCTTGGGAACGGAGATTACTGGTGCACCTTCAGCTGGGAACCGGGCAAGCGCAATTACATCATGGAGGAGAACGATATCTATTCGGATTTCTACCTGAACAGGTTTTCTCTGATGGGAAACATCAAGACTTCGAACGACATATCTATCGGGCTATTTATCATGCATGACCCGGAACGTCACTCCAGAAGGGACGACGACTTCTCCCTGACCATGATCTCCGCCACAATATCCAAAGGGTTCTAGTCGATGGACTCCAGGAGCACCTCGGCGATATCCCTGACCCTTACGTTCTCTATCTCACCAGCCTTCAGACCATCCTCGAACATCGTAATACAATACGGACAGGCGGCGAATATAGTATCCACTCCCAGCTTCGTCGTCTCGCTTACTCTCTCTTCATTTATACGTCGGCCGATATCTTCTTCCATCCACATCCTGCCACCACCCGCGCCGCAACAGAACGACCTCTTGCCGCTTCTGCCCATTTCCGTGATCTCAACGCCACTCACCTGATTGAGGATGCTCCTGGGCTGGTCAAGAATATCGTTATATCTTCCAAGATAGCAGGAATCGTGATACGTACCCCTGGTTGACTCGATCTTCCCTGCCTTGAGCCTGCCTTCTTCCAGAAGGTCCAGCAGAAATTCGCTGTGATGCATCACTTCCGCCTCAAAACCGAACTGGGGATATTCCACCTTGAATGTATTGAAACAATGGGGACAGGCAGTGACTATCTTCTTGAAACTGTATTTCTTCAGTACATCGATATTTCCATCTATCAGAGTCTGGGCGAGGTATTCGTTACCCATCCTCCGCGCTGTCTCTCCGCAGCACATCTCCTCCACACCGAGGATAGCAAAATCCACGTCCGCCTTTCCGAATAATTCCACTACGGCTTTCATCACACTCTGACCGCGGGCATCGAACGAGCCGGCGCAACCTGTCCAGAAGAGTACGTCGAATTCCTTTTTTTCCGAGGCTATGGGCACATCCATTCCTTCAGCCCAGTCAGCCCTGGTAGAGAAACCTATCGACCATGGGTTGTAGTTGACTTCCATGTTGCGGAAGACAGCCTGCATCTCCTGCGGGAAATTACTCTCGGTCATGACAAGGTAACGCCTGAGATCCACTATCTTCTGCACATGTTCGATGAACGGAGGACATTCCTGCATACACGCTCCACAGGTGGTACAGGCCCATATCTCATCCGTCGTCATCGTCTCGGGTATGATCGGAGTGCCTTCCACTCCTTCTGCTCCCGTTTCTCCCTTTTCTCCATCTTGCCCCTTGAGAAGCTTTCCCCTCTCGTCCATCAGGTGCGCCCTCATCCTGTGGATCATATTGAATGGGCTGAGAGGTTTTTCAGTGAGATAGGCCGGGCATGCCGCCTGGCATCGACCACACTCCGTACAGGCATAGAGATCGAGAAGCTGTTTCCATGTAAAGTCCCTGATCTCCGAGTTGCCGAATTTTTCGGCACTCTCGTCCTCGAAATCCATTCTGCTGAGTGTTCCGGCCGGACCGAGATTCCTGAGATAGATATTGGGAATGGCACCGAGGATATGTATATGTTTGGAGTACGGGACATATAAGAGGAAGAAAAAGACTATCAGGTGATGTGTCCAGGCCAGAACATTCTCGAACATATGGAGGTCCAACCCCCTGCCCTGGAGAAGTCCCGCGACGAAACTCGAAACGGGGGCATATGCCGGGTCGACCTTTCCCATCAGAATACCGGCGCCCTTGATCCCGAACATCAGCAGTACCAGCGCGGAGATGAGAGTAAGGATAAACAGGGCTTCCTGCCTGGCTCCGGGATCGTCGATCTTCAGACGCACTGGTTTCAGCACGAATCTCCTGAACAGAGATACGATTATCGCCAGCAATACGAGGAATGCCAGAATATCCTGGAACCAGGATATCACCCCTGCCACCACAGGGCCAAAGACAGCCGTGTAACTGACCCCCGGCACTATCATGCCGACAATGTGTTCTATGGTTCCCAGGGTGATGAAGATAAATCCCCAGAAGATAAGGAAGTGTCCGAGTCCGGCGGGTTGGGAAAGTACTCTCGCCTGTGCGGCGACATAGACGAGGACCGAGTTGATCCTCTGTCCGATATTCCCGGAGCGGTCTTCAGGCTTACCGAGTTTGAGAGTACGGATAAGCATCCTTACAATAAACCCGAAAACGACCAGGACGGCCACGAACAAGACAAGCAGAACGATACCCTGGACAGTCATGCTACCTCCCGCGGACGGATGAACCAGGTGGCCAGCGGGGACGGGATACAGGTTCCCGCCCCCTGTCACATCTGTTTTCATGTGCCGACAACAGCAATGTCGCCGGACTCTAAATCATTCTACCCTTACTGAAGCATCTTTTCCAGTTCTTCGGTAAGTATCGGCACGACCTCAAATAGATCCCCGACGATCCCGTAATGGGCCTTTTCGAAGATCGGCGCGCTCGCGTCCTTGTTTATCGCCACGATCACCTTCGAGGTCCTCATCCCCGCCAGATGCTGAATGGCGCCTGAGATCCCACAGGCGATATAGAGCTTGGGGTTGACGACCTTGCCGGTCTGTCCCACCTGGATAGGCTGCTCCGCGTATCCCGCGTCTACTGCGGCGCGAGAAGCTCCCACAGCCCCACCGAACAGGTCGGCCAGTTTTTCCAGCATCCTGAAGTTCGACTCTTCCTTCATAGCCCTTCCACCGGACACGATAACGTCAGCCTCGGTGACATCGGGACGACCTCCGGCCAGAGGAATGATCTCGCTTACGATGGCACGGATGGCGGCTCTATCCACTCCCGAAGGTTTTGCCGCGATCTCTGACGAACCCCCACTTTCCCCGGCTGGAGCAATATTGTTGGGCCTGATCGAGATAAACACAGGTCCGTCACCCTCCGGAGTCAGTTCCACAAACAATTTCCCGGAATATACAGGCCTTCTGGCGACGAGGGCGCCCCCGTCGATCCTTACTTCGACGCAGTCACTGAACATCACACCATCGACCCTGGCCGCGGCTCTCGGCCCCAGGTCGCGTCCCATCGAGGTCGCTCCCATAAGGACATAGCCGTAACCTTCTTCACCTACGAGAGACGCCAGCACGGCCGCGTATCCTTCGGACGAATAATCGGCGACGGCATCGTCATCTACTACGGCGATCTTTCTAAGTCCATAACCGGAGATCCCCGAAGCTTCCTTCTCCGCCCCGGCGCCCACAAGCACAGCGTCAACCGCTCCACCCGTCTCACCGGTGATCACGGCGGCGGCGGCGATAAGTTCTTTTACTACCTTTTTAAGCTCTCCGTTCCTTATCTCTCCAAATACAAGAACATCTTTTCCCATTGCAGAATCCTCCAGTTATCTTTATACGACCTTAGCTTCTTCACGCAGCAACCTGGCGAGTTCCTTGACGGCATCGACGGTCTCTTCCGCCTCCACCATTTTGCACTCTCCGCCCTTTGGCATCGGCAGCCACTTCAGGACCCTGCTTCTTCCCGATGACGGCGCCTCATTGAAGCCGAGATCGGCAAGGTTCTTTACCCTGATTTCCTTCTTCTTCGCCTTCATGATCCCCGGAAGCGATGCGTACCTCGGATCGTTCAGGCCTTTTTCACACGATATAATCACTGGCAGCGAGGCCTCGACCTTTTCGTCTCCACCTTCGATCCTGCGGTTCAATACTGCCTTTGAAAGATCATCAGCCAACTCGAATACCGTCGCGTTGTTTACCTGCGGGATATCCAGTTTCTCGGCCAGGATACTCTGTGTCTGCGCCATATCGTCATCGATCCCCTGTTTTCCACAGAAGATGATATCGAAACCTTCTTCCGAGATCGCCTTCGCGAGTACTTCCGCGATGGTAAACGGACTTGGTTTCGCCAGAGCGGGATCGCAGATATGTACCGCGTCGTCCACTCCCATCGCGAGGGCCGTCCTGATCACCTCAGTCGACTCTTCCGGTCCGGCACAAACTGCGGTGACCTTCGAATCGCCACCCACTTTCTCTTTCAGCCGGAGCCCCTCCTCTATCCCATATTCATCGTAGGTATTAATAATGAATTTTACACCGTCTTCCCTGATACCATTCCCATCCTGGTTGATAAGTATCTTCGCCTCGGTGTCCGGCACCCTTTTCAGCAACACGATTATCTTCAAAGGATCCTCCTTTCGGCAGTTGCCTTCCGACTCTCAGGCCGGATACATCTGCTCATACTCTTTCAGTACTTGTTTTGATATAACCAGTCTCTGTATCTCGCTGGTGCCCTCATAGATCTCGGTCACCCGCGCATCCCTGAAAAATCTCTCTATCTTGAACTCCTCAGTGTAGCCCACACCACCATGGATCTGCAGCGAATCATAAACAGCCGTGTTCGCGATCCTCGTCGTAAAAAGTTTAGCCATCGACGCTTCTTTTGTGCAGGGCAGGCCCTCGTCACGCATTCTCGCTGCCCGGTAAGTAAGCAGCCTCGCGGCATCGATATTGGTAGCCATGTCGGCGATCTTCCATCTGGTGGCCTGGAAATCCACGAGCCTTTTACCGAACTGCTTCCTCTCCCTGCCGAACAACACGGCCTCATCGAGAGCGGTCTGCGCGATACCCAGAGCCTGCGAGGCGATACCGATCCTTCCCCCGTCGAGGGACCCGAGAGCTATCTGCATACCCATACCCTCTTCGCCGATCAGGTTTGCCGCCGGCACACGGCAGTCCTCGAAGACAAGTTCTACCGTGGACGAAGCCTTCAGGCCCATCTTGTGCTCGACCTTGCCGACAGAGAACCCTGGATGATCCGGCTCGACGAGAAAAGCTGACATTCCCTTCGTCTTGCTTTCCGGATCGGTCCGCGCGATGACAATGATCACTCCGGCTTTATCTCCAGTCGAGATGAATATCTTGGAACCGTTAAGAATATATTCGTCGCCCCTTTTCACCGCGGACATTCTTATCGCGGAGACATCGCTTCCAGCATCTGGCTCGGTAAGAGCGTAGACTCCTATCGCTTCTCCTGAAGCCATTCGGGGAAGGTATTTTTCCTTCATCTCCTCACTGCCATATTTAAGTACGATATGGTTGGCCAGCGAATTATGAACTGAAACCGCTACGGCTGTCGACGCGCAGACACGGCTGATCTCTTCGAGAGTCAGCACCAGGCTGAATGTGCCGAAATCCACACCACCGTATTTTTCAGGAACAGTAATACCCATGAACCCCAGTTCGGCGAGGCTGGCATATATCTCGTCCTGGAACGTCCCTTCCCTGTTGGCCTCATCGGCTACAGCGGCAAGGTCTTTGCGGGCAAAATCCCTGATAGTCTTCTGAATCATTCGTTCTTCATCTGTTAACTGGATATTCATCGAAACCTCTGGAGTAATCATTGCCGAATAAGAACATACCCGTATTAAGGAAAGAATAAGATACACCATTCCGGTACGCAATGTCAATCCCCGCTTCTTTGATATTGCCAAAGAGAAGATTTTTCCTTATAAACAGTGGGATGCACGACACCAGCAGTGGAATGCACAACACCGAAGGGAGATAGAATTTGTTTTCAAGAGAAAAAAACCGCAAAAAAAAGAAAATTGCCCTGAAGGAAAAAAAGAAGAAGAAATCAGGGAATAAAATCGCAAAAAACCAGTGCGAGGATTGCATTCCCGCCAAATGCTGCATGTACTTCTCAGTGGAGATAGACGAGCCGGAAGACATGGACGACTGGAACGACATGCTTTGGATAATGGCTCACAGAGATGTGCAGATCTACATGGATGACGAGCGATGGTTTGTCCTGGTCAACAATCCATGCAGGTTCTACGATCCTGTAAAAGGCTGCATGATCTACCCGGTGCGCCCGAATATCTGCCGGACCCACACCTGGGAAGACTGCGAATTCGAACGAGATTATGATTTCGATCTCCATTTTCACAGCTACGAAGAATTGGAACGTTATATCAGGACATCTCTCGAGGAAGTCGATTAGAACAATCAAGTCCTGGCAGATCGATGATGACGGCGAATGATCGGCGCGATCAGACACAAAGAGGGTCGGGACTCCATGTCCCGACCCTCTTCTTTATACCCTGACCTGCCGCTATGGCTCAGCCATGAATGTTGCTATCCACTCAACATAGACATCTACTATCTGAGAAGAAGCATTTTCTTGACTTCATTATGTCCACCGGTACTGAACCGCGAGAAGTACACGCCGCTCGATACCTGTGCGCCCCTGTTGTTAGTACCGTCCCAGGTGACTATATGCCTGCCCCCGGTGACCGGACTGTTCACAAGAGTCTTTATAAGAGCTCCTCTCACATCGTAGACATTGAGAAGAACGTTCTGGACCGAAGAGGCTCCACCAGGCACCGTATAGGCGATCCGGGTCATCGGATTGAAAGGATTCGGGTAGTTCTGGTACATCCGTGCGGTCTGTACGGGAACCTCTATCCCTTCAGTCTCAGCATAGAACTCGTCGTTGCCTGAAGCCTGAAGTCTGTATATATAAGTCAGGCCCTCTTCCACGCTAAGATCCCTGTAGATCACTGTCCCTGCCTGATCAGCCCTGAGCTCGGCTGCCAGAAGTTCATACTCCGCGTCAGGTTGTTTCCTGAAGAGATCCCAGCTTTCCACTCCGGCACTGACGGACCAGTTGAGATTGATATCTCCACGATCTATCATGTATGAGCAGGCCATGCCTTCGGCGCCTGTCAGGTCGGGCTGGTCGATCCATCCGCTGTTCAGACTGTTGCAGTGGAAACCGTTCCAGGCTCTGTACCCGTAATAGGTGGGAGCCTCGATATCCCAGACAAACACGTTCTGGTCCCAGCATGAGGCAATCAGTTCGACATCTCCATCCAGATCCATATCGCTGACGATCGGCGTACCCCGGATATAGCCGTTAAGCTTGATCGGGAAACCTGGCAGGAAATCGCCATTGATATCCCAGGCTTTCAGGAAGCCATCCTCGGCGCCGAGGATGATATCGAGATTGCCGTCGCCCGATATATCGGCCACTACGGGAGATGACTCCGTGCCAGCTGAAGTGGAGTAGACGATCGGCCAGCCGGGTAGCGAAGCTCCGGTAGAAGTGAAGATATATAGATATCCATTCTGTCCTGGAAGTATCACTTCGAGGAACCCGTCTCCTGTCAGGTCGGCCATCGCCGGAGAAGAGTTGAAGAAAGTGCTGCTGTTGACCCATTTCGGCCAACCGGGCATCTCTGTCCCATCGTGGTTCAGGCCGTAGACCCGGCTCCATGAAGTCTGCACAACGACTTCGGGGTACCCGTCATTATCGACATCGCCCACAGCGGGGCTGGCGGAGATACTCGCTCCTACATCGACCGCTACCGGCCATCCGGGAACCGAAGTACCGTTATAGTTGAGACAGTAGATATTGTCGCTCGGAGCACATACGATAAGTTCCAGGACACCATCGCCATCCATATCGGCCATCGCTGGAGTGGAAACATGCCAGCCGTCACTCGCGCTTCCCGCCGAGAAGAACGGTCCGTCGGTCGAGGGATTTGAGTCGCCGTCTCTCAGTTCGGTCCCATCGTGGTGCCATACATATACTGTGCCGTCCACATCGTACGCTATTATCTCCAGATCGCCGTCACCGTCAAAGTCTCCAAGCACGGGACTCGCCCAGCAGAGATCGACTGTGGTCTTGGGAAATCCGGGCAGGTTCACACCGTCTTTGTTAAATACATACAGCTTTTTCGTGTCCCACGCCGCGCCGACGATTTCGAGACCCTGGACCCCGTCCAGTTCGCCCAAAGCGACCGAAGCGGTGAATGTCGTTCCCTCTGTGTTGAAGATACCCCAGGTGATCGGCTGTCCGTCACCGTCTCTAAGTTCGACTCCATCACCGCGCCACGCGTGGACATAATCCGAACCGATCACGATATCCGCGTGCGTATCACCATCGATGTCACCGATATTCGGGCTGCTGGAGCTTTCTTTGCTCATCTTGTTGGGCCACCCCGCGAGTTGCGGCGGGCTGGTGGTCGTAGTTACTTCCGGGCTGTATGAACTCAGGTTGCCGCAAGAATCGACTGCTGCTACCACAAAGTAGTACCAGGTGCTCGACAGCAGACCCACATCCCTGAACATCGTGTGAAACACGAGATCGTCACTGACCTGTTCGTATGGGCCTCCTGGCGTCAGGGAGTGATATACGAGATACCTGTATGGTTCCATATCGTCGGGAGGATCCCAGGTGATATGGATCTCGGTAGGCCCAAAGCTGGCATCGAGAAAAAGACTGTCGGGTGATGCCGGCTCTCTCAATTCCAGTGCTCTTGTATATACTCTTCCGAAAGCATCCGTCAGCTCAAATTCAAAATAATTGGAGGTGTAGAGATTCATTTCGGAGAGCACGAAACCACTACCTTCGCCCACTCCCAGCGTCGGCAGATTGATGTAGATCGAGGTGCTGTCGACGATGGTTATCCCGCCGTTCGTGGTGCGGATAACACCTTCCAATCCTGTCGCCGTACCTGAACCGAAGTTTTTCACAGATACATTCAACAGGAACGATTCACCCGAAGTGATCGTCCCGTCACCGTCCCCGTAGGGAAGTTCGTCTGACAATGCGTTAATATACAATTCCAGATCCGGAGCATGGACCTCGATCGCAAATTTCTCTGACCAGAACCCACCCGTCGAATCATGGATATCGATGATAAACTCGATTATCTCCTCATCCTCGACCGTTGGAAGGACCGAGAACGCGAAAGCGTCCAGGCCATAAACCGGTTCGATCAGGCCGACCTGCGGATATATCGCGACGCTATCGGAGACGGTTACGGCAGGATTGCTGCTCCTGACGAATGCATATACCTTGTCGGCTACCATCTCGCCAGTGTTCGCCACCTTGACCGAAAGAACCACCGATTCACCGCTGTCGAGGATATTGTCGTTATTCCCGACGACATAGTCGTTGATCCTGGTCTTGTCGACCCGCAGAAAGGCGTTGGTCTCCTGAACAACGGAGATCGAATCATTGAACCTGGCATGATCGAGACCGGTCACTGTCAGATCGATAAACCTGTGATCCCGGCAGAGGAAATCGCTGAAAACGATCTCACCGCTCATATCGGTATATCCATAAACGTAGTCGTCGCCTTCCTTGTGGAGACATACATACGCGGAATCGAAAGGCGATCCGTCACTTGTCACTGTAATCGTGATCTCGTTTACTCCGAAAACCGTGGTAGCCGGATAGGCCACATCGAAGGTCCCGACCTCTCCACGAAACATGCAGAGCTCAGGGTCGCCAAGATAATTATAGATGTAATGGGTCCACCTGTCGGCCGTCTCCGCGGAGGCTCCCGAAGTGTAAGGCTCCCTCGATTTCGTATGGACCTTGCCGAGCTGCACTACATCATCCACAAAGAGGAGGTGGTAGTAATTGTCGAGGTATGGCCTCGACGTACTGGGAAATGCCGATCTACTCGATCCGGTAACGGCGAATGCGCCACCGTTCGCATTCAGAAGAAAATATTCTGCGAGGCAATCGGTATCATACGCCACATTCGTGCAATTCATGAGGTACATCGAAAACAACGCGTCGCCATTGACCAGATTCGCGGCATCGTAATTGAGGATGGTCCCCGAACCGACGGCCATATTGTACTTGCCGCCATGTCCGGCGTGCATCACATGGTTGACGCCCGCGTTCATAGAATCGACCGCCGAGCTCTTCGAAAGAAGATATGCTCCCGGGTAATCAAAGTATGCTTCATAAAGCCTTATAGCCTCACGGTCGGGCATCCCCTGAAGATATGGCAGATAGACATCCTCGAGGATCTCGGCGCCATCGAGGATAATGTCGTCACCAGCCTGATACAGGGTCGGGAAAATCACCTCTCCAAGGAGAAGGAACTTTGCTTTCGAAGTTGTTTCGACCGGGGTCTCATAAGTTATCGTCTTGCCGATGACAATGTCGGCCTCCGACACAGTCGATACCGGCATACGACCGACATAGACTTCGGCGTAGAGGTCAGTGTCGTCTCCGGGGTCTAATGTAGAGTGGTATGCTTCACCCCAGATCGAATCGCCGTCAGCATTCCAGTTACCGTCCAGGCATGAATAGTACATTTCAGTAGGCAGAAAATCTCCCGTATAGAAAGAAACGTATGCGTATCTGGCGGGAATGATATCGGTATCACCACCTAGAAGGACATATTCAACACCCCATTTTGCGTATGCTTCGACTATGAAGTTCCTGATCGTCTCTCCGCGATCGGTGCCCATCCGGAAATTCTGCTGGATCCATTCAATCGTCCGGACTACGGCTGGAATACCTTTCTTCGTCTTCCAGTCGGCAAGGACCTGGAAAGATGATTCCATCTCCGCATTGGTGATTATGAGATATTTTACTTCACTGCCTTCCATGCTCGGAAGGTAGCTGGGCAGGAATCCCCTGTCACCGGTGTCGACCACGACCTCGTTGAAGGAGTATGAAGCGGCTTCTGAAGGATTGACGACGATCGATTCTACATCGCTCCTCGCACTCTCCCTGAACCCATCGACATACCTGACCCTCTCAACGGTGCTATCGTAATCCATGGCAGGCTCGGTCTCCACGACCAGATCGAAATTCGATATCAGGGAAAGCTCTCCCGTATCTGTATTATATCTTATCGGATAGACCGCGAATGAGGCTATCCTGTAACCCTTCATAGACCTCGTGCCCAGATGCCTGACCTGCCACGCGGGAAAGACCGAATCCTTTCCGGTGACTTCGGCAGCATCGACGCTCAGCCCCCTGAGCGTGCCGTCATCAAGGTAATCCCCCATGAACAGCGACACTGACGCCTCTGTCGAAATGCTGATAACGGATCCACCATCAAGATAGAACGAGCGGACACTCTCTCCCTGTGGCAGAAGAAGACTCACTACTCTGAATGGTAATTCCGGCAGGCCGAGGTAGTTTGTCGACAGGCATCCATCCATCGCCAGCGACACTACTCCCGCTTCCGGCTGTGTCATATTCAAATCGGAACGGTCAATATCCACCGCATGCCTGACCTCTGTCGCGTGCAGACTGCCAAAAACAAATATCAATACCGTTGTCAGGATTAATGATCTGGACAATATCCGAACCATCGCTCTCCTCCTACAAAGGGGGTTCCAATCGTTGCCTTACCTGTTGCTTATTAACGCGTTAGCGGTTTGCCTCTACTGAGCAACTCCTTCAGGATGTCCTTCTCTTTCAAGCATCGTCACTAAGAAGAGAGAGATGAGTAACGTCCTATCATATTACACCATTTTATGGCCTTTTGTCAAGAACGCATTCGGGGCGGGGCTCAGGCATATCCCCGGGGTCGAACCTGCCGAAATCCCCGGTGGTAAACGACTTATCTCTATATGTCGGGATATGTCGGGTGAGAACGGGAAATATATTCCGGGCCTGATCCGCGGTCTACGACATCGTCCACATACATCACTCATTCATTGAGATAAAAATCTCCGTCCCACAGTGAAGGCGTATGGTATATGACCCGCATAAGATTCGTTTCGTCCAACGTCGGAACCCTTACGACCGGGAATGTGTGACCGATCATCAGATGCCCGAGATCATCGCTGTGTCCGAAACCAAGGGAATGACCGAGCTCATGGGCAAAAATGACATCTCCCCTGAGCCAGATCGGAGCGAGCATATTGTTGACGTATATCCATATCTCCTTCTTGTCCGGCGTGCCATCTTCGTTGATCTCGATTGTCCTGCTGGTGTGCTTTTCGTCGCCCTCCAAAAAATAGACTATCTCCAGATCGGCACTGGCGGGATCGGAGACCTCCAGGAACAGATCGCATCCAGTCCCGTTCTCCCACTCGGCCATCGCCATCCTCGCTTCGACCTGTAGATCGACTGGTTCGTAATCCCCGGGTGGATCAAATATCATCGGAGGGTTGTACACCTTGATCGGCCAGTTGTGCCAGCCTTTGTACACAGTACTTCTGCCCAGCCAGCCCGACGTGCCGGTGACGTCCTTCATGAAATTAAGAAAATCATCGTATTTCGGATAATTCGGGTCGGTAGAATGCATACCTACAACCGGGACCATATAAAAATCCAGTTCAAAATGAGAATTAAACTCGGAAAGGACATGGGCGATATCATAATAATCCCCATAATCTCCTGCAATGCCCTCGTCACGCAACCTGATCAACTGGGAATACTTCGGAAGATCCGACATGAAATAGTTCCCACCCGCGTCTGTCGTATCGACAAGCATCCCGGTAGAGACCACGACCCCTTCGGCTGGAAGGCCTGTCAACGCGTCATACACGATCCCATGAACATCGAAGCCCCTTACCAGGAGGGAAATACAATTGCCAATCGGCCCGAGATTCCCGAAATCGTCGATCGCCCTGACTGTCGCGTAAAGGAAAGTGCCCGGGTAAAGGTTCCGGACCGTCATCTCTTCGACCGTTCCGGCCACTCCCGGTTCCGGCGCATCGTACTTGACTGAAGCCTCATCCCAGTCATCTTCTGTCAGGATCGGTACTGTCGCGGTCTTCACCCTGTAAACCATGCATCTTCCCTCATAACCATCATCACCGGGAGCCGTCCATTTCAATCTCACCGAACCTGTCGCGTCACCGGTCCATCCCTCAAGATCGTATATCCCACCGGGGAAAACAGTGTCAGGCTCACCGATCACATTTATGTGCCAGGTGACTGAGTCCTGGTATTCGAAATCGTGGATCACTCCGGTGACATCATAATGGCCGTTTTCCGTGAAGTGATGGCGATAAACGGCGTTTGTGGTAAAGCCCCTCATCTCCTCCCCATCAACGTAGTAAGCATATCTCAGCAGATGGGGTTTCTCGTCGGTGGCACCTATCCGGAACTCGATCGTATTTCCTATCATGCAGGAAAGACTGTCCACGTCGGGAGTGATCGAGACGATCTCGGGAGGCTCATTCGTCTCCTCGACGACGGTCACGTACCAGTTGCGGGAAACGTGTGTGGCCCCGTCATGAACACGCCCCTGAATACAATAGAACCCGCCCTTTACGGCTTGGAACTCCGCCGTACTCTCGGTGCACAGCACTGAATCCATCGATCCCGTGCATGAATCGGAAAGAAGATAGATATATGTGAGCTCGTCCCTGTCGGGGTCGACAGCGTCTATAGAAAAAATGACTACCTCTGACGGAGCCTGCAGGACTATAGGCAGGCCGGGAGGAGAAAACGATTGTATTTCTGGCGGCAGATTAGGCTTAAGGGGTTCGTTCTGAAAAATGCAGGACCCGGAAAACACCGACAGAACTACTACCAACAATATCGAAAGTCTCTTACACCTCATACCCATCCCTCTTTTTGGCGGCGGGGTCGCTAATAAGATAGTAAATATATGATGACTACGAAAGAAAATTCCGGGGTGGCAGGAGAGGGAACCCGGCTCGCATCATTCGACTGCGTGATTCTTCCCGGCCACGCCTGAACGGATCAGAAGAAAGTGATTCAAAGCAAGATCGAGCGCCGTGTTCCACCCTTCCTCATCTATCACCCTGATATCACACTGAGGAGACGACCCTACCGACACCATGAAAAGATCCCTGTACGGAACAAGGGTAACGTGGAGACCATCCGGACAGGTAAACCTGGTCTCGAAAGTGGCGGCTTCGACCTCTATCATCCGTGACATACGGATGAGATTCTCACAGAACGAATTATAGAGATCCCTCACTTTCAGTGGCGATATCCGGCCACCATTACCGGCAGCAAGACTTATTTTATCTTTGTACTGCGGCATTCGGCGTCTTTCCCTCCTGTCTGGGACCAGTCATCCATATCACCCTGGCCGCCATAGCGCTGAAAAAACTGCCCGAGGGCGGCATCCTTATGGCCAATGTCCTCCCCAGATCGCCGGGGATTCCCATCATCCCCACTTCCACTCCCGATATATCAGGGACCTTGCTGGCTTCTCCACGGCCAGAAGCTATCAGAACAGCAGTGCTTCCCGTTGTCTCGATAAATGAAGATACGATCCGTGCCGGATCTGTCCCGGGCTCTGCTCCATCAAAAAGGATCAAACCCCTTCGTTCATCCTTTTTCCCATCCGGGTTGAACCTTGCCGGGATCTCTCTGATATCAGCCGGAATCGCCCCATAGCCGGAAAGGCCTGTATAGTCGAACACGTTTATGACGATATGAGGATTGTCAGGAAAGGCAAACCCCGCGGCCCCGTCGGGCAGAGCCGCGGGCCGGGCAGCGTAGACATATCTGAAGGAGGGCGACCGCATCAGGTCTATACACTCCGACCGGCCCAGAGCGGGGGCCAGATACACTTCCGCTTCCAGGCCAAAATAGTAACCGGCATTCGGCAGGGACAATCCCGTTTCGATGAGAGTGACGTTCACGTCCCGGGAAGCCAGCGAGGAAGAGAACCCCGCAGCCAGAAAACCCCTGCAATGCTCATCCCCGGTCACACAGATATCGACAAACGACCCGGTCCCTCCACCGGGCCGATCGCCTCCATTCCCCGACAGGAAAAGGTGAGATACATCCTTCAGCCGTCTTGACCTTCTATCTTCGGGCATATGGCGTGTCTTCCGGATAGCGGCTTTGATGTCAAATGATCAGGAGAGAGTTCTCCTGCCCGAACTCGTTCAATACCGAATCAACATTCTTCGGATCCTTGATCCACACGTCATCCACGATGAACCTGTATTCGTAATCACCTGAGGGCAGGTGGGCCTTGATCGTCCAGACGCCTTTTTTTTCATCCCTCAGCATCTGGAGCCCTTCATGTGACCAGTTCGTAAAATCACCTGTAAGGCATACTTTCTTCGCCCCGGGCGCCTCGAGTGTAAATGTGATCTCGTCTCCGGCGACTTGAGGACCGTGCAGCCTGACCATCCAGTCAGCGATATCCTCAGTCTCGATCAGCGATGTCTGTCTTTCTTCCAATTCACGCGCCAGCGTGAGAAATTCCCATTGCAACTTGTCTGCCCGGCTGATCCCGAAAATCGAGACTCCGCGAAGAACCGATTCTTTATACTTCACAGAGTGACTTATCGTGGTATCCAGCAATACCTCGTTGTGATAACGCTCCAGTTCTCCGACGATATCCCGGGAAAATGTCGTCCTCTTTTCGATATTATTGACAAGTACGTGAATGGCGACTTTCTGCCTCATCTCGTTCTCCAGCAACTCAAGTGTCTCCCGTAGACGAGAAAGCCCCTGCAGAGAAAAATAGCTTGGTTCGACCGGTATGATCACTTCTCCTGAAGCAACAAGCGCGTTGAAGGTCAGCAGCCCCACATTGGGGGGAGAATCGATTATCACATAATCATAGTCCCCGCTCAGCTTGGACAACTTTGACGCGAGTCTCGTCTCACGGGCCGCCTTGCCGGCCAGCTCCTGCTCTACGGCTGACAGTATCGGGGAAGAGGGTATTATATCCAGGTGTTGGTTGATGGTAAAACAACAATCGTCCACTCTTATCCTGGGATCTTTAAGAAGATCGTATGTAGTGTGCTGTACATCGTGATATGTGACATCCAATCCGAGGGACGCGTGAGACTGGGGATCCATATCTATCAGAAGGACTTTTCTACCCAGTTCGCAGAGGGCCGCCGACAGGTTGATCGCGACTGTGGTCTTGCCGCAACCGCCTTTCTGATTGATAATCGATACTGTACGCATTTCAATTTCCTCCTGTCTGTCCAGAATCGATCAATGGGTGTACCTGCAGGAAAAAGACCAGATCACCCTCTGGCAATCCGGCCTCTGGAATATCCGATAGATATTTTCCTGATATCTGTAAGATCTGCTTCAACACACGCACTACTATCTTACCTTGCCCCTTTCTTCCCCACGCCCCATTCACTCATACGTTGTCCGTTTCAGATTTAGCTAGAGTGACAACGTTGATTTTTCAATGAATTCCTGCAAGGTGTCAAGAGTTTTCTGGAACGATCAGTACATGACCAGGGCCACGATCAATCCGACTATGAAACCGCCTGTCACTTCGGCCCATGTGTGGCCGATCAGCTCCTGCAATTCCTCTGAGTTTATATGATGTGTCTCCCGGGCTTTTTCGATGATCTCGTTGAGTACTCTGGCCTGATTACCGACTTCCTGCCTGAGCCCGGTGGCCTCGAAAATGAAGTACAGGCTGAAAATCAGAGAAATACCGAAAAGCGGAGAGTGGACCCCCTGATAGACAGCCACTCCAGTCGTCAATGTCGTCACCAGAGATGTATGAGAACTGGGCATACCCCCCGAATCTATCATTCGGACAACATTGAACCCGCGCCTCTGGACCAGGTCGATAAAGGGTTTAAGCACCTGGGCCGCCACCGCGCTGACAAGTGCCGCAATACCTATCTGATGGACCATCGATCACCTTTTCTGTTTTGCGGCGCGGGGCGATCAATGCCCCGGGCCATCTCCTTCTACATACCACTCGTGGATGTTATGTATCGAACTTATGGCATCGGGCCTGGCGCCACGGATCCTGCTGTTGAGGACAAGGATGCCAGACGGCACATAGAGGAACGTATAGGGCTGTTCTTCGTAGATGATCCGCTCGGCCCTGTTGAAGATGGGCCTGGCCTCATCGAAATCGAGGATCGAGGTCGCTGCGGTATTGAGACTGTCGACAAGAGGATTGCAGTAGTCGATCCTGTTGTATCCTTCAGCCCTCGCGTCACACCCCCAGATCGGATAGAGATCGGCTTTAGTGCTGGCCCGCCAGGCGCTGATCAAACCATCGAAATCGGACGCCTTGTGCCTGGAGAGCATGACGGTCCATTCCATCGTGACCGGGATCACCTTGACCCCTATCTCTCTCAGCGCCTCCTGGACCATCACCTGTATGTCAGCTCGTGTCTGGTTTCCCTGGTTGGTCAACAGCTCAAATTCGAAAGTCATGCCGTCCTTCTCCAGATATCCGTCACCGTCACTGTCCAAGTAGCCTTCCGCGGCAAGGATCTCCCTCGCTATCGCCGGATCACAGACAATCGGTTCGATATCCGGATCATGTGCCCAGATTATCGGGGGAAAAGGCCCCACACACTCTTTCGCGAGGCCATAATAGAGATTGTCTATGATCTTCTGGCGGTCGATCGCGTGACTCAGGGCCCTTCGGACGTTCATATTGTCAAACGGCTTCCGTCCACCATTCCACCCTATATAGACATAGTTCCGCCCCTGGTACTGATGCACTGTCAGCTCCGGATGCTCGGTCCTGAGTGCCTCGACCTCACTTGGAGAATAGATCTCCATCCCGTCTATCTCACCCGACTTGAGCTGAGTGTTTATAGTGACCTGGTCGGGGACTATCTTGAATATCACCTTATCGAGATAAGGTTTGTCGCTGTCATAATAGCTTTCGTTGGGAACGAGCGTAAGCGACTGACCCTTTACCCATTCCTTCACCTTGAACGGTCCACTCACGGGAAATTCCTCGATCGGTACAGACTTTATCGATACCCCGGGATGTTTTTCGAGAAAGTGGGCCGGCAGGATCGGGCCATCCACCGCGTCCATCACCTGGTAGGGATAGACATGATTGAAATGATAGACCACCGTATAGTCGTCCGGTGCCGTGACGCTGTCGATATGGTCCTTGAGGTGAATGCTGGCCCACACCACTGTCGTATCTTTCTGCACACTGAAGGTGGCAAGCACGTCGCGCGAGGTGATTCCGACCCCGTCGCTCCATGACGCATCCTTCCTCAGATGGAATGTCAGTTTCTTCCTGTCCCCGGAGAACTCGTACGATTCAGCCAGCCTTGGAGAGAATGTAAGCAGGTCCGGATTCTCGTCCATCAACAGAAGAAACAGCTGATTGTAAATGTCACGGGCATGAGCGTCCGTGGTCTGCATCGGGTTCAGCGATTCATAATCGCTCGTCTCCCCGATGATGATCGTTCCTCCACTCCTTGTCTTCTTCCACACTTCGGAACAGGAAAGGAACATGGCAGCCAGCACCACTGTCAGTATCATCGAGACAGATATCCACATCCGTTTGCTATTTCGCATTCTGTACCATCCTTGAAAACGCCCGCCTGCATTTTGGTTCATTATAGCAATCTACGGCTGCAGGAAAAGGAAAAACTGGATATCCACGAGTCAATCCTGAACATCCACGGGTCAATCGATGGATGTACTTCATCTTTCCCCACCCCGAAGCCCCTGAAGAATGCCGAAAAAGCGACGAGAATATCCTTGACGAAAGGTCTAAAACGGAACAAAAATTGAATCTTCGAGGGAAAAGGAATGGAAAGGTGTGAATTCCGGTTGTTTTTTTGTCAGATTCAGGCAGGAGGCGTGTAATGAGCGTACGATTTCTATCCCGTACCGTTATTGTCCTTTCATTGTTTTTCACAATCTCGTTGACCGGATGTTTCGGTTCGGATGACGACAGCAGCGGTCCGGATCCGGACAAGACAGCGCCGACGGTCGTCGGAACATATCCCGCCGATGCAGCTACTAACGTATCAAGGACCGGCCCGTTCTGGATCGCCTTCAGCGAGCCGATGGACGAGGAATCGGTCGAAAACAACATCAGCGGGAGCGGATCTTCCTCCTTTGATTACTATTGGAGCGATGCCAGTGATACCCTGTTTTTCGCGGCGACTTATCTTCTTACCGCCAACACGACCTACAATGTCGTGGTCGGTGGTGACGCCGAGGACCTGGCCGCCAACACGATGGGGAACGATTTCTCTCTTTCATTCACTACGACTCTCGATGTAGACATGACTCCTCCCACGGTCGTATCTGTATCCCCGGCGAACACCGCGACAGGGATCGATCCCGGCGAAGCACTGGAGATCATCTTCAGCGAGCCGATCCATCAGTTCCACGGCTGGGATGTGGAATATTACATGGTGATCACTCCGCTGCCGGACGAGGGATATTTCACCTATGAGGGCAACTCTGTCTTCATCTATCACACCCCGTTCCCGCCTGAGACTGTAGTGAACATAGAGCTGACTACCGGCATCGCGGACCTGTCAGGAAACAATCTTGCGGCGCCGTACAATTTCTCGTTTACCACGATGACCGACGATGTAAGGCCATACCTGGCCAGCGCCGCGCCATCGAACCGCGAGACCGGAGTATCGATCGGGCTGGAGACCATTAATCTTACTTTCAGCGAATCGATGGAACCGGACATGTACATGCCCGAGGAAAATGTGGACGCGAGGATCTACTATCTATTCGCGGGTGAACCGGACTGGAGCGAAAATTATACAGTCCTGGATATCTCACTTAATAACAGCCTCCTCCCCGGATGTACCTACTGGGTCTATTTCGAAGGCGCCACCGACATGGCAGGCAACCTCATCGACCCCGACCCCACTCACTATTACTTCTCCACGGCTGGAGAGACCTCATATTACCCGATCGAGTATTACTACACATGGTACTACGGTGAGGAACATCTTCCCCCCGTATCCACATCGAAAGCATCCATTGGGCCGGAGTTCGATGTATTGAGACGGCTGATGAACTTCAATATGCCCACGGGAGATTTCGAGGAATTTATTCAGCGCTACGATGGAACAATCGAGGAAAAGACATTTCTCAGACTCACCGGTAATACCGTTTACCATGTCGGCAGGGCCGAATACAACGAAGGAGTCATGGCAGGGACCATGGTCTGGGACGACCCGATGCCATATGTCAAGCTTCCCGTTCCCGACCATGCGGGAGAATCCTGGCCGGTATCCGCCACTATGACTGTCGGAGAGCAGGTGGTCCTGTCGATCTCTGGCACATGTGAGATCGAATCGAGGACAGTGACGGTCAGCGCCCCCTACATGGAAGGTGTCTTCCGTGAATGCTACGTCCATCATCTTCGGATCACGGTCCAGATGTACGAAGGCGGGGTCCTGAGCGGTACGGACGAGGTCCACCAGATAATGTATCTGGCCGAGGGAGTCGGCCCTGTTATGATGACAGAGGTGGACGATGAATATACGTTTGGAAATCGCACCATATCAGTTGTATACTGGACCTTTATGGCTGTAGGAGCCGATAAATAAAAGATACAGAACCTGAATCATCCGGCGGGCTGGAACCGCGGTTCCGGTCCGCCGTTTTATCGAGGAGAGTCTATATTGGTAAAGACGGGATGCGATATCCTGACCTCGGAAGGATTTCTACGGCTGAAAGGAAAAAAGACGAGCCTTCTCTCGAACCCGGCCTCTGTCTGCCATGACCTCGCTCACATCATAGATCGCTGCCTTGAAAACGACGTCAGCCTCGTCTGTCTCTTCGGCCCCCAGCATGGCCTGAAGGGAGACACGCAGGCGAACATGATCGAGTGGGAAGGATACACCCATCCAAAAGCCTCCGTCCCGGTCCATTCGCTCTACGGAAAGACACGCGTCCCCACACCGGAAATGCTTGCCGGCCTGGACACCGTCTTGATAGACCTGCCCGATATCGGCGCGAGGCCATACACCTATATATGGACCGCCGCGTTGATGATGAAAGAATGCGCGAGACTGGGAATCTCTGTAATGGTAGCTGACAGGCCGAACCCTCTCGGCGGAACGATTGTGGAGGGTCAGATACTCGAAGATGAGTACCGGTCTTTCGTCGGCCTGTTCCCTCTACTCCTGCGGCACGGCATGACGATCGGAGAGATCCTCTCGATGATAAACACGACCGAAAATCTCGGATGCGATCTCGAGATCGTAAAGATGGAAGGTTGGGACAGGGATATGTCCTGGGATGACACCGGGCAGCCCTGGGTACTTCCCTCGCCGAACATGCCGACCCCCGATACAAGTACCGTCTACCCGGGAATGGTATTCTTGGAGGCGACGAACATCTCCGAGGGCCGGGGTACGACCAGGCCTTTTGAGATCCTCGGAGCGCCATGGATCGACGGGAAGAATCTGGCAGGAGCCCTGTCGGAGAGCGGAATCGATGGAGCCGTATTCCGCCCCCTGGAATTCACGCCGGCCTGGGACAAGTACGAAAAACAATTGTGCGGAGGGGTCCAGATACATGTGACGGACCGGAAAGCATTCCGACCTGTCAGGGCGGCGGCGGTACTTATCCAGACGATCGCCCGGCTCTACCCGGACAACTTCGAATGGCTCGACCCACCGTACGAATATGACGAGATCCACATGCCGATAGACATTCTCTCGGGAGGGCCCCAACTCAGGGAAACAGTCGATGCGGCGTCAGGAATAAAAAACCGACATGACGAATATATCGAGATGAACGAGCCATCCGGTCTGCCAGGGGGCCTGGGTACCCTTTTCGATCGCTGGAGCGATGACGAGGAAAGATTCATAAAGACAAGGTCTCCCTTCCTTCTGTATTAAACCGGCCACGGACCGGGGAGCATTGAATGAAGATGACGGGAATGATACTGGCGGCAGGGCTGGGCACGAGGATGGGTAAATTGTCCTCCTTTCTACCGAAGCCGCTCGTTCCCGTGCTGGGGCGCCCTCTCTTCGGTCTGATCGCGGATAAGCTGGTGAGAGAAGGAGCCGGCCATATTCATTCCAATATCCATCATCTTCCTGAAAAGATAGAGTCGTATGCCGAACACGAAGACCTGCCGGTCACCTTCCACAGGGAAAAGATCCTGCTCGATACGGGGGGTGGAATCGGAAATATGGCTGACTCGTGCCGTGAGACCGACCTGGTCCTGCTGCATAATGGAGACATACTCACAGATATCAGCTACGGCCCCGCGATAGAGGCACATATTGATTCGGGAGCCCTGTTCACCATGATCCTCCTGGACGCGGGGACAAATGTCATACACCCTCCCCCGCAGGTCGTCACAGATCCTGATGGGCACCTTGTCTCGATAGGAGGCGATCCGCGGGATGACGCGAAAGGAACTGCGCGCGCAGGTTATACCGGCCTGGCCATCATCTCTCCCGGGGCATTCAACTATTTCCCCCGTGGTGAAAAGGCTGGACTCATCGAGATTCTCCTTGAAATGGCATCCGCAGATCCCGGTTCGGTCATCGGCTTCAGGGCAAGCGAAGGAGCAGCCATCCTGCAGGATAGAACCCCTGTCGCCTGGGCGGAAGCCGGCACGCCATCCCTGCTGCTGGATCTGCACAGGCGCATACTTGTGGGTGGAGAAAGATTCACACCTTCGATCCCGGCAGCCTCTATGTCACTGTTCGCGGGAAAAGGCACAGACATAGCTCCTGATACGCGATGGAAGGGATTCCTGTCTATCGGGAAAAATTCTGTCGTCAAAAGCAACACCGTGCTTGAAGACTGCGTGATATTGGATGATACTGTCGTGGATTCTGGAACGGAATGCATTAGATCGATAATATACCCGGATGGAATGATCGAAGGAGAATAGTTTGGATCCCAATCTCATCCCGTTGATAGAATCGGCAATCGAACTTACGGATACCTTCCCCGGGGGGGCCTTCCCCATGAAATCCCAGGTGACGCTGCTGACTGGTGGTTCCCTGAGATTTTTCGCCAGACTGGAGGACGGGGAACGGTCGATCGTCGCGCTCTTCCAACCGGGGGGAGGAGAAGAATTTGAAAACTACCTGGAGGTAGGAAACTTCCTTCGGGAAAACAATATCGGCGTACCGGAATTCTATATCTCCGACAACCGCAAGGGAATCCTGCTGATGGAAGACCTGGGTCCTGACAGCCTCGAATCGATGCTCGAAAAAGCTGGTCCGGACGAGGAATTGTCGTTCTACAGAGAAGGTATAGACATCCTGTTCGAACTTCAGACAAGTGTCACGTCCGCGATGCAGGAATCTGGTCATCCACGGATCGCCACGTTCGACCGCGACGTACTCCTCGGAGAGACAGAATATTTTGCCGTGGAATTCATCAACGGATACTGTGATATGACACCTCCACCCGGATGGAGGGAAGAATGCGAACTGCTGGCCGATCGGCTGGCCTCTCTTCCACCTGTCTTCATGCACCGCGATTTTCAGAGCAGGAACATCGTCCTCAAGGACGGCAGGTTCAGGCTGATCGATTTTCAGAGCGCTCACAAGGGACCGGGGCTCTACGATACTGTCTCCTTTCTCAAAGACCCCTACCATCCGATACTCCCCGGCACGAGAAGGACACTGCTGATGGAACTTTATTACAGACTCGACGAAGCGGGCGTTGAGGTGTCTCCCGGATTCGAAATGTACTATGACGATTTTCTCCACGCCGGCATCCAGAGAAATATGCAGGCTCTTGCCGCGTTCGTCAGGCTGGGAACAAAGATGGGGAAGAAACATTTTCTCGATTCCATTCCAAACGGCCTGAACCTTCTCGAAGAGGGACTCGATGAATGCGGGGAATTCCCCGCGACAAAAGCGGTGGTAGGCAGAGCAAGGGCTATTCTGAGGGAACAGGGCTGACCCGTCAGGAACGGCCCGCGATCAACACAAAAAAAACCTCAGGTCCGGCTGGACAGACGGGCCTTTCACATCACCGGCCGGGCTCCTCCCGGGCTGTTTCCGTCTTGCCCGGCACTCCCGATCCGAGCAGGATCGCCATCCACCGTGTATCCTCACGGCTTTCCAGACCGATCTTCACCGTAACAGTCAGCACGACGGAAAGCAACATACCCACCGGCCCGAGGACCCACCCCCAGAAGATAAGGGAAAGAAAAACTACCAGAGTGGACAGACCCAGACCTTTCCCCATAAATCGGGGTTCGATGAAATTTCCGATCAACATATTTATCACTACATACCCGGCCGCCACTCCGAGGGCCCTTCCCGGACCGAACTGGATCAGCGCCTGAAGTATGGCTGGAAGTGCCGCGATTATCGAACCGATGTTTGGGACATAGTTCAGAAGAAACGCAAGCAGTCCCCAGAGAAGGGGATAGTCTATCCGCATGATGAAAAGAAAAACAGCCACAAGAAGCCCCGTCACGAGGCTTATCAGGGTCTTGATCGCCAGATAATGTTTAACGTTCTCTGTCATCCTGCCTATCTGTGCCAGCGACCTGTCCGGGTCGCGGAAGATCGCCTTAAGCTTACCCGGAAAACCGGAAGCTTCCATAAGGATGAATATGACTGTGAGGAGGATCAGCAGGCCGTTCGCCAGCACATCTCCGAGTCCGTTGAAAAGCATCGCGACCAGTTGCATCGCCTTGTCGGGATCCATCACCTCCACCAGCTCGAATCTCGACATGTCAATGCCGCGCGACTCCAGCCAGGAGATCATTCCTACATACTGCTCGTTGAGCTTCGTAGAGTATGCTGGCAGGTTTTTCGAGAAATCGTCTATCGACGAACCGAGAAGGGCAGCGATTATATAGCCAGCCAGAATTATTCCGAGTATCACGATCAGAATGGCCAGCCAGGTCGACAGCCCCCTGCCCTTGAGCCAGAAAAGAGGCGAAGAGCATACTATAGATATGAAGAGGGCAAGCAGAAAGGGTACGACGATGGCGGCAGCGGCTTTTATTCCCGCCACGACCACCACGAACGACGCGAAGGTGAGAAGTATCTGCGCGGTCCTCGATCTGTTGTCTGTTGCTTCCATGCGGACGATTTTCCACACTTTCGGTGCAGTTGTCAAAGAGATTCCGGAAGAGTCTCGATATATTCGCGTATCTCGTCCCTCACCCTGCGGTAATGACCGAGTATCTTCTCCTCATCGGTCTCGTTTTCAGCCAGTTTCGGCGGATCGTCGAACCCACGATAAACTACTTTCGTATCACCGGGGAATGCGGGACAATTTTCGTCGGCATGTCCACACACCGTTATCACGTAATCGAATCGTATCGAAAGATGATCATTTACATGTGTGGATTCGTGCCCGGATATATCCACGCCTGCCTCGGCCATCACCGCGACGGCCCGCTGATTGAGTCCATGGACTTCTATACCCGCGGAACGTGCCTCGATGACATCATCCTTCAGATGCCGGACCCAACCCTCGGCCATCTGCGACCTGCATGAATTGCCGGTACAGAGAAACAGTATCCTGGTCCTTTGCTGGATCTCGATCAACCCTTCCTGCCCGGTCCATTCCGGAATCTGATAAATAAACGGAGCCATGGAGACTTCCCGTTCACACTGTCTCCATGACCCCGTATACGCGCGTCTCTATCGTCAGGCGCTTCCTACCTTGCCTGCTGCCTGTTCATAGCCTCGTTAGTAGCCCCGAGTTCCATCAGGGTCATGGTCTTCTCGACCATACTAATGAATTCGGCCCTGTACTGGAAGTGGTCTTTTCCTTTCGCGCCTCTGGCGATCCTGGCCACATCATCCAGATCTACCTCGCCCCTGTGTTCGGAATTCCTCAGGATCATTCCGTACATGGTGACAGCGGCGGAGAACCTGAAGGCATCAGATGTACGAGAGAACCTGGAAGGCCTGTCCCGAAGGACTTTACTTATCTCTATACTGGAATCGCTATCAAGCTCCTTGTAGCGGATCTTCACCAGAAGGACTTCATCCTTGACCCTGCCGTCACCGCTGATCCTGCGCTCCTGGTAGCGGAGTTCATCTTTCTTTGCCGATGTGCCCGAAGCGGGCAGGATCTCGTACAGGGCAGTCACAGTGTGCCCCGCGCCGATCTCACCGGCGTCTTTTTTGTCATCTTTGAAATCCTCGGTTGCGAGTTTTCTGTTCTCGTATCCGATGAGGCGGTAGGACTCTACCTTCGCCGGATTGAACTCGACCTGTATCTTCACATCTCTGGCTATCGTATAGAGAGTCGATGTCACTTCATTGACGAGGACTTTTCTGGCCTCCATGAGGTTGTCGATATAGGCGTGGTTGCCGTTTCCCTTATCGGCCAGCTGTTCGAGCCTGTTGTCCTTGTAATTACCCATACCGAACCCAAGGACGGTGAGGAATATCCCCTCGTCCCGTTTGCCCTCGATATACTGGACCAGTTCGCTCGTGTTGGAGATCCCGACATTGAAATCGCCGTCGGTCGCGAGTATGACCCTGTTGTTGCCATCTTCGATGAAGTTGTCTTTCGCCACCTTGTACGCGAGCTTGATCCCCTGGCCCCCGGCCGTCGAGCCGCCGGCCTGAAGCCTGTCGATGGCATCCCTGATAGTCCTGGTGCATCCTCCGCTTGTAGGGGGAAGGACCAGCCCCGCGGAACCCGCGTATACTACTATCGATACCTGATCGTCCGCGTCAAGCTGAGCCGCGAGAAGCTTGAATGCTTTTCTCAACAACGGAAGCTTGTTCGGCGAATCCATCGAACCAGAGACATCGATCAGAAAGACCAGGTTGCTCGGCCTGCGCTCTTCATCGGTAAGTTCCTTGCCCTGAAGACCGATGTGGACAAGCTTGTGGTCCTCGTTCCACGGGCAATCGCCGTACTCGAGAGCTACCGAAAAGGGGACGTCTCCATCGGGGCTTTCGTAGTCGTAATCAAAATAGTTTATAAGTTCCTCGATCCGGACCGCGTCCCTGTAGGGAAACATCTCCTGATTTATGAATCTTCTCACGTTGGCGTACGATGCGGCATCGACGTCGATCGAAAAAGTCGACTGGGGGCTGGTCATCGCGTCCATAAAACGGTTTTCCTCTATATGCGCGTATTCCTCCGTATTGTCGGGCCTGACATATCGGTTTGGAACAGGTCGGCAATGCCTCTTATAACTAACGGACCCGCTGATGCGCCCACCCCGCACATGAAGACCGTCACCTGTCCTGACGATCCCGCCCTTGAGGGCGAGAGCCTGGACCATATCATTACACGGGAGTTCCTCGATCTCATGGCTCGACACTTTATAAGAAACGTCACTGTCCCTGATTTCGATCCGCTTCACTTCCGCCTCGACCAGTATCTCCTGCGTCTGCCCGACGATCTCCTCGGTGAGCTTGAAATGGACTTCTGTCGTCTTCCCGATTTTTACTCTCACCTTTGTTTTATCGGCGACCTTGTATCCCATCATCATCACTTTGACCGTATATTTTCCATACGGCACTCTGGTGATCAGGAACGACCCGTCCAATAGAGTCATCCCTCCCATCTTCGTCCCGACCAGGACGACATTGGCATAGGGCAAAGGCTTCCCGTCACTGGCGTCGGTGACGGTGCCGGAGATATTCCCCGTGGCCCGCATCACCGTTCTTATCTCATCGCCTTCTGCGGGGTGAGAAAAAACCGAAGAAGCAACCATAAGAAAAGCGGCTACCACCAGAATGACAGTTCCGATGTGAATGGTGGGATTGATGTGGGGTTTTGCTGCCGTGGCGATTACTTCAGTCTTGCATCGCATTACGACTCCTTTCGTCAGGGACAATTTCTTTCTCTGAGACTTTGACAGGTAAAGTCTCAGAAATGTTCCCTGTCCGATCCATTTTTGTGCCGCAAATCTTGCGGTTCGAATAGACCGGCGCATCGACCCCGAATCACAATCAATCCGGGCGGTATCGGAAGTCGTTTCACAATAGCTGATTGCCGAGAGCGGCATCTTCGGGTGGCGAAAGAAAAGTAGTTCTGAGGCTGCCGGGCATTTGTTGTCCGGCAACGCCCGCGTCTATTTACAATATAATCATGAAATCTATTTTTGTCAAACCGGGCCAGAATAAATGGCCTCGCCGAATCGAATCAGACACTCTCGATGATCCCGGCTATCTCATCATCATCGGGGAACCTGCCGGTCTCATGCTTGGAGTAGATCAGCTCTTCGTCGACATGTACATCGAAGACACCACCCCTGCCACCGATCAATTCCACATCGATATTATCGAAGACCTCTCTGAGTTCAGCTTCCAGACCGGAAGCCTTTGGCAGGTAGTCTCACTGGACACAATACTCGATCGTCACTTTCATATCTCTCCTCATGCCCTGCCCCCCCATTTTCATTTCTCCCCCTGACCCGTTTTTTCTAGGCAAGGAAATCGTCGGGCACGTTCTCGATCCTGGCGATATCCGCTATCTTCTCTTTTACATCGAATCCCATAGCGCAGTCTACAGTACAGCTTCCGCATTCCCTGCATTTACCAGTTTCCGCGAGAAGCGGACGGATCGTATCCTTGGCCTTCGCGAGATTCCTGTAACCGTAGGCATACATGAAACTTCTCATCATCGTTGGAATCTCTATGTGGTGCCTGCAGGTATCCACGCATCTGCGACACTGCGCGCAATAGAGTCCCTGCATCCCATCGAGCATACCGAGTTCGAGATCCTTCTTCTCCTGATCGGAGAAGTTCAGGTTCTCCATAGCGGCCATATCTTCTTCGAGTTGTTCCATGCTGGTAAACCCGGGGATCGACGTGTGCACGTTCTCATCCCTGAGGACCCACTTGAGAGCGGCTGTCATATTGATCTTCTTCTGGCGCTCCCTGTCCCAGTATACGCCAGCCTGGGTCTTCATGGCGACGACTCCCAGTCCCGCCTTCGCCGCTCTTGCGATCGACTTCCTCACTTCCTTCATATGGGGCTGCTTGAAGTTGTAAGCTGTAAGGACCACATCGTGAAACTTGCTGTCCACCGCCGCGTCGATCACTTCCGGTTCGTTGGTATGCACCGAGACTCCGACGAAACGGGTCTTGCCCTCTTTCTTCATCTTTTCGAGAGCAAGAACGATCGGCTCGTATGTCACTGCCGCTCCGGCCGATAACGCATGCATGTGGAGAATATCTACGTACTCGATACCAAGCCTTCCCAGGCTCGTCTCGAAGGCGCTGATAAATGCCTCTGTCGTTGCCGCGCCCGGAATGAACTGACCCGTTCTCTGATCCATCGGAAGGTGGACCTTGGTCGTGATTATATACGAATCTCTCGGTCTTCCCTTGATCACCTCACCGACCATTACTTCGTGGTTTCCATTATCGTAACTGTTGGCCGTATCGAAATGAGTGAGCCCCATATCCATGGCTGCCCTGTACACAGCCGGGTCCTTCGCCTGCGCGCCGATACTCACGATGGGACACTTCAGGCCGGTTTTGCCGAGAGTCCTGTTGACCAGTTTTTTCTTGTTCTTTTTCTTTTCCTCGTCCGCACTGAGCAATGATGGCGCGACCGCGGCACCCGCGATACCTGCCAGGCCTATCTTGATAAAATCACGACGCCCCTGCTTCTTCTCGTTTTTTTTCATCCTTTACCTCCGTTGGATCCTGCTATCCATATGTTTCTTTTATCCCCTGGGATTGAGAAATTCCTTTTTCCTGTATCCATCGGGAATCGTGTAGGTATCGGCCTCCGGTTCCCTCTCCTCGAATTCTATGACCCCGCTGTTCGACAGAATCTGCTGCCCTTCGGAGAATCGGACGCTTTCCGAAAGCATCTCCCAGCCTCCGGCTTCCAGGATCTGCGCGATAAGCTCAGGCTTGAAATTGTGCAGGGTGAGGAATGTCTCGATAAACACGTCGATATATTTCTTGTCGAAAGGAACATCGTCGGTGACCCAGACCGTGTGTTCGGTCTCGTGATATTTCACGTTCATGTAATCGACCCAGAAATGGATCATGTGGCTTCGGCAGCTTTTCCCGGCGATCTCCTTCTTCCCGTCAAGTAGCTTCAGTTCGCCTGTTATCGGAAACATCGCGAGACGCTGAACATAATCAGGCGGGAATATCTTCGTGTTGTCCAACGGCAGATCTGTCTCGACATATGCGGTATCAGCCATTTCCATGATATATGCTTTGCCGTTTTCCACGTCGAGAATATAGCGACGAGTCTCTGTGACAAATGCGATCCTGCCATCTCCAATCCATAGTTCGCTCTCCGAGTCTCTAGCCGGTACCTGATTGCCATGGCCATAACTCGCATCTGTGTGGTCCTGCATCTTGATGTATGAATCGGCCATAGCGGGCAACGACCAGATGGCCAGGACCAGAAGCAGACCAATGATTTTTTTCATACCCTCTCCTCTTTCCGGTTGTCCTCCCCGGCGGTCGGACGGGAACTTTCCTGCGGATTGAACTGTCATCTGCAGTATCTTTCGGAGGGGAATGTCTGGTCAATTAAAAAACCTGTGCCCTCCCTGCTGCTTTCTCTTGTAGGAACCAGAGGAAGGATGGTTCCAGAAAGAATTCATTCACTCGCCTGACGCCTTCATCCCCGTTATCATGGTATTGACAGCAAATTCAATGATCTTCTCACTGTCGAACGAGGTCCCCACTCCCGATTCACCGAGAAGAGTGTGCATACCCTTCCCCCTGTCGACCTGGCCGTCTATCATCAGTACCGACAGGCCGTGGACCATCGCCCACGCGACATTTATAAGATCATGGGGATCTCCCTCTATCAGACCCTTCCTGCTGCATTCCTCGACAACGGAAAACCCGACCCTGAAAGTCTCCCTGGCAGCATCCTGAAGTTCTTCAGTAGGATGCCGCGTCACCACACTCTTCCCGAACATCAATCTATAGAAGGGAGCGTTCATCACCGCGAACCTGACATACGCGACTGCTATTCCCTGGAATCTTGAGAGGGCGTCTGCATCTTCCCTGTCCATTGCCCGTGCAAGTTCTTCATTCAACCTTTTATAACCATCTTCCGCCACCATACAGAGCAGGTGATTCTTGCCCCTGAAATGCCTGTAGAGGGCCGGTCTCGATACTCCGACATTCTCGCTGACAGCACGTACGGTCACACTATCTATGCCTTCTTCGATGACGATCCGCGTAGCTTCCTCGATTAGTGCGGCCTTGAGATTTCCGTGATGATAGCTCTTTTTGTTATTTTTCATCGTCTTACAACAAATCTCTGGCTTATTGCCTAAAAACCTGACTTATTTTGTTGACTGGTCAATTTCAGTAATATACTTTGATGTTAACGCTGTTAACATAAGATTGGAGATAAAGGAATGTCAACAATAAATATGCCCGAACTCCGTATAGATGACCTGACCGCAAGGATCCCGGTCGTCCAGGGTGGCATGGGTGTAGGCATTTCTCTCTCCGGGCTGGCCGGAGCCGTTGCGAAAGAGGGCGGGATCGGCACCATCGCCACCGCCGGGATCGGCAGGCTGGAACCCAACTTCATCGAGGATGTCTCGGCAGCAAATAACAGGGCACTGGCAAAAGAGATCAAGAGAGCCAAGGAGATATCGGGAGGCGGCCTTGTCGGCGTCAATATCATGCTGGCCCTCTCCGACTACGGCGAATTGATCCTTACCTCCGAAAACAGCGGCGCCGATATCGTGTTTCTCAGCGCGGGTCTGCCGCTGACCAGGCCATGTAACGTTTCCGTCGAGGAATTCCAGAACTTCAGGATCAAGATGGTCCCCAAGATCTCATCGGCCCGCGCGGCGAAACTGATATTTACTTACTGGGCGAAAAACTTCAAACGTATCCCCGACGCGGTCGTCGTGGAAGGCCCTATGGCCGGGGGTCACATCGGGTTCAAAAAACCCGACATCGATGATCCCGATTTTTCCATTCAGAAACTCGTCCCTGCTGTGGTCGAGGCAATGATCCCTTTCCGTGAAAAATTCGGAAAGGACATCCCGGTGATCGCGGCTGGCGGAATCTACACGGGCGAGGACATCTTCGAAGCCTTTGAAACGATGAATGCCTCCGGAGTGATGATGGGTACGAGGTTCGTCGCTACCGACGAATGCGACGCCCACCCCAACTTCAAACAGGCCTATGTCGATTGTAAAGAGGGAGAACTGCGGATCATAGACAGCCCCGTCGGCCTGCCGGGCCGCGCGATCCTGAACCAGTATATCTCCGATGTAGCTAATGGGATTAAAAAACCGTACACCTGTATGTACCAGTGCATCAGGAACTGCGATATCAAAAATGCCCGTTACTGCATAGCTCTGGCCCTTACAGACGCGGCGAAGGGTCACATGCAGGACGGAGTGACGTTCGCCGGCTCCAACGCGTGGAGAGTCGACAGGATCATGGCTGTTAAGGAACTTCTCGATGAATTGAAGTCCGGTTATGAGCAGGCTGTGCTGGCGGCAACCACCTGATCCAGGATGCCCGTTCAAAAACGATCCAGCCCAGCATATCCATCAGGAACAATCTGACTCCGTGACATCCCTGACAAACTTTTCGAGACTGTCGAAGTGTGTTCCCTTCCAGTAGAGCTTTCCGCATCCACTGCACCTGAAATATTCTTCGCACCAAGTTCTGACTTTTTCGGGAGCTTCGCTCATCGCTTCTTCCCTGTCGGCAGGTACGACAAACCCGTTACAGACTGTACAGCGCGTAAAGGGGCGGACCTGCCGGTGAAGATCGAGACGATCGACGACTTCCCGCACCTGGACACGGGGGTCGGTCGCCCTGACCCAGTATCCGTGCGTCACATCCCCGGACTTCAGCAGAGCAACATCTCTGGTCAGGATTATGCGGTATTCGGAGATCGAGCGGGTGATTATCTCCCGGTCGTCCGCCTGACGGTCGTACGCGCAATCGAACCCCAGAAGCCTGAGCCTGCGGACGAGTTTTCCAAGATGGACGTCGAGTATGAAACGTGTCTCCCGCAAGGGCGTCGGCCTGAGTCTGACAATCGGAGTAATATCGAGAGCCTCGAACACAGGATATACCGAGACTGTGTCACCCTCAGAAAGCCTGTAACTGAAATCGACCGACACACCGTTTACGATTATCAGATCTACCTCGGGATGCGGCACTCCGATGGCTTCTATGGCATCCTTGATCCCCGGCCTGCCACCAAAAGAATAATCGAAGGGCCGTTGCCGTCGCTGAACGGGAAGAAAATCGTTCAGTTCCGCGTAGAAGCGGAAACTGGCACGATACCTGGCCGGTTCATGACTATCATACGCGTTTCGGTCGCCAGTGGTATCCATAGGCACCTCTACCCCAGTTCAGGGATATCCCCGAAGATCTCTCCATTTTTTCTTCTGGCGACAAGGCCGCCGATCAGATCGAAAGATCCATGAATGATCTCCAGGACTTCCGGCATGGCCCCGGCACTGACGACTATTGGCTGATAACTTGTCTTGCCAGCTATCTTGACAAAATTGGGGCTGTTCTTTTTCGCCACAAGCACCTCTGCGTCGTGGACTATCTTCAGAACTGCTTTTATCTTGTCAGGCGCGGCGTGGTCCATTCCTATGGTCGAGTTGGCCCTTTTTTCGATGAACTCACTTTTGGAATCCTCGAAGATGTCGTAGATGTGAAAAAACTCCGTGTCGCCCATGTGCGTGCCTGCGACTGTGACCCCGTCGTTCGAACCTATACACAGTCTGATCTTTTCCATCTTTATCTCCTTTTCACTGTTTCAATGCCCCTCTCCCCTGGCCATAGCCAGGGCATGGGGAAGAATGTCCACAAGAAGCCCGGCACAGAACGAAGCACCTTTTACAGAACCGGGCATGTTTACTACTATCGTTTTTCCTATCATCCCGGCTGTCCCCCTCGACACGACAGCCGACTTCGTCTCACGGAGAGATTCGCCGCGCAGATATTCTCCTATCCCGGGAATGATCCTGTCGCAGGCTCGCTGGGTCGCTTCCGGGGTGACGTCGCGGGGCCCAAGACCGGTCCCACCGGTGGTGAGTATGATGTCGAAGGTCCCCGAAGCCCTGAGAACATTTTCGATATCAGGCTCGTCATCTGAAACGATCGCTCTCTCCACAATGGTATCTTCCATACCCTCCAGAAGGATCTTTTCTACGGCCGGCCCCGAGAGGTCCTCGTACTCTCCCCTGTGCGCCCTGTCAGATATCGTAAGAACCAACACTTTCACTTGAGATCACCCCGCCTTCAAGCACTCTGGCAAAGATGCCTCTCTTCGGCATGACACATTCGCCGGTCTTTGCCAGTATCTCACAACCCGCGTGGCAGTCCTTTCCGATCTGCGTCACTTCGAGTTTCACATCTCCTATCGAAAGGACCGTGCCTATCGGAAGTGTGGGGAGCTCGACTCCCTCGGTGGTGATGTTTTCCGCAAAATCCCCGGGAGAGATCTCCGGTAACTTCGCCCGCATCGTATCGATGTCCTCTATGGCGAGAAGGGAGACCTGCCTGTGCCAGTCCCCCGCGTGAGCGTCATCCTCCATCCCCTGACCGGCGATGACCTTCACCTCTTCGGCCGGTTTTTTCACCGTGCCCTTTTCGGCGGAAATATTCACCGACAATACCCTGAATCTCTTTTTCACTTCTTTTCCTTCTTTTTGCTTACAAGCCTGATCTCGCAGACCGTCATGGACTTGTCCACAGCCTTGCACATATCATATATGGCAAGTCCCGCGACCGCGACCGCTGTAAGCGCTTCCATCTCGATACCTGTCCTCGCCGTCGTCACTACCGTCGCCTCGATATCGATCCTGTCCACACCCACATTGAAATCGATTCCGACTTTTGCTATCGGAAGCGGATGACAGAGAGGGATCAGGTCGGATGTCTTCTTCGCAGCCATTATCCCCGCTATCCTCGCGGTCGCCAGCGGGTCGCCCTTCTTCAGCAGGCCCTCACCTATCATGGCGACAGTCTCTTTCGACATCAGGATGGCTCCGGCGGCGACCGCCGTACGTTTCTCGATCTCCTTGCCGGAGATATCTACCATCTTCACTTCTCCGGTCTGACCAATATGCGAAAATTTCTTCATGCTGTCCTCCAGTCAACGTTTTACCAGGGTCCCCCGCGTGGATCACCCTCCGATCTGATACATCGACCTGTTGCAGCAGGAGCTCCCCTCAAGAGGTTTCTCCCTGACGGACTTCAGTATCGATCCCTTTATATCGTCCATGTCTACCTTGATCTCGTGATCCGAAAACAGACAGGGCTTGAAATAACCATCGGCCGTCAACCTGAGCCTGTCGCACCTGCTGCAGGGCATCGGCCTGTCGAACGAATGGACCTGCCCGCTGTCGACCATCCTGTACAGGGAAAAATGCTTTATCGTCTGAAGCAGGAGATCGTGCTCCCCGCAGAAGGCCCTCATCGATTCGACTTCCTCCATCGTAGTCGTATCGAATATGATCATATTTATCTTCACGGGATCGAACCTGGCCCTCTTCGCCGCTTCGATTCCGGCAAATACATCATCGATGTCGCCGCCCCTCGTAATCTCCGCAAACCGCCCGGAATCGAGGGTATCGAGAGAAATATTGACCCTGCTGAGTCCCACGTCTCTGAGAGTCAGGGCGAGGACAGGGCTGAGCATCGTGCCGTTGGTCGTCATCGAAATATCGTCATAGTACCCGGTGTTGCTGATCATCCCCACGAGCCGTTCTATATTTTTTCTTACAAGCGGTTCGCCACCGGTGAGCCTGAGCTTTCTGAAACCGAGTTCTCCGGCAGCACCCGCTATCCTGACGATCTCCTCGAAAGTGAGGATCTCATCGTGTCCCTTCAACCTTACCCCCTCTTCGGGCATGCAGTAGACACAACGGTAGTTGCACCTGTCCGTCACCGATATCCTCAGGTAATCGATATTTCTTCCATGTCCATCGATCGTCATAGCAGGATCACATCCACTTCTTCGCCCTTTTCCAGACGGCTCACTCCCGGCTCCATCGAGATGATACCGTCGGCGCCCGCGTAGGCGTGGATATGCGCGGAACCATGATACTCGACCGGACCGGCAGTCCCGGTGCCATCCAGAACAACTGGGATATAAGATTTCCTCACGGCCTTTTTCCTTGTGACCGGAACAGACAGCCTGACCATCGCCTTTACGGGATCATAATCCATCCCCATCAACAGCGACGCGAACGGTCTCACAAGTATCTCGAAGAGTACGAAGGTCGACACGGGGTTGCCGGGCAGGCCGAAAATAAACTTATCCTTTCCCCTGGCAAAGACAGTGGGCTTGCCGGGCTTTATGGCGACCTTGCGAAAAAGGATATCGAAACCGTTCTTCTCTATCACTCCGGGAACGTAATCATAGTCTCCCATGGAGACGCCTCCAGACAGGATCACGATGTCAGATGAAGCCGCGGCTCCATCAAGAGCTGTGGCAATCTCTTCCGGAGAATCTCCCGCGATTCCCATATATGCGGCATCAAACCCGGCGAGGGTTGCCTGCGCAACAAGCTGATAGCTGTTGCTGTTTCTGATCTGTGCTCCCGACGGCTTTTCTCCGGGCTCCACCAGCTCGCTGCCGGTAGCGATGATCCCGATCCTTGGTTTTCTGAAGACCTTTATGGTCGTTCGGCCGACGGCGGCCAGCACCGCTATCTCCACCGGCCCGATCAAGCTGCCGGAGCGAAGGACCGTATCCCCGGCCGAGACATCTTCTGCCCTGTAACATATGTTTATCGCGTTGCTTTTTCCTGTGACCGTCATCATCCCGCCGGACTCTTCCGTGTCCTCCACCTTCACTACCACATCCGCTCCTGCCGGAACGGCGGCCCCTGTCATTATTTTCACACATTCGCCAGAATCGATCTCAACCGTTGGGAGTTCTCCTGCGGGAAGCGTGGCGACGATCTTCATCGGGGCAGCAAGATCGATCTTCCTGCAGGCGTACCCGTCCATCGCCGACTTGTCGAAGGGCGGCATATCCATATCGGAGAGAATATCTTCAAAAAGAACCCTGCCGGCAGCATCATCGAGGGATACCTCCTCGCTTCCGAGCGGTGATGCCGAAGTCATGACTGCCGCAAACGCTTCATCGAACGTAATCATCTCTTTCACAGTTTTATCCACCTCTGTCTGAACTTCCGCGGCATCCGCGATCCGGCCGATAGTATCCAGCGACAGGCCCAGCCTTCCAGCCAGGACAGCGAACCTGCCCGATCCGGCCGACTCGCCCCGGACAAGATCAGCGACCTTTCTGATCTCATCCGCGCCCGGCTTCGGTTCACCACCGGGAAGATAGATAAGGCAGTCCGGTTCGAACTCCGCGGTGATCGCTCCACTTTCTATCACAAGAAACGGCGCGTCATCGTATCTCTCCAGTATCTCTCGAAATGGCGTACCCTGGGGAAAAAAGATATTGTCCATATCCTTCTTTACAGGGCCATGTCCGATCTTTATATGAACGGCGCCCTTCACGATCGAACATATCCGACCGGCCAGCCCCGTCTTGCCTACGTTCGAATGCGCGCCGGCGATCACAATCGTCTTCATTACTTAAAACACCCAAGCTGGCAGTTCGATATCCTTATATCGGCCTCATTGCAGCATTCACCGATCTGTTTCAGAGACACCCCGTATTCTCTGGACAACATAAACGCCTTCGGGCACGGCATCACTTTTTTTCCGTCTCTCTCCAGAGCATTTTCCCGAATCAATTCTGTCAGTTTTTCCCTGTCCATATCAGTCCTTCCTTATCCTCCCTCGACACTACGCATCCCGTCCGTTTTCGTCCGCTTTTTCCAGCAGGCCGCGCAGTTGTTCGTCCCAGGCTTTTTCAAGACATGCCGAGACTTCGTTCCTGTATCTTTCCCAGGCTTCAAGCAGTTCGGACCCAAAAGTGGTCAGCCTCGTCGATCCGCCATCGGATCCCCCTCTCGACCTCAGGACGATCTTTCTGCCGAGGCCTTCTTCCGTTCTCCGAATATCGTCCCAGGCTTTCCTGTATCCCCTGCCCAGTTTGATCGAAGCTTTTCTCAGTGAACCAAGTTCGCTTACCGCTTTGAGTAGAAGATACTTCCCGTCGCCGAAAAGGCCTTCCCTCTCGTCTGTATTGATATATAGTTTTACTCCAGGTTCCATGATCGTTCTCCCGGACCCTTATCGTTCTCCCGGCCCCTTCACCATGAAGAGGTCCAGTCTTACTCACCCGTACTCTCAGCCGTCGAGCACCCTTATGGCGCTGGCCTTTATCGAAGAATATATCTTTGTACCTATCTCAAGCCCGAGTCTCTCCACAGAACGGGGAGTGACCATGGCGGCCAGTTCCACCCCGGCGTCGATCAATATCTCGACCCCGCCACGGACAGGCACGATATCTATAATGACACCGGCGATCACATTTCGCGCGCTTGAGGATACCGGTTCGATAGAGACGACTATGTCCTCGGATCTTATCACCGCGACTGCGTCTCCCGCGTCCAGTGATGTCAGGACATCAAGCTTTATTCCCTCCGATATGAAGACCGGTTCGGCTCCTGCGGTAGTAACCCGTCCAGCCACGATGTCTCCTCCTGCGGCAGGATCTCCTCCACCCGCGACTGCCCGCCTCTCTATCCGTCCCCTGAAAAAATTCTTTATCCCTATGAACCTTGCCACGAATTCGGAACCGGGATCGCGAAATATCCTCTCGGGAGAATCGACCTGAACGATACGGCCGTCCTCCATTATCCCGACTCTCGACGCGAGCGAAAGGGCCTCCTCATAGTCATGAGTCACATGTATTATCGTCATCTTCTTCCGGTTCAGTCTTCGGAGCAACCCTCTCATCCTCGAACGGCCGCCCGTGTCAAGGGAAGAGAGCGGCTCGTCGAGCAGAAGGCAGTCCGGTTCGGCCCCGAGGGCCCTGGCCAGTGCCACCCTCTGGGCTTCACCGCCGGACAGGGTACCCGGCATCCTTTCGAGGAGATGAGATATTTCCATCTCTTCAGCCAGCTGCTCCACTCTCGCCTGAATAGCAGCTTTTCCGGCGACCCTTCCGTGTAGTCCATACGCTATATTCGCCCGCGCCGTCATATGCGGAAAAAGAGCCTGATCCTGAAAGACCAGGCCTATTCCCCGCTTCTGTACCCGTTCTCTTGTGATATCCCTCCCGCGGAGGATGATCCTGCCATCGTCAGCCTCCATCATACCGGCCAGTGTCTCCAGAAGGACAGTCTTGCCCGTACCTGAAGGACCGAGGAGGACAAAATATTCTCCTTCGGAGACTTCGAATGAAACATCGCTCATCGAAAATGCTCCGAAACTTTTCGACAATCCCTCAACTCTGAGCATCTCTTCTCCTTCCCGCTATCACCCTGAGCGTGATGAAAAAGAGAAGGCATATCGTGACGAACAGGACCGAGACAGGCCGCGCGTATTTCAGGCCGAAGGCTCCGAACCTTTCATAGATCAGGACCGGCGTGATCATAGGATGATACGCGACGACAAGGACCGCACCGAACTCGCTCATCCCGCGGGCCCACATCAGGATCAGTCCGGACAGGATCGACCGCCAGGCAAGCGGTACCGATATGGTAAAAAAGACTCTCACGGGAGAAGCGCCGAGATTGAGAGCTGCCTTTTCCAGCTGCCTGGGCACCGCGGCAAACCCGTCTCTCGCGGAGTTTACAAGAAAAGGAACGCTGACAAACGCCATCGCCGCCATGATCCCCGCGTAACCACCGACAAACTCGAACCCCGCTTTTTCGGCGAGACGTCCCATGGGAGTCCCTCTCGCTATCACCCCGAGCAGAGCTATCCCGGCCGCGGAATGCGGTATCACTATGGGAAGATCGATTATCCCGTTTATCAATTGCTTCAGTGGAAAATCTTTCCTGGCCAGCAGCCAGGCGAGCGGCACGGAACCAAGAGCCATGATAAGGGTGGCTCCCATCGAAGTGAACAGAGTGACCCTGACACTTCTCGACACCTCTGGATCGCTGGCTGATTCCGAGAGATCTCCAGGGGTGACGCTCAGAAACATCCCCGCGAGAGGCGCTATGATAAAGAGCAGCACGAGCCCGCCCAGCGCCGCAAACACAAGATGCGTCATCTCCCCGCGGAATATTCTCATAATTGATTCCCCGGCTTCTCCGGCAGGGCAAATCGTCTCAGTCTCTCCGGCAGGGCATCGTAGGTATCCGTATACGAGGGAAGTACAGATGGCTGGCCGCATTCTGTCATCACGGCCATACCCATATCTTCGGTCAGCAGGTACTCGATAAACGAACGGGCGATCTCCGGATGCGGAGCGTTCGAAGGTATGGTCACACCATATACCATCGGCGCGCCCTTTTTGACTATCCAGTGCCCCGGCTTTTTCCCCGATATCTCCACCGAGACTTTTCCATAGGTCCCGGCCATTTCCAGATCCCCCAGGTTGATCTCACTGGGAAGGATCAGATAATCCAGGCCATGCTGCTGAGCAACCGACCTGTACAGAAAGATATAGTCGATCACGCCCGATTCGAGCAGGGCGATCAGGTCTGTCTCCTTCGGCCTTATGTAGCGTTTATCTTTTTCCAGAAATCCATCCGCCAGCCCGGCCATTCCGTAATGCGTCTCTGCCAGCCGCATCGTAAACACGGCCCTGTACCCGCATGGGTCCGAGTTCGGATCGGATCTGCCGAAAGCGACATTGTCCTCCATCAGTATCATGAACCAGTTATCCGCGTCGATCTCGTCGGACCTCATCGACTCTTCATGGTAGACGATCGTCATCTCGTTGCCGGCAAACTTTATGTTCCACGATGCATGGTCAGGAATAAGTAATTGATCGATCACCGTATAGTCGGCGGAGGCCATGACATCGCATTCTCTTCCAAGCTCTGATATCTTTCTCGCGCACGCCCGACTGCCGGCAGCTTCCAGAAGGACGTTCACCTCTGGATTCTTCTCCATGTAAAGAGCCGCCATCCGTTTGAGCGGCACCGACAACGACCCCGCGTGGAATATCACCAGGTCGGTCTTTCCACCATCCCCTCCACCATCTCCGCACGACGAGATAACCGCGAGAAAGAACACCATCAGAATCAATAAAGACCCTGTCATAGATCGCATCTGCCTACCCGCTTTCAAACCACCCTGAATGTCCCGTAACCCGACCATCATGCCGGAATTTCCCGTAAATCTACCAGACAGGCCGAATACCCTGTCAATCAGTCAGATACAGAGAATAAACATGCCCACACCACCCCTGTCAACCGTTATGTCTGTTCGAACATAACGGTAAGGTCGGAACATGCACCATTTTAGCCACGATTTCTTCCTGTTTTTCCTTCATATCTGAAGGAGGAAGGTGTATATTCAAACCCCTGTTAAACTAATCAATATGATCAAGGAGGCCATATCGATGGTAGACAAGCGTATCCTGAAAATGAAAGAAGCACACGAGGTCCTCTGCGAGTTCCCGTTCGATGTCATCCCGCTCCAAAAAGGCTACGCGGGCAGGACCCTGAGAGTGGATATCGGAGAGAACAAGATCAGCATCCTTCCGGTCAGCGACGAGATGAAAAAACTGTGGACTGGAGGAAAGGGTTTCGATCTCTGGCTCACTTTCCAGGAGATCTCGAAAGACACGAAGTGGGACAGCCCCGAAAACCCGCTCTGTTTTTCCTCGGGCCCCCTGGGCGGAGCGACTTCATTTCCAGGATCGGGAAAGACCATAGTAACGGCCCTCTCCCCTCTCACAAAATCGATGATGGACTGTAATGTCGGTGGATATTTCGGACCATACCTGAAATTCGCCGGTTTTGACGCGCTGATGGTCACCGGAAAGGCCGACAGAGAAGTCATCGTGCTTATAGACGCGGTCGCGGGAAAAGTGACCATCGAGACTGCTCCCATGGAAAGTGTCGATTCCCATCTTCTCGCCGAGGAACTCGCCGTGATGTACGCGGCCGACGAACTCGACCTCAGAAACATCGCCTGTGTCTCCGCGGGCCGGGGAGCCGAGCACACTCACATGGGTGTTCTCAACTTCTCCTTCTGGGACTGGCGCAGGAACGTCCCACGGATCAAACAGGCCGGCCGAGGCGGTACGGGAACGGTCTTCCGCGATAAAAAATTAAAGGCTCTCGTACTTAAAAACCGTCAGATAAACCCCGCGTGGCGCATAGAGGAAAATAAGGTCGCCGAGCAGATCAAACCGAAAATACTCTCCCTGCAGTGCGCGGGCGAGATCAAAGAGATCCACTCCATCATAGACAAATGGGACAACGACCCCGAATACGTCATCGAGATGATGCAGGACATCCAGGAACGGTTCCGTCATATATCCAAAACAGCCATCGATGAACTGTGCAAAAAGACCGGCAAGCCAAAATCACACCTCTACCACATCGCCACATTCTACAAGGCTTTCAGCCTGGAGCCAAAAGGTGAGACGATAGTCCAGGTCTGCATGGGCACAGCCTGCCACGTAAAGGGCTCGGCGAAGATACTCGACTCGTTCGAAAGGGTCCTTGGCGTGAAGACTGGCCAGACTACGGAAGACAGCAAGTATTCTCTCGAGGCGGTCGCATGCCTCGGAGCATGCTCTATCGCTCCGGTCGTCAAGATCGGAGAAGAGGTATTCGGCAATGTAAGGGCCATGGACGTCGAGAAACTCCTCGAGAAAGCTGGCAAGGCCGAAAAGAAGAAAAAGACCGCCGGAAAAAGTGCTTCGAAAAAATCCGCCAGAATATCTTCTGACGATCTGGAAAAGATCGCCTCGGCGGAAAAAGAGAAAACAGCCGGTTATAAAAATATGCTGATGGTATGCACCGGGACCGGTTGCGTGTCGGCGAAAGGCTTCGATATCCGCGACAGCCTGATTTCGGTGATCAGGGAAAAAGGGTTGGAGAAAGATTTTCTTGTCGTAGGTACCGGCTGTAACGGTTTCTGCGCTATGGGGCCTATCGTGGTCATCCAGCCTTCGGGCACCTTTTACCAGAAGGTCCAGAAAGAAGACATAGAAGAACTCGTAGACAGCCTCGCTACTGGAAAGGTGGTCGAAAGACTCCTGCATACCGACCCGGTATCGGGCGCCGTGAACGAGAAGATGGACGACATCACCTTCTTCAGCAAACAGCAGCTTATCGCCCTGAGGAACAAGGGCCTTATAGACCCCGAGAATATAGACCATTACATCGCGCGCGGCGGGTACACCTCGCTTCGTACCGTGATCGGCAGTGGAGATCCCGAGGGCGTGATCAGGGAAGTGATCGTCTCCGGTATCCGGGGCCGCGGCGGCGGCGGATTCCCCGCGGGCGTCAAATGGGAATCGGGACGCAAGGCAGCGCTGGAACGCGGTGAGGAGATCTTCGTCGTCTGTAACGCCGACGAAGGTGATCCGGGAGCCTTCATGGACAGGTCGATCATCGAGACCGACCCCCATTCGGTGATAGAGGGTATGCTGATAGGCGCGTACGCGACCGGCGCGAAAGAGGGATACATCTACATCAGGAAAGAATACCCTCTCGCCCTTGACAGACTCCAGAAGGCGATCGAGCAGTGCCACGAATACGGCATCCTCGGAAACGACGTCATGGGCAAGGGATTCTCCTTCGAAATACACATTCACCGGGGCGCGGGAGCTTTCGTATGCGGTGAGTCAAGCGCGCTGATGGCATCGATGGCCGGCAAGGCCGGAGAACCGAGAGCCAAGTATGTTCACAACGTCGAATACGGATTTCGCGACAAGCCGACGGTATTGAACAACGTCGAGACATGGGCCAATATCCCTGTGATCATCGAGAAGGGCGCTCACTGGTTTGCCTCGATAGGTTCGGGAGACGTTTCCGGAAACCCGTGGGGCGGCTCATCAGGCACAAAGGTATTCTCACTCGTTGGAGACATAACGAACACCGGACTTGTAGAGGTCTCGATGGGCATCACGCTCCGTGAGATCGTCGAGGAGATCGGCGGAGGCATCCCCGGCGGAAAGAAGTTCAAGGCGGTACAGACCGGCGGACCTTCAGGAGGATGCATCCCCGCGTCGATGCTCGACATGCCGGTCGACTTCGACTCATTGACCGAAGCGGGATCGATGATGGGTTCGGGCGGTATGATCGTGATGAACGAGAATACCTGCATGGTCGATGTAGCGAGATATTTCATCGATTTCCTGATGGACGAATCGTGCGGCAAATGTACGGCCTGCCGCGAGGGATTACACCTGATGAACAACATCCTGACACGAATATGCGCTGGTGAAGGGAAGGAAGGTGATATCGAGACGCTGGAGGAACTCTGTGACACCGTTCGGGACACGAGCCTCTGTCAGCTCGGCGGCTCGGCTCCGAACCCGGTACTCTCCACTCTGAAATACTTCAGAGAAGAGTACGAACAGCATATAAAGGAAAAGAAATGCGGCGCCGGTGTCTGCAAGGCGCTGATCACATACAGGATAAACGACAAATGTACCGGCTGCACCCTCTGCGCGAGAGCCTGCCCGGTGCAGGTTATCACGGGAGAGTCGAAAAGACTCCATGTGATCGAGGCAGATAAATGCATCAAGTGCGGGATCTGTTTCGAGACCTGCAATTTCGACGCTGTGGAGGTGATATAAATGGCTACAAAGAAAATCACGATAAAGATCGATGGTAGAGAGACCGAGGTAATAAAAGACAGCTTCCTGCTTGGAGTACTCAGGGATAACGGGGTAGCGGTCCCTACCCTCTGTCATCACAAGGATCTCACACCTCAGGGCACATGCCGCCTTTGTGTCGTGGAGATCGAACAGAACGGAAAGAAAAAACTGGTCACCTCCTGTAACTTCCCGATCCGCGGTGAGATCAGTGTCGACACTACATCTGAAAGGGTGAAAAAACACCGAAAGACCCTTGCCGAGATGTACCTGGGCCGCTGGCCCAAGGTTCCCATCATCCAGGAGATCGCGGCCATCTGCGGCGCCACCGACAAGGACAAATACAAATCAGAGTTGACCGACGAGAATGAGAAGGCCTGCATACTCTGTGGACATTGTGTCCACGCCTGCGAGGAATTCGTTATGGAAAAGATCCTTGATTTCGCGGGACGCGGCATCAAGAGACACATGACGATGCCCTTCGGCGAGGTCGATCCGCATTGTATTGGCTGTACGTCCTGCGCCTACGTCTGCCCCACCGGGGCCATTGAGATAGTGGACGATATGAACGGGCCCCATGACGCAAAGCTCATCCGCGACTACGGGATGAAGATCAACGCCGAGATGGCCACCCTCGACAAATCACAGTGCAGGATGCGCGAAGTCGGGACAGCCAACATCGTCGATGTGATGGACGCGTACGACCTGTTGCCCGTACACAACTACAAATTCGGCCAGCATGTGGACACGCCCAACATCGACTCGAAGATGCTCAAGGCAAAGTACGTGACACAGGGACTGCCGGACGGTTGCTGGAAGGGATGTTCGATGGCCTGCGCCAAGACGGTCGACGGCTTCGAACTGAAGACCGGCCCCTACAAAGGCTCGAAGGTCACTGTCGATGGACCGGAATACGAGACTGCCGCAGCGGCGGCGAACATGGGATGCTTCGACGGCGATTTCCTTATGGAATACAACTTCTACTGCGATACCTACGGAGTCGATACTATATCGGTCGGTACATGTATGGCATTCGTCATGGAGTGTTTCGAAAACGGGCTGATAGACAAGGAAGTTACCGGTGGCAAGGAACTCAAATTCGGCGCTACCGCCGAGGTCCTTCAGTGCCTGCACGAGATGGCGCTCGGTGAAGGATTCGGAGTAGATGTCGGAATGGGCATCCGCTACCTCAAGGGAAAATGGGCCAGGGAACTGGGCGCCGATGCCGATTTCATGCAGGATATCGGCATGGAAGTCAAGGGGCTCGAGTATTCCGAATATGTGTGCAAGGAATCACTCGCCCAGCAGGCCGGTTACACGATGGCAGTCAAGGGGCCGCAGCATGACGAAGCCTGGTTGATCTTCATGGATATGGTGAACAATCAGATACCATCTTTCGATGACAAGGCCGAAGCTCTCTACTACTACCCGCTCTGGCGTACATGGTTCGGCCTCAATGGCCTCTGCAAGCTGATCTGGAACGATGTGGTCCCGGCGACCAACAAGAATTTCCCTCCGCAGCAGGCGGCAAAGGTGCCCGAGCATGTAGAGGATTTCTTCAAGTTCTTCGAGGGAATGACCGGAGAGCCACTCGACGAGGAAAAGATGCTGGATCAGTCCGCGCGTGTACACAACCTTCAGCGGGTGATGTCCCGTATGCTCGGATACGGCACGCGCAAAGACGATATGCCCCCATACAGAGCTGTCGGCCCTGTGACCGGGGAAGAGTATGAGTCACGCGCCGAAAAGCTCTACGACAAACAGATGAAAGAGATCATCGGCATCGACCCGACAGGCAAAAGCACCGAAGAAAAGATGGAGATTACCAGAAAACACAGGGTAGAGCAGTACAACAAAGTAGTCGACGCGGCGTACGACCGTCGCGGCTGGACAAGAAACGGCGTTCCGAAGATCGAACGCCTGAAAGAACTCGGCATCGACCTGCCGGAGCTTGTCGAGATCATAAAAGACGATCAGGAATAAACCCTTATTTGTGACGGTCATCATTCATTGGTGACCGTCTCGCTTTCTGACCGCTGTCTCTGAATAAACGTGATAACAAGGCTTTAATGATCATGGATATGGAAAGCGGCATTTTCAAAAGAAACGTCTCCGGCTCTACGAAAAGACTCGCTGCCGCGACTGTCGGTATAGCCGGATGCGGAGGTATAGGGTCGAACACTGCCGTGTACCTGACGAGAGCGGGAGTGGGAAATCTCATCCTCGTCGATCACGACTCCATCGAGGAGTCGAATCTCAACAGACAACATTTTTTCCAGAACGATATCGGCAGAGTCAAGGTAGAAGCTCTCGCCGACCATCTACGCGCTATCAATCCGTCTATCCGTCTAAAGCTGCACGACACAAGGCTCACAGCCGATAATCTTATTGAGATATATGGAGATGCCCAGATACTGATCGAAGCATTTGACAGGGCCGAAGACAAACACTGGCTCCTGGAAAAATGGTGTTCCGCGCGCCCTGACAGGCCGGTGATCGGAGTCAGCGGCATCGCGGGTATCGGAAACAACGCGTCGATCGAGCTCAGGACTTCGGGTAATATCCATATCGTCGGTGACGAACGATCCGACCCACAGATCGGCCTCTGCGGCGCACGAGTCGCCATCGCGGCCGCGATCCAGGCCAATACGGCGATCGCGCTGATAACGGGCGGGGAGGTATAAGTGATGATAACCGTCAATAACAGGGACAGACTTGAATGGCGCGAAGGGATGACGGTCCAGGACCTGCTCGACGAGATGGGCTATGACTACGTACTGATCACCGTGACGGTAAACGAGATCCTCATACCGGAAGAAGATTATGATTCATACGAACTGGAAAGTGGTTCGAATGTGGTAGTCTTCCATCTTGCGCACGGAGGATAATATATTCTCACTGACATACCAAGGTCGACCGAAGCCCCCCCCCGCGGAACATCGTTCAGGCATGATCATCCTTTTTCCCGTCATCAATCTCTTTTCTCGTCATCGACCAGCTTTTTGCCGAGACTTATTATATGATCGTCGGTATAGCCGATGTGCTCGTAGAATTCGATCACCGCTTTGTTAGTCTCCCGTATCTGGAGATTTATCTTCGGGCATCCCTTCGCCCTGATCCTCTCCTCCACCTCATCCATGATCATCCGGGCGTATCCCCTGCCACGGTGCCGCGGATCGACGGCCAGATAGTTGATCCACCCCCTGTGTCCCTCGTATCCACCCATCACCGAAGCGATCAGTTCTTCTCCGTCCAGGCCATCAGCTGCCGGACTGACCAGGACAAGAAAAAGATCGGGATCGACCAGGAGCTTTCTGTCGATATCCTTCGAAGGATCGTTCCATGGGACGATGAGATCACAGGCTTCCCACAGCCTTATAACGGATTCTCTGTCCCGCTGCGCAAATGGCCGTATCCGCGTCTCTTTTCCATTCATTCCATCTTCATCCTCTCCGGCTCGCCCGTACAGGATAACAAAAGGGGGCGCCCGGAATCACCGGAAAGCCCCCTGTATTCTCTAAACGCGGAAAACCCTGAATCTAGATCAGGCCCCTCTTCTTCAAAAGAGGCTCGATTCCAGGCTCCTTGCCCCTGAACTTCTTGTAGAGGGTCATCGGATCTTCCGAACCACCGGCTGCCAGGATATTGACTCTGAACGACTGTGCCAGTTCCTGGTCGAAAATGCCGGCTTCCTTGAACGCCTGGAACGCATCGGCATCGAGGACTTCGGCCCACATGTAGCTGAAATACCCGGCGGAATAGCCGCTCGTAAAGATATGCCGGTAATAGGTACTTCTGTAACGGCTGATGATCTCCGGTATGAGCCCTATCCTCGAAAGCGAGGCAGTCTCGAAATCATCCACGTCCTGTTCGACCGTGTCTCTCAGAGTATGCCAGTCCATATCGAGATAAGACGCCGCAAGATACTCCGTCGCCGCGAATCCCTGGTTGAACTTGCTGGCATTCTTCATCTTCGTGACCAGTTCTTCGGGGATGACCTCGCCGGTCTCGTAATGTGTCGCGTACATCGCCAGCACTTCCGGCTCACCGGCCCAGTTCTCCATGATCTGAGATGGCAGTTCGACAAAGTCGGTCGCGACGTTTGTGGCTGTCACCGAAGGATAGGTGCCGGCAGACAGAAGGTTGTGCAGCCCATGACCGAACTCGTGGAAGAGAGTCAGGACATCGTCCCATGTCAACAATGCCGGTTTGTCGGCTGTAGGTTTCTGGAAATTACCTACGTTATTGACTATCGGAGTGATCATCTTGCCGTCGATCCTGCACTGCTGCCTGTATGTACCGCACCAGGCTCCCCCCCTCTTGCTCTCCCTGGGGAAATAATCGGCAAGCAGGATACCTATGTGCGTGCCATCCGCCTCCTTCACTTCGAAGGTCTTGACGTCAGGGTGATATTTTGGAATATCGGTCCGTTCTTCGAAGGTGATCCCCCACAGCTTGTTGGCAACGGCAAAAGCACCGTTAATGACATTATCAAGCTGAAAATAGGGTTTTATCATCTCTTCATCGAGATCATACTTTACCTTCTTCACCTTTTCGGCGTAATACCACCAGTCCCAACTCTGCAGTTTGAAATCATCACCTTCATCGTCGATCATCTTCTGCATCATCGCTCTTTCTTCCTTGGCCTTCGCGAGAGCCGGCAACCATATCTTGTCGAGGAAGATATAGACATTCGCGGGGTTCTTCGCCATTCCCTGTTCAAGGATGAAATGAGCGTGGGTCTCGTACCCGAGGAGATTGGCTTTTTTGACTCTGAGAGCCGCCATCCGGGAAAGGATCTTCTTGTTGTCGAATTCGTCGTCGTTATCACCACGGTTTATGTAAGCCTTATAGATTTTTTCTCTCAGATCTCGATTCTCCGCGTACTGGATAAATGGGACCATGCTGGGTTTGGAGGTCGTGAAAACCCACTTACCCTCATAACCTCTGCTGGTGGCTGTCTCGGCAGCTCCGACAATAGAGGCCTCGGGAAGCCCGGCAAGGTCTTTCTCGTTATCGATGATCAATTCGAACCTGTTGGTCTCCTTCAGTATATTTTCGCCGAACTGAAGACTGAGAACCGACAATTCCTGATTTATCTCGCGAAGCGTGGCCTTATCTTCCCCACCCAGATCGGCACCACCCCGAATAAAGTTCTTGTAATAATCGGTCAGGACCTTGTTCTGCTCGGTGTTCAGTCCCAGATCGTCCTTCTGAAGGTAAACGGTCTTGACCTTCTGAAAAAGATCACTATTGAGAGCGATGTTGTCGCCATGAGCTGCCAGAAGTGGCGCTATCTCTTTGGCAATCGCCTGCATCTCCTCGTTCGTATTGGCCGAGTTGAGGCTGAAGAAAATACTGGCGACACTGTCGAGAAGCCTCCCGGAACCTTCCATCGCCGCAATCGTATTCTCGAAAGTCGGCGATTCGGTATCTTCGACTATCGCGGCTATTTCTTCATTATGCATTCTGATCCCTTCCTGAAAGGCAGGGACGTAATGTGCTTCTTTGATCTCCTCAAAAGGAGGGACCCCGAAAGGCGTATCGAACTCCGACAGCAGGGGATTGTCGATACCGACCTGCTGAGCACAGGAAATGACCAGCATTACGGCCAGGACAACCAGGAAAATAGGTCTGCGCATGACTTACTCCAATCATTCGGGCTGAACCCCTGCTTCCCGGCAGGAAGTGGGGACGTTTCGAGAACAAGCCCAGCGAGTTTAGACCATTCCCCAGTCACAAATCAAGGTTTTTAAGCGGTTGATTATCTCAATCTACGAGGCGAGACGCAGCCTCTGGAAAAAGCTGACTGTCCGTATCCTGTCCGGGGGCAGACCCTGCCCTGCCTAGATATCCCAGCTGAATCTGTAACGGCAGACTTTTCCGCCTTTTGCCCTGCATTCTTCTTCCACACCGGCCACCCTTTTGGCTCCGCACATCCTCAGAGCTTCCTCATACCACCCGATGACAGTGAGACAGTCGGGGTGTGAAAAGGTCTCTGCTTCGTAGGTGGTCACTATGCCGGAATTCGGCCCGGTCTCCTGATATTCGCGATATCCCGTATCATAGTAGAACTTGTAGATGATACTCGATTTCTTCATGAAGGCCTGCGGATCGCCGGGGGTCAGGAAAGCCTTGTGAACCTTGGTCAGGCTTCTCTGAGCAGACTGCACCCCTATCTTCCTGAATATGCCACCGTCTCCACCACCGAGTATACCGACGATAGCCTTATCCAGTCTTTCACCTACTTCGAACGGATACCATTTCGCCGTGAGGATGGTCTCATCGAAAAGTTCCTGATCTTCTTTGGAAAGTGAAGCTACTACACTATCCCATCCTTCTTCACCGAAATTCTCGATGACGAACTCTTTCCTTGAATGAAAGATCATACCTTTTATTTCCATTTCAACCTCCATCCCCCCCAATATTGCAAGACCGGAAAAACAGTTTCTATGGCGAGCGTACCAGATATTCTCAGCCAATCTTCCTCATTATTCAAGTGATTTGATCCTTTTCTCTCTCAGAAGAGACCGGAAGCCAGATTGCGAATTCAGCCCCTTTCCCTTTTTCGCTTTTACAGAAGAATCTACCACCGTGAGAGTAGATGATCTTCGACGAGACAGAGAGCCCGAGCCCCAACCCTTTTACATCGGCCATTTTTGAGTTAGACGCTCTCGTGAAAGGTTCGCTCAGAGTCCTGATCTCCTCCTCGGGTATCCCGATACCGTTGTCACTCACCCTGATCACGACCCACTTTTCGACAGGATTTCCACTTTTTCTTTCATTGCCGGTTGACGTTTCTTCTGAAAATCCAGATCCATGGGTGTCCGGAACCGCGAATTCGACTGGACATTCTTTGCGACATTCACTGCAGATGATCTCCACACCTTCCAGTTCATCAGGAGGGAGAGCCCGCGTGGAGACACTAAGATAGATGTTTCCTCCACTCTCCACCGAACTGACCGCGTTATCGATTATGCTCTTGAATACGATCCTCATCTTGGTCGCGTCTATGTACAAGTCTTCCGGAGTATTCATCTTATCCAGTTTGAAGGTGACTCCCATCTCGCTGATCTCGGAGATCCTTTCCACAAAAGACGATTCCAGTAATTGCAGGATATTTGTGCGGACAAGGCTGAGCGATGACGCGTTTGTCCCGATATCGTTCAGGGACAGCAGCTGGTCCACCACACCACCGAGCCGGGTCACCGCCTTACAGGCCAGTTCCATCAGTACACCATCATTTCCACTCTTCTCTTCGATAGACCAGAGAGAACTCTTAAGGATAGTCAGGGGGGTCCTGAGCTCGTGGGACGTGTGAGAGAGAAATTCCTTCTTAACTCTGGCGAAATCTTCCATTTCCATGTTTGACAGTAGAACTTCGTTATACAACATAGCGTTACCGACAGCCATGGCTGTCGCTCTTGTCAGAACATGAAGGATCTCCCCGTTGAACCGGGTAAACCCGCTTCCATCGATCTTCCGGCTCATGAGGATTATACCAAGCACCCCCATTTTCCCGATCAGTGGAAAGGCATAGCTGAATCCATTCATCGAGAACAGGGTCCCATCGTCCGAAGGGTCGGTGTACGCCTCCAGGTCCTGAGACTCGCTGATCTCCACAAGATCGAGTTTTTTACCCAGTGTCCGGACGATATATGAGGATCTGTCCATTGTGGGAGGCAGTTCTCCCGTACCGATCCCCAGTGAATAATATGCTCTAAAAATATTGTCTTTCGAGGATACCAGATAAAACGCGATCTGGTCGAGGCTCAGCTGACCAGCCAGGGTCATAAGAAACAGACGTACTATGGTCTCCAGATCAAGCGTCGTGCCGATCCTCTCCATCAGCCTGAAAAGGGCCTCGAAAGCCATGTTTTTCCTCTCGAGCTCCTGTTCGAGCATCGAGGAAACGTCTGTGGCTCCATTTGCCTCGCTGGATTTATTCGTCACTTCCATGGCCTGTCCTGACACAGGGCTCATCCACCCCGCAACAATACCGGGTTAAAGTTTTCCACTCTGTTCCGTGATGACCTTGAAATAGTCATCCAGGTTGAGTAGTTTGAAGATAGATTCTACCCCGCTCGTCAGCTCCGCGATGTATACTTCGCCACCCTCTCTGCGCAGCGACGAGACCAGGCCCAGGAGCATTCCGACACCAGCGCTCGAAATGAAACTGACATCCCTGAAATTGAGGACGACTCTGTGGATTTTCCTGCCGATCAGATCGTTCATTAATTCCTCGAGCCTGAGCGCCCCCTTTGCATCCAGTTCTCCCTCCAACATGATCTCGCTCATTCCATCTGTCCCAGGGCTTCTTTCGTCGATTCTGAAACCTGCCATTCCGTTCTCCTTTCCCTCTGAAATATCGATTGCCGCCATGCTTTCGATGACGGTCGTGTTTAGTCCGTCTACTCTCGTGTATGTCATCTTCTGATTCATATTCTTCAGCATTATCAACCCAAGGCCTCTGTTCGCGCCGCTTCCGAGGTATTTCGTCAGATCGAAATTGCTGTCAATTATGGGATCGAACATGGGACCATCATCGATGATCGTCATGAAAATGCTACCTTCTCTCTTTTCCAGAATAATATCGACCCATCCATTTTCTCCCGGCCCGCTGCCGTGCTCGAATATATTCATAAGGAGCTCGTAGGAGGCGAATCTTGTTCCGAACGACATGAATCCGGGAAACCCGAATATCCCGGTAATGATGCCTGCAGCCCTGGAAGCAAGGGCAGTTCCTTCGAACGTCGCCCTGGCCCTGATCCTGTACCGACGTCCGTAACCTTCTCTTATGACCGAGATGGAAGGATGTTCGCATATTCTCCTGTTATCGCTTAGGTCGGGTTTATTTTCGTCGGGTTCAACGATACTGACAAAAGGATTATTCGACATGATCAGATCAAGGACAGGCCTGACCGAATCATCACATTTTTCCGATTTGATCATGTTGAGCGAGTCAAATCCAGATTCGACCGACAAGAGGATCACACCCGTAACCATCCCAAGAGCGTTGAGATATGGCTCCTCCCCGCACCTTACGGTCATCGTCGATGACATGAAATTGATCTTCTCCAGTATCATCGCTATACACCACTCCAGTTCCGGATCCCGGGGCTGACCTTCCCATGATCCTCATCCCCATCCGACGGGACACCTGCTTCGACAGGCTGCCGCATCCTCAATGCCAATAACGTCAGATCATCGCTCTGAGGCACTTCCCCCCTGAATTCATCAAGGCTCTCTTTAATGGCCGCGAGCAGATCCGCTGCACCCCTGGGCGCTACCCTCTTTACTATCTCCTCGACCCTTTCCAGTCCAAATTCCGCGCCTTCCCGATCGCGCATCTCATTCAATCCGTCGGTATACTGCAGCAGCATATCTCCGGGCTCAAACGTCAATCGATATTCCTCCAGACCTTTATTAAAGATTTCGTCATGAAAGATACCCAGGGGTTTGGCTTTCGTTCTCAGCATCCGTACGCTTTGATCCCGTCCCCTGAAATATACGAACGGCATATGAGCCGCGCTCGCCCAGACAAAACCGTTAGATTCCAGATCGAGGACACCACAAAACATCGTCAGAAACATATTATTGCGAATGTCCTTTAATAAAAGAGCGTTCAGATGCCTGAGCAGTCTCGCGGGATTTTCTCCCCGCTGAGCAAGGTCCCTGACCATCATCCTCGCCATCGCCATCACTACCAGGCCCGGCACGCCCTTGCCCGCCACGTCACCGACTACGAACATGATCCGATTATTTACCAGGGGGATAATATCGTAATAGTCGCCCCCCACGAGTTCCGCGGAATTGTAATACGCGTCGATATCGAATTTTTCAGCCTCGGGTATATCAGAGGGAAGAAGAGTCTTCTGTATCGATCTCGCGATCTCAAGCTCCTTGTCGAGCCGTTCCTTTTCTTTCATGACATTACGGCTTTTCTCGAGACTGGAAGCCATCCTGTTGAATGTATCTGCCAGAATATTCATCTCCCGGACCGATTTTACATTTATTCTGGTATCCAATCGCCCCTGACCGATCAATTCGGCACCCCTGGTCAGGTGATTTACTGGCCTGGCTATAAGAACAGCGAGAAGCAGGGACATCAAAGCGCCCACTCCTAACGCGATCAGGCCGATCCACATAATCCGTTTTCTTCCCTCTGCCAGAGTCCGCGCCATCCCGGCAGTAGAGTACTCGATGAACACTGTACCGATGGTCTCATCCTGATCCGTGATCGGCGTCGACACCAGCAACACATCATCACGGATCTTCAGGGATTCATCGGAGGCAAGCCCCGACATGTCGCCGACAATCGTGAACCCCGCATCCTCTTTGAAAGGTACATCGATCATCTTCATCTCACGATGCCCCTTGATATTCCCTTCCCTGTCCACTACAACGATCTTTTTAATATTCCTGTCTCCCCTCAGGACTCTCCTGATATGCGGATGAAGCTCGAATTCGGGATCTTCGTGCAGCAGAGGCTTGGCGTAATTCAACGCAAGGTTCCTTCCCTGCAGGACCACTTTCTGCCTTACCTCCTCAAGAAGGGTCGCCTGCTGGATCCGGGCGGAGGTCAGCGAAAACGCTGTTACAAGTCCCGCGATGAGAAGGATCACAAAAATAGTGATCTGAAGTTTCAGGTTTATCGCTTTCATATCACACCGCTGACTGTCATCCTCTCGTTCCTTCAAGGAGGCCCATCTCTTCTCTGGTCCGCCTGATATACCGCGCGGCCTTTTCATTTCGAGGATCTATCACAAGGATCTTCTGCCACGCCTCAAGAGCTTCTTCATATCTGTGGTCTGCATACAGATCCATGCCTCTGAACTGGTACGCCTTGACAAGATATTCCTCTACCTTCTCGAAACTGTTCCACACCTTCCATACCTTTTCCCAGGAATCGATCGCATCCTCGTATTTCCCTTCGGTAAAGAAAGCCACTCCCATTTCGTAGTCGGGCCTCAGGCTTTTGATCTTTGTCGAAGACAATACCGGCGAGAAAGTCGACAGTTCCGTCGCGGCAAGGTCTTTTTTTTCGGCATTTTTCTTCAATCTTTCGATTTCGGATAATCTCGACATAAGGCCCTTGTCCCGGGGGAAATCCTCCAGCCCCGTGTGGACAAGCCCCGCTGCCTTCTCGTAATGCATTCTGGAAACTGTCTGCTCGACGTCCCTGATAATCGAATCGTAATACTCCCTGTTCCTGAAAATAGATTTCTCATGGTACTGTATCGCTATGCCATTCTCAGGATCGATCAAAAGGATCTCTTCGAACGCCCGAGAAGCATCGGCCCATTGTCGGCTGGTATAGAGCTCAAGTGAATGTGAGATCATCCTGTCGAGAATGGCTCTGCTGTTCTCGGCTTCCCCAATCGATTTCTCGCAGGCTTCGATCCGCGCCCTGACTTCTTCATGCTCGGAATACTGACTGCCAAGTCTGTACTCGAACAACGCTTCCGGGTACATCTGCCCGGCAAAAAGAGAGTCCGCACGTTTTATATGGATGAGACCCTCTGCCCTGTTTCTACCATCCCTTGCTTCCGTATTGGCAGGATCCCAGAGCAGGGCCGCCTCGAAATACACGGTAGCTTTGTCGTAACGACCATTTTCAAGCGCTCGTTTTCCACTTTCCATTGAGGATGAAATAAGATCTGTCTCATACCTGTCTGTCTCAATAACGAGTTTTCGCTGAATTTCCTCATCTCTTGCTTTTCTACGTCTGGCAAGCCTCTGGCTGCTCGTTTCGCCATATCCATATGATATCGAAAACAGGTGGTAGCTCTCGAGGTCAGAATCTCTGAAGGCATAGTCCACCTCGACAGTGTGAATACGGAACCCGGCCCCGAGAGTAGCATTTCCTTCGTCATATCCGGCCCTGACAGCAAACATCCCGTTTATGCTGTACTCGATCCCCACATGCAGCCCGGTCTCGCTGTATCTGGATTTCACCAGGTCAGAGGCGAATAGCAGTCGATCGTCCAGGGTTCCCGGCATCGAACGCCACATGGCAATGCCACCCCTGGCTCCTGAAGGATCGCCCGATTCCTCACTGACGATCGTATAGACGGGCTCCACAATATTGAAAAAATTAATTCCCGCGGCCATACCGTCGATGAGCGGCGAATTGATTTTTCCCCGCACCCCCAGGCCCGCGTCCATCCCGAATCCGTTGGCGCTGTATTCTCCCTGGGCATATCTGTCCAGCTTAAGACTGATTCCTCCCGACAGGCCTCCGTGGATAGTCTTGCCAAAACCGAGTATATACCTGGTCTGTCTGTTCGACAGATCGCTGCCTGTCATCATATTGCCATAATCGCGCCTCTCGATATCACCTATTTTCAGATGCATGATTCCAGCAGAGATCACACCCATGTCGAGTAGGGGCCATGATACCAGGACCGTGGAATAGGAACATAATCCATCGAACAGTGGTGTATGGAACAGGGCCAGTTCGCCCCTCTCCACGGAAACGAGTCCCGCCGGATTCCAGACAAGGGAATAGGAACCTCCCCATACCGCCGCAGACGCTCCGCCGAGTGCCGTGTTCCTTCCTCCTGCTCCCAGAGCAAACGGACTTATAGTGCCACCCGTCCCATCTTCGGCGACCAGGCCGCACGGCGGCGCGATAGCGGTCATAACCGCCGTCAGCGAAGCAAGGATGATTATTCTATATAGTCGGTTCATCAGCGTACCAGCGCTGCCTTTCTCCTGAACACTTTCTCACTTCCACCTGTTTTAGTTCTCAAAACCAGAAAATAGACACCGTTCAATACTTTCTCACCCCGGCCATTTCTGCCGTCCCACCAGATATCCTGGTGAAGTCCTGACGTCATGTCCTCGTTATTAATTATCTTTTTGACCAGTTTCCCGGTCATCGTATATACATCGAGAGAGACTTCGGAACTGGATGAAAGGAAGAATGTTATTCTTGTCTTCTCCTGACTCGCGATAAAGGGATTCGGATAATTCGAGAACGAAGCCTCCGTCTCCCCGGCAAGGACAGCGGCCATACCGGATACGAAGGGTAATGCGAAGCCTTCCTCCAGGGATACAGACACCGGCACATCCGATACGCCATCCACACATACGATGCTCGAGACCGAAGGGATCTCAGCCCGCAGCGCCTCGACCGATATTGATTCTGTTGTCCTGGTTGACACCTTAAGAACTATGGACTGTCCCTTATTCACCGTGACAGGATCCGCAAGATCTATCCTGATGGCACCAGATACGATCTCCGTCGATAATCCAACACCGATCCCGTCGTTCTCTATTATGATTTTTTCTACTATCGATGAAGGATCTATCGGCATGCCGTATCTGTCTTCGAACTCGATATCGAAGCGTGATACGATCACTTGAGAACCTTCCGATGACTCGCTTCTTGAGAATCTGAGTTCGAACACCCCGATTTTTTCACCTGGCACTATATTGGACGGCATGATCGATCCCGCGCCGAAAGTGATACCATCGGCGGGGTGCACTATTTCCGCGATTCCGCTGGTAAGAGGAAAATCCCCCTGAACGGAAGTATATCTTTCCATCGAGGTCGCATCATATATCTCGATCCCACTCTGTGCTATCTGCATCTGAAAATCCGGGGGCAACGATACGCCCTCCAGGTCGACCGAGATATCAACATCGATCGAATCTCCCGGAGAAACCTGTATACCGCCTGGAAAGACGATCGCCATGTATGAAGAGGTATCTCCCGCGGCCGGATATACTGACCCCACGATACTGTCTCCCGCTGTCGCTCTCAATCCCTCGATCGTGGAATTCCACGGAATTCCTGAACCTGAACTGTCAAGTAACCTGATCGACAACGAGCTTATCAATGCATTTGATTCTCCCTGACTGCCAGTGTGCCGGATGACTACATCAAAAGCATTGATGTCCAGGGAGGATGCCACAACAGCATTCGGCAACATCGGCGTGCCGGAGACAGAAAGCCCGGATAATGGATTCAGAAACAGGGTCCCTCCCGAATCCATCGGAAAATCATACCCACCGGACTGATCGCCTCGTACCGTCACCGTCTCTCCGGAATTGGCGTCCCTCGCGCCCAGACATAATGAATCCTGTAGTACCAACCTGAATCCTGCGGGAACGGGATCAGACACAAAATCAACATATCCATCGAGGACAAGCGGTATTCCGGGAGAAATGACTATCTCGGGCTGAAACACACACTCGACAGTCTGCGAAGTACCAAAGACGGAAACTGTAGAATAACGATAACCCGGTCCGTCCTGAAGACGGAATTCCGAGAATATACCGGCTGCTTCGGCACCATTACCGGAGATATCCTCCACTTCGAGATATATCGAGGAAATACTGATGTCCGCTCCAAAGCTGATCCCCGCATTTGTCAGGGCCAGGCTGAATACCCGGACATCCTCCTGGCCCCTGTTGATCGATTCCGGCGCCATGCCGTCCATACCGACCAACAGTTCCAGCGCCGGCTCTCTGATATCCACCGCGTTAGTCGTCCACGGAAACTCTATGCCGCCTATATCCACTGGAATCCCGGTATTGTGATCGGTCAGATCGAACGCCGAGACCGACCCGAGGGAAATCCTGAAATCATTCCCGTGTGTTTCTGGTCCGACATCGATGTACACTCTGAAAGTCTTCATCTCCCCTGGCCACACCATCACCGGTTCGACAGGCACAAGCATGACTGACGACTCCTCGACCCCTGTCGTGTTGATGCTGGCAACCAGCATCACTTCATTTCTGAGGTAAATAGCAGTAGTTATCTCACCTGCTCCGACAGGCTGCCCTTCCGCGTCCGTCAAGGTCAGCTCGACCGATCTCAAATCGATCGGTGCGCATTGTTCGCAGGAACCGCTGTATATCATCGTGAGCTCTATCATCCCGACATCCGTCGTCCCCCTGTTGAGACTTACCGGAGCCAGGTCGTCCAGAGTCATATTGAATCCGTTGGGAACACCCTGAATAAACAGGGTATCCGAATGACTGATCATACTTCCGGCGCCATGATCCCCTTCCACCATCCCCTCGAAGACGATGAATCCCGGGACTCCGGCAGTCATCGACCAGTCGAACACACTGTCTGCCTGACCGGAAAGATCGATGAAACCAGGGGAAGGCCCCGATTCAATGGTGAATGTTCCAGTCCCGGACCAGCCGAACCCCGTGGGCATGATGGCCACGATCGCGGTATCGGTGACATTGGTCACCCTCAACCCAAGATCGAATTCCTGGCCCGAGGTCACAGGAGAAAGGCTTTCGAATCCGGCCACCAGAGGATCGGTCGTTATAACGACCCTTACTGTCTGACCGAGTAGTCCGTCTATCGGGCCATCGTTGCCCGAGGCTACTTCTATTCCATTTACCGGCACGTCAAGTATCAACATTCTTCCATCTGACGCGGTGGCGGTGATATCCGCCGTCACATGAAGAGGAAGTCCGGAACAGTCTATATACTCGTCCAGCCCCGAAAAAGAACTCCAGCTGCTACCATTCCAGGACAGATAGGAGATCAATTCTTCCTCGCCTTCGTCGAAGCCGGGGCTTGTGCCACCGGTCTCCCTCCATAACCGCAGATATCCGATATCCATTCCGACCAGAGCGGAACCTTCGTTCTCGAACGAGATGTTTCTAAGGGTGTCACCCTCCGACCCGTTACATGGGATTATCAGGGAATACGCCCGGACATTCTCATCATCGGGGGAAACCAGTATTTCGGTCACGGATGGAATCGATATCTGTGACCCTTTCATTCCATCTGTATAATCCGTGCCAGCCGATTCGAGTGGAAATACACCTTCCACCTTTATGTAAGGATCATTGAATTCGAGAAAAGCCCTGTCGGAAATAGTAAAATCGACCGAGACCGAATCACGGACACCGTGCGCGGGAAGGTCGTAGGTGATAAAGAGCAGGCTGCTCCTGAACGAGCCAAGCGCCAGGTCGAGGCCGTCGAGGACTATTATCGCCCCACCGGGCTCGACCGTTTCGAGAAGAAGATCGTTCTTTTCGTCGAAAAGACCGTTACCGTCGGCATCCGCCCAGGCACTGACCGTCTCGATCTCGTCGATACGCACCGTTCCTTCTTTGAGAAGAGTCAGGGATCTGAGCATCTTGTCATCCAGATAGCTGTTATAGACTCCCAGTACGATATTCAGTATGTTTCGGTCTCCGCACCTGACCCTCTTGTTCCCGAGAAGACTCGAATATACCGTCACCCTGTCGGGGACCGGAATGATCACTCCCTGTCCAGTCGACACTCCCGCGTCTATCGGGCCGTCATTGCCCGATGACATCGATATACCGTTCACCGGTACCCGCAGCCATATGTCCGCGCCCGAAGTAAATCCCTCATTTAGATCGACAGTGATATAGAATGTGCTGTTCCCATCGCCACTAACGGCCTCAGACAATCCATCTATGGTAAAGTTCCTGTAATCATCGCTGTCCATCGGCCCGATCCTGAGATCGTCGGTCGTAGAGAACTCCCCGTCACCATCGTCTGTCCAGAGCCATACGTTTTTGATATGCTCCGCGCGAGCGGTACCGATGTTCACGACCCTGACCGATTCCAGGATATCGTCCCGGCAACCGTTCCCGGGCACTACGAGTTCCATCGCCAGAATATCTTTTAACCGTCCGGTGACGGTGCTGTCGGACCCCGAATATACGCCGAGCTGGTGCGACATCAGCCCGTCAGTTATGAAGCTTGTTTCCGGTACAAGAGGGAATTCGCCCTCTATTGCGAACTCGTCTTCGTAAGACAAAGAGAAAACTATATCTGACGCGGAATCCAGCCGAAGCATAAGTGTATCCCCGTCAGGAGTAAAAAATGAATCGACATCGACTGCGGCAAAAATAACCGCGCGATCCCCCGGATCTATCCCGGTGGACAGCCCGGAAAATTCACAGACGCCTGACAGGATCGCGGACGAGATCAACCAGGTATCGTCGTTTGTATCGAATACCATGTCTCCGTCATCCAGATAGAGGTCTATTTCCTGTCCCGGAACACACTCGAAAAGATCGGTGTTTCCGCGAAGAGACAACGATTCCAGGGTGAGTGACGTCAACGTGCTGTTTTCCAGGGAAAGCCCCGCGAGTTCGACTGCCCTGTCACCGGGGTGGCAGAGATATTCGGGATCCTCTCGCGGCACGGTTGAAACAAAAACAAATTCTCTTTTCGCCAGAACCTGGGACAGGAGTGAAAGGATCTCCATGTCGATCGGCCCATCGTTTCCGGAAACATAGCTCACTCCATTGACGGGCAGCCCCATCCGGACGGTGAACCCACCCGAGAAATCCCCGGCAAACGATGCTGTAACGAAAAAAAGACCTGACTCGACGACCGGCACCGATATCCCTGATATCTCGAACCTGTCTCCGGTAAACACCAGCTCTCCGACCTGTTCATCTTCATCGGAGAAAAAGACCCTGTCTCCGTTATCCACCCATAGCATAAGATCCGAGATCAAAGCGTTCGCCGATTCACTACCATAGTTGCGAAGAGTCAGCGCGGTCAGCAGATCAGGAGCATATCCGTTAGACGGTAGTTCGACGGCAAAGACAGGCTGATGCGAAATGCCCGACCAGAGCGTGTCCGGCAGAACATCGACGATCGACGCCTGGAAACGGACGAACCCGTCTACGGCTACCGTTCCCTCGGAATTCAATACGGACCGGTCTGATTCGATCAGCGCGTTTCCGGCAAGAAAGATCGAATCTGTCGACATCACCGCAATATCGAGGATATCTCCATCGCAGGCAAGAAACGAATCGATATCGGCCATGATATAGTAATAGATCTCTTCACCGACCGGAATGCCCTTCGCCTCCGACAATCTGAAAACAGCTCTTCCATCGGAGAAGACCGCCATCGCGGCAAGCGAATCACCCACATCGAAAGGTCGACTTTGTAAAAGCTCTCCACCCCCGCCTCCAGCGAGAATCGAAATCACGGTGACGGGTCCATTCTGCCGGTAAAGATAAAGAGTCTCGAAATCGACGTCGTTCCCGGGCGCTGTCCGTGACCCGGTCGTAAGGTTGTCGATGACAAGACTGTCGACCAGAACACCGGTCATACCTTCGTTCGTGAATTTGAGACGGAGCATCTCGGCTTTACGTTCACCCGGGTTGACCGGAGGGGAAGGCAGCGGATAGGTCTCGACAAAGACTGCCGGAGCATCGACGATTATCCGGTTCGATTCAGAGAGAGTCCATTCCTGGCTCCAGAACAACGATCCCTGGATGGTCCCCTCGAGATACAAGTCGACTTCGATAGTATCGGGAGCGTTGAATGTCTCCGGGATATCCGCCTGTCCGAAGACTATCGTGTAATCACTGACTCCCGGTCTTAGAACAGTCTCGTTGACAAGATTTACATTCACAGTATGGGTACCGTCGCTGAACTCGAGATACGACACTGCCGGCATCAGGACTATTTCCTCTGCGTTGGGATTCGATATCCGCAACTGGAAACCGTCTACCCGCATCCCCGGGCATATCTCGTCAGGTGATATCGAAGAAGTGGTTTCATAGACGGGGCTCGATCCGATGACCTGAACGGAATGCACTTCGCTGACTGACTGGCTCCGGTCATCTGGCCCGAAGTCGGCATCGTCATCGTAGGCGTATACCCTGTAAAGTATCTCTGTTCCAGCCGCGTAGACTCCAAGTGACCCGGCAGTCTCAAAAGCCCCTTCCACGATCGAGGCCATCTGCATAATATTGTAGTCGCCCGAGAGACTGCCGTCGTCGTCCCAGATGATATATACTCCCTGTCCTCCTTCGTCCGTATCGTCATCATAGACTCCGCTCGGATCAAAGATGTGGACACCGATATATATTTCGTTCCCTTCCGGTATGGTCCCGGGAGAATAATCCGAGAATTCCGGCCCCAGTGTATCGTCGTCCACCATCCTGAATATCATGTGAAATTCATCGAGTGAGTTTTCCGGCGAATTCCCGTCATAATGCAGATAAATATCGGCCAGGTCTCCATGCTCCCATTCCTGATCGGGCCTGAACCATATTTCGTGGAAATACGACCTGTCGTCCTCTGCTTTTCCCGTGACTTCCCAGTCCTTTCCTCCGTCCCTGCAGTCCAGGATCCATCGGGGAGGATCCAGCCCCTCTATGACGCTCCCGTATTCACCGAGCTTGCCGTCATCTACTTCGGGGTCCGACCAGGGATCGGTCATGACATCCCAGGACCCGGGAGGGTCGGAATGGACCGTAGCCCCGATCACACAATCGACGGAGTCGTCCTCCTCATCACTGATATTCGTTTCTGTCAGGAGAAATTCCTTCAGTCCAACGCGGGGCGCCGATTCACGGCCGAAACCACTGGAAATATCTTTGAAGGCGAAATACCCTCTTTCTGAGTCTTTCGGCTCCCATTCCCATTCCTCCAGATTCCTGTATTGGACTACGAGCCGGTACTCCCCACCATGCTCATACGGTATGCTTCCAGCGGGAAACCCATTGTTGGTCACATGTACGACACCGAGAGAAGTACTTTCTCTTTCTAGAAACACCATCAGGGAATCGTCGGCCCGGTCGGAGGTCGAACGTGTGTCAAACAAGGCTATCGATGCCTGAATGCCGCCCTCGTTCAGAACGACCCAGGCATGACTTGACGAAACTTTCTCAAAAACGATCTCGACATCGTCGATATAGATAAATCCCTGGCTGAAACCGTTCGACACGAAACGGATCCTCGTTTCCGGCCCCGCCCATTCGGTGATATCGTAACTTTCGATGCCTGATACAAGCGAGCCCTCACCTTCGATTATGCTCAGATCTATCCAGCTTTCACCTCCATCGGCAGATATCTGTATCAGAAACTTGCCGTAGAATGTGTGGGTCGGATCGATCCCCCACATGTAGTTCAGTGTGGCGACAAGGGCATTTGACAGGTCCGCTCCCCTTTCGATGCCGGCATCGGCAAATACCTGGTCACTGCCGACTCGAAGTACGTTGATGCCCAGCATGGGTACCATCCCGATCGAAACGACCCCGGCATCCGGGCCATCAGATTCCCCGATCTCACCCCACGGTCCGGACCATGCCTCGCTTCCGTTGTCGTTGTTCCAGGCGACATTCTCGAATTCATCGAGAATGTTCCATGTATTGGAGCTTTCCGCTGTGACAGTCTCGCCGTTATCAACACGCTCTCCCACAGCAAAGGCACTTATCCTTATAGTCTCTTCTGTCAACGCGTCAGGAAAAACATCGACGAGAAATTCAAATGGAACATTATCCGATGGATAGATAGTATCGTTGACAATCAGTTCTGATATGACAAGATAATCGCCGTTGCGGTCCCCCCCGCTCGAAAGGGTAAAATTGATCGAGACAAAGTCCATGATTATGGGAGTATCGCTACGGTTCTGGAGACGTACGGTCAGAGGTATTCCTGTATTACCCACCCTCACAGTATCAAAAGAACATTGAATCGTCTGGATGACCAGATCCCCAACGGAAGCAAGAAGAAGGTCTCTTGACTGGTCAATACAAATCGGAATAGTGCCGTCATCCGTCGCTGCTCCGGCAGGCAGGGCGGCCACCACATAAAACAGGATGAATACCCCGGTCACCCGGATAAAAGAGAGAAGTATCTTCCCGCTTTCTCTCATTTTGCGAGATAAACCGCGCTTGACCATGCATTTCAACGATTTCATACTCTGTTCTGCCTGACCAGTTATCATCCTGTCTATTATAGAATTACCAGATCGACCGCATCCCGGCCGATTCTGCCCGCCCGAGCCATAATACGTTATCTATCTACTACTATTTACGTTACAACATCACAAAACCCATCTTCATCGATTATTCCATAAAGAAATCTGCAAGAACTATTCACAATCATGGGAAATCATAGAGAATTATGAAGAATTATAAGAAACTGGAAGAATCAGCGATCCATCGTACGACTTGACAGTTCATGAACGGAAGCTGAATCAACTACGGCCGGTAAGCCGGTCGACTATCAGGCGATCGTAAGCCTTCTGAATAAAATAGCCCATGATAATGGTCAACGGCAGGATCAATCCGACCAGATACAGGAATGATGGAACAAGTCCTTCCGGCCTGAAAAACCTTTTCCCCACCGCGAAACTGATCCGGTGAAGAAGATATACAGCATAACTCGAATACGCGAAAAACCCGACAAGTCTCCTGCCGCAAAACCGGCTGAATACCCGTCCGAGGTACAGAAGGATACCGAGAGCTGCCAGAAAAGTGACTATCGAGATAAAGAGACGAAAGTATTGATCCGCGAACCTGGAAAAAGCGAAAAACCCGCCGACCAAGGGTACCAGAGAAAGGACCAGCAGGACCCTGCTTTTCAGAAGACCCTCCATCGCGCTGACTCTTGCCACCAGGATTCCCATAACAAAAGCGGGAAGGTATTGGGCAAGTCTGAGATCTATATATCCGGTCCTGTGATCGATGACAAGCAGAAGGGTGAATAATCCGGCTGAGTATGCCACAGTCTTCACAGGGCTGAACCGGTACAGGAAAATGGGCGTTATCAGGTAAAAGCATAGAATGAGACCGACGAACCAGAGTGTCCTGAGTGTCTCACCGGTGATCATATTCGCGAGAAACGATGCCCTCAGTGCCACACCGGGACTTATCAGATGTATGACAGCAAAGATGGTCAGCGCCCCGAGGTACATGGGATATATCCTCAGCATCCTTTTTCTGAAAAAGGGAAACAGGTCGGTGACCCCGATAAGATCATAACGGCTGGAAAGAAGGTATCCGGAAATATAAACGAACAGGGCAAGCACGATATCCGTGAGAAGAAGGGTGATATCACTAAAGAAATTCAGAGATGAAGAGTATTCCTGAAGGTGCCAGAACCCGACGACATACAATATGGCTCCGGAGCGCAGGATATCGAGAGAAAGATCTCTTTCACCGGGAGTCTTCATGCCCACTTTCCAAAGTACATGGCCCGCAAAAGTGCACGGACTTTAAACCCGCACGGCCCGAAGAGCGTATGCTCCCCGGGCCGTTATCTCATCCTGTGTCCACACAGACACAGGCAGCAATCCGATTTGCTCGATCAACCTTCATGCCCCGTCGGCATCTCCAGCCCGTATCCCTGTCTCTTGTCAGCCCGTTTGAGCTGGAAGGCAAGGAAGATCGATATGATGCCGAGGACCACGAGCATGAGGATAGGCATCGTGTAGTTGTAGGGAGGAATCTCCCCTGCGAGCTTGAGTTCCTCGATCCTTACGGGAACCTCGTTCATGCTCATGCCGCTCGCGATAAGACTCTCCCTCGTCTCCCTGATCTGATTGACGACCGCGGGGTTGACCATGTTCAGGACCTTTCCGATCCCCCAGAAGAATGCGGCAAGGCCGTAGTTCTGGATGGTAAACATGGTCGCGTATGCTGTTCCCAGCCTGTTCTCGGGAACGATCTTTGCGACAGAAGGCCACATCGCGGCCGGTACCAGAGAAAAAGCGATACCGAGAGCGAACAGACCGAAGTACCCGAGAATTACGTTATTAAAGACCGAAAGCGAAAGATGGGCGAAGATAAGCAGAAGCGAACCGATGATCATCAGTGTCGCGGCCTTGCCCTTCTTGTCGACCAGTCGACCGAAGATCGGGGTGAAGAGTATCGTTCCGAGAGGAATGAGGCTCGTCACCTTCGGACCGTTATGGAAGAAGGCCTTGAACTTCGCAGCGAACGACCACCCCGTCATATCGGGCAGTGTCGATGTAAACCCGAACTTGTTGATCAGGAGGTCTGGCGCGTACTGCACGAACGGGAATACTGCCGAGTAGAACGCCACGCAGAGAAGAGCGATGAATATAAACGAATGATTGGTGATCAGATCGGTGAGATCCTTGAACTTGAACTTGTCGCCGTCCCCTTCTCCCGCCTGGATGCCGGCCGCCTTGTCAAACTTGACGTCCAGGATCAGGTAGACGAGGAAGCATATGAGCGAAAGGCCGATCAGCGTCGCCGCGAACGATACTCCAGTAAACACGCTGTTGTTCGCTATCTCGATGCCGAAGAAGTTCGTACCGGCCGAACCGAGACGGCCGAACCCCACGTTGATACCCATGGCAAGAGCAAGTTCGTAGCCCTTAAACCACTTCACCACCGTCCGCGAGACCATAACGCAGACGGTCTCTAGCCCGGTGCCAAACAGGATCCTCCCGACGATCATCCAGATCATCGTAGATCTTTCATCGGATCCGAACACCCCCTTAGCTGCCAGGGCAACGATAGCGGCTCCGGCCACGGCCAGAATACCGAAGAGCGTACCGGTTTTGCGTATCCCCCATTTGTCGAGAGCTATACCACCCACGATGATCATCAGGGCAAGATTCGCCCAGGTCGTCGAGGAGGCGATACGCCCGAACTGATCACTGTTCAGTCCCAGCTCGGACTCCATCAGGCCCTTGAGCGGGCCGAGACAGTCCTGGAACCAGTAAGTACTGAAGAGTAGCGTACTGATCAGTATCAGAGCGAACCATCGCATTCCAGCGGACTCATTGAGTTTTCTTCTGGCAGCTTCTACCAAGATGTGCCCTCCCGAGCTGAAGTGAATAGGAAGCAGATTATAAATCAGTCATCGGCTAATTCCGAAGTTAGGGGATAGTATCACTTTTACGAATAATCCTAAATGTTTTTTTAATATTTCCGGGTTTTTTGGGGACCGCGTCGCATCGATCCGCCTGTTCGTCAGGGCCTTTTTTCGGTTCATCGAAGCCTCTTTTCTGTTCATCGAGGCTTCTTTCCCGTTCACCGAGACTTCTTTATTCTTCAGGGTCGACTTCTTCAGCTTCATCCAGCGCGCCGGGAGAAAGTTCGAGGAGTCTGCCCGATTCACTTTCGGGCAGGGCCTCGACTTCTCTCAACTTCCTCTCCATGACCCTCGTCCTGACGCCGGTGCTTTCGATAGTGTTCGAGGCAGCATTGAGCTGTTTCTTGACCTTGTCGAGGACCGTCCCGAATTTCCCGAACTCCGTCTTGACCGCCGAAAGCACCTTCCAGACCTCGCTGGAACGTTTCTCGATCGCGAGGGTCCGGAAACCCATTCTGAGACTGCTGAGAGTCGCGGCAAGGGTAGTCGGCCCTGTCACCACTATACGGAACTCATTCTGAAGGCGTTCGACTTCTCCAGGCTGGCGGAGGATCTCGGCATAAAGTCCCTCGGTCGGCAGGAACATGATCGCAAAGTCGGTCGTATTCGGAGGGTCCAGATATTTATCCCTGATATCCTTCGCGGATTTGTGTATCGCTCGCACCAGTGCCGCCGACGCCTGCTGCACGGCGTCCGAGTCAGCCGCCTCGGACGCGTTGACAAGCCGCAGATAATCTTCCTGGGGGAATTTCGAATCTATCGGCAGCCACACACACTCGTCCGGATCGTTATCAGGTCCGGGCAGCCTGATGGCAAACTCCACTCTGTCCGTCGAATCTTTCTTCGTCGCTATATTCGTGCCATACTGTTCCGGGATCAACACCTGTTCGAGGAGGGCGCCCAGCTGGACCTCACCCCATGTCCCTCTCGCCTTCACGTTTGTCAGGACCTTTTTCAGGTCTCCGACTCCTGTGGCCAGGCTCTTCATCTCGCCGAGGCCTTTCTGGACCGCTTCAAGCCTTTCACTGACCAGTTTGAACGATTCGCCAAGTCTTTTTTCCAGGGTGTCCTGGAGCTTTTCGTCCACCGTCTTTCGCATCTGTTCAAGCTTCTTCTCGTTACTCTCCTGCAGCTCCCTTAATTTGTCGTCTATGGTCCCGCGCAGCTTCCCGAGAATATCCTCATTTGACCTGGTAAGCTCCTCGATCCGTTTCGATATATTTTCCAGATTGTCCTTTTGTCCCTTGCCGATCGCCTCTATCGATTTGACCATCGTCTCCGTAGTGCTTTTCTGCGTTCCCGATACTTCCACCCTCAGATCCTTCGCCGCCCTTCGAGCTTCCTCCCGAGCCTGGCGGAACTCGTCCCTTACACTTTTCTCCAGATCCGGTCCACCGGCTGAAAATCTTCGGATGATATTGACAAGAAGTACGATTATCGCAATGAGCAGAACAGCTATCAATACGCCAGGTAGAAGCAAGTCATTCCCTCCGTCCCGCCGGCAACAGCCGACGCACTACCGTCCAATGTTAAAAACGCCATCGAGTACCTCTCTCGCCAGGACCGCATTGGGGATATCCACTTCCAGGTCAAGAAGAGGTGTGTCCTTCGATTCTTTCATCAATTTCGCCAGTGCGGAAAAATCGAATGTCCCCCTGCCCGGCACCAGATGATCGTCCGAGATCCCGTCGTTATCATGCAGATGCAGGGCAACGATCCTGCCTTCGAGCGCATTCCACCATCTGGATATATGAAGTCTCGAGAACGCGTTCACATGCCCCGTATCTATGCAGAACCGCAACGAGTCGCCCGGCAGAAGGTCGGCCAGGTGAAGCAACACTTCCGGTCTGTCGTCCCATGTGTTTTCCAGCGCGAGAGTCACCCCGAGATTGTTCGCGCGTTCCAGGACCACCGGCATCCTCTCCGCCCAGTTTCTGAACCAGTGCCTCCGCCCACCCCTCGAGAACTGGGGCAGATAGCCTGTATGCATCACCATCACATTTCCACCGAGCCCTCGTGTGATTTCGAGCCCATGGATAAGCGCGCGGATGGAATATTCCGATATGTTCCTGTCTATACTGGCCACATCGAGTCCGAAAAAGGGACCATGAGTAAAAGGCCTGAACCTGTTCTTCTCGAAGATCTCTCCGAGACGCTTCAGATCATCCGTCTTCAGGCCCATCATATGATCGACATCTGTCATCCGGACTTCCGGCTGAAAGCCGTTCTCCCTGGCGAAACCGATATATTCCTCGATTCTGCTCAGTGGTATGCTCAGGTGATACTCCATGAAGGTTATACTGCCAGATTCGGAAGTATATTACAAGAATGTTGGAGATACCGGCCGAATCTCCGGGTCTTAACCTCTCTCTCGAAAGCAAAGTGTCTTGACCTCTCATGCCTCTCTGATTATCCTTCCCGAAGAATATGATTTCCGAAGATAAGAACAAGGAGCGTGATCGAGAATATGAAACTGGTCGAATGCGTACCCAATTTCAGTGAAGGCCTTGATATGGCCAAGATCGATGCAATCACAAATGAGATAAGCGGAGTCGAAGGAGTGAAACTTCTCGACGTCGACCCCGGAAAAGACACAAACAGGACAGTCGTCACTATGATCGGTCCACCCGACGAAGTGGTCGAAGCAGCTTTCAGGGCTATCAGAAAGGCCGCTGAGGTCATCGATATGCGGACCCATACCGGAACGCACGCGCGTATGGGGGCGACCGATGTATGCCCCTTCGTCCCGGTAAGCGGGATCACGATGGACGAATGTGTCGAACTGGCTCACAGGCTTGGTGAGAGGGTAGGGAACGAGCTGGGAATACCCGTTTACTTCTACGAATACGCCGCCTCGAAACCCGAATGGAAAAACCTCGCCACGGTCCGCTCCGGTGAATACGAGGCCCTCCCCGAAAAACTGAAAGACCCAGAGTGGAAACCGGACTGCGGCCCTGCAGAGTTCAACGCCGGCGCCGGCGCGACAGCGATCAGCGCCAGGGAATTCCTCATCGCCTATAATGTCAATCTCAATACCCGCGACACGAAGGTAGCGAGGGATATCGCCTTCACTATCCGGGAAAAGGGCCGTCTGGCACGCGACAAGGCGGGCAAAATCGTAAAAGATGAGAATGATAAATCGGTAAGAGCTCCCGGCATCTTCAAGGAATGCAAGGCGGTCGGCTGGTACATGGACGATTTTGGAAGGGCCCAGGTCTCTATCAATCTCACAAACTACAGTATCACGCCTCCCCATCTCGTCTTCGACGAATGTTCCCGGATCGCGCAGGAGCTTGGAGCCCGTGTCACGGGAAGCGAGCTTGTCGGCCTTATCCCCCTGGAAGCTCTCGTCCAGGCAGGAAAACACTATCTGGCAAAAATGGGCAAGCTCACCGGTGTACCCGAATCGGAACTGGTCCATATCGCCGACCTCTCCATGGGACTCAGCGACCTCTATCCTTTCGAGGCGGACAAGAAGATCATTGAATATCAGTTCCACAGGGCTGACAGCCTCGTCGCGATGAAGACTTCCGAGTTCGCCGATGTCCTCTCGACCGATTCGCCAGCCCCCGGTGGCGGCAGTGTGGCCGCCCTCTGCGGCGCGCTGAGCGGAGCTCTCTCGGCGATGGTCGCCGCTCTCACTCACGGCAAGAAGGGATACGAAGACGCCTTCGATGCCATGGAGGAGCTCAGCATCGAAGCCCAGCGTCTCAAGGAAGAATTTCTGACCGATGTCGACAGGGATACCGACACGTTCAACCGCGTGATGGATGCCATGAGGATGAAGAAAAAGACCGACGAGGAAAAGGCTGCCAGAGCCGCCGCCATAGAGGAATGTACGAAAGAAGCCACCCTCGTCCCGCTGGGAGTTCTGAAACGTTCACTGGACGCGGCAAAACTGGCCAGAGTCGTTGCAGAAAAGGGTAACAAAAACTCGGCCAGCGACTCAGCCGTAGCCGCCCTGACAGCGCGGACAGCCGCCGAAGGGGCCTGGCTCAACGTCGTCATCAACCTTCCCGGCATAGAGGACGAAGAATTCAGGACCGTCACAAAGACCGAGGCAGACAGGATCAGGTCCGAGGTCGTCGCTCATACAGAAGAGACTGTAGCCCTGACGGAGAAGATACTGGAACAATAGCCTTCAGCACGGGAAATGTTGTATGCCGCCAAGGAGGGCAGATGTGATAACGATCGATACCGAAAAAGTGTCCCCCCATCTCCAGGAAAAGGACATCGCGGGCAGGATGCCCGCGGCTATCGAGGCCCTCGATTCCCTGCTTGAAAAAAGAGGGCCGGGCGCCGGGATGCTGGGCTGGCTCGATCTCCCACATATGTCTGAAAGAGAGATCGACGAGCTGGCCGATACTGGAAAGGCTATCCGGGAAGAAAACGACTGTCTGGTCGTGGTGGGAATAGGCGGATCGTATATCGGAGCGAGGGCCGCCATCGAGGCTCTGCCTTTCGAAGCCGGTTTTCCCGTCTACTTCGCGGGCAACAACCTCTCGCCAGTCTACCTCGATGCTCTCCTGTCCCGTCTCGATGGGAAAAAATTCACCATCTGCGTAATCTCGAAATCGGGCACTACGACCGAACCGGCTATCGCCTTCCGGCTTCTCAAACGCAAACTGATCGAGACTTTCGGCCCCGACGCGATAAAAAACAGGATCATAGCTATAACCGACCCGGCAAAGGGCGCGTTGAGGGAAATGGCTACCAAAGAAGGATGGAAGACATTTTCGATCCCCCCCGATGTCGGCGGCAGATTCAGCATCCTCTCTCCCGTGGGACTCCTCCCCTGCGCAGCCGCGGGCATCCCGGTCAAGGGAATGCTTGCAGGAGCTCTCGGAGCGCTTGAGACATTCATCAGGTCCTCGGGAACAAATGACGCGTTAAGATATGCGGTAGTGCGGAGTCTGCTTCATGACCGGGGAACAAAGATAGAGGTGTTGTCCACATTCCATCCCGAACTGGCCATGATCTGCGAATGGTGGAAACAGCTGGCCGGCGAATCGGAGGGAAAAGATGGCAAGGGCCTTTTCCCCGCATCGACTATCATGACGACCGACCTGCATTCACTCGGACAATTCCTCCAGGAGGGCGCCCGCGATATCCTGGAGACATTCCTCGTGGCAAAACATCCTCTCCGGGACCTGACGATCCCATCCGACCAGCAGGATCTTGACAACCTGAACTACCTGGCAGGAAGATCGGTCAGCGAAGTGAACGCGAAAGCTTTCGAGGGTACAAGATCGGCGCACGAAGCTGGAGGCCTTCCCGTGATAACGATCGAAGTGCCGTCGATCACACCCGATACCGTCGGCGCGCTTTTCGTCTTTTTCGAGATCGTCGTATCTGTCACCGGCCGGCTTCTCGGTATCAACCCCTTCGACCAGCCCGGTGTCGAAGAATATAAGACCAGGATGTTCAAGCTGCTCGGCAAGCCGGGCGCGTGATCTGTCCGCGTCGATCTTTTCAGGTGAATTCAAAGTCAGGCAACCCGGGCAAGTCCCGTGGATCTGAACTGTTCAAACGTTAGAGTCAGGAGTAAACCATCATGAAACGTTTCCTGCGAAAAGCTGTTCTGTCCTTTCTGGTCATGGTGGCCTTCATCGCGGCACTGACAATATCATGCTCGAGAAAAGAGATGCCGGTCACGCGGGAGACCTTTGTCATGGGCTCGAAATGTATCATCTCGATCTACGGGATGGAAGAGGATGCTGCCGCGGCAATCGCCGGCGAGGCCTTTCACGAACTGGCCAGGATAGATGGATTGATGAGCAACTGGCGGGGCGACAGCGAATTGTCTCTTCTGAACGATGGGCCGAAAGACACTCCTGTAGAAGTCTCAAAAGAACTGTTCGAAATCATTGAGAGATCTATTCACTATTCAGGGCTGACCGGAGGCGCCTTCGATGTGACGGCGCGCCCGCTGGTCAGGCTCTGGGGATTCCAGCGGAAAGACGGCGAACTCCTTCTCGAAAAGATCCCCTCTGCCGAAGCGATATCCCGGACACTCCTTCATACAGGATCGGATAAGGTCATCCTGAACCGCGCCTCACTGGCCATTACTCTCCCGGCAGGGATGCAGATAGATCTGGCCGGTATCGGCAAAGGATATGGCGTGGACAGATGCGTCGATATCCTCCGCGGCGGCGGCGTGAAGAGCGCTCTTGTCAACCTCAGCGGTAATATGTACGCGATCGGCACTCCTCCCGGACGCGAGGGCTGGTCGATCGGCATACGGGAACCTCACGGCGAAAACGGTATAGTCGGAAAAGTAACAATAGCCGATGAGGCGATAGCAACGTCTGGTAATTACGAGAATTTTGTTATTCTGGGCGGCAGGAAGTACGGCCACATAATCGATCCGAGGACAGGGATGACCGTAGACCATCTACTCAGTGTCACGGTCGTCGCTCGTTCGGCGATCGAGTCAGACGCTCTTTCGACCGGACTCTTCGTTCTCGGCCCCGAAGCGAGCCGTGAGCTCTCGGAGACCTTTCCCGGTGTCAGGGCCGCGTTCGCGTTGATCGACGACTCTTTTGAATTTATGGGAAGCTCCGGCTGGAAGATCGAGACCAAATAATCTCTACTCCCCCTGTATCAAGGGAAATGGAGGCCTTTTACCTTCAACCCACCTTCTCGGCGATTACAAGATACTGGTGAAACCGCGTATCCCTGCTGACACATCTCAATCCGTGATTGTGAAGTCCGTGCACCAGGCCGTCGACTGTCTCGCCCTCCATGGTAGCATGAGAATGCCCGTCGTCTCCATGGATCCTGTCCAGGATCGCGAAACCTTCATCGGTGAAGTCGCAGAACACAAATCTTCCTCCATGAACCAGCACTCTTGATACTTCAGAAAGAAGATTGTCAGCATTTTCCAGGTGGTGGATGACATCGACCATGATCGCGAGGTTGAAACTCTCATCCTCGAACGGAAGATCGTTCACGTCGGCTATGTGAAACTCTATCATCGACGCAAGATCTTCACCGACGGTGTTCGTTATGGCTGTCTTGATCTGCTCCTCATCGGGATCCAGCGTGACCACTTTGTGCCCGCGTTTCGCGACCCCGATCGCGGCAAGTCCCTTTCCCGTCCCTATATCAAGAACAGGACCCCTGATCGGCTCGACTGAATCGAGGACAAAATCCGTCACGGCGTGCCGGTCGAATCCATGATCGAGAAATAACCTGTCTTTCTCCGAGCTTGTTGCCTTCAATTCATCTATCAGGTTTCGCGTGGGCTCAAAAGGTTCCCAGACCATCGCCTTGTTTGTCCATCTCGCAAGGCCGGTCATACCAGACATCCTCTCCTCCAGACTCCCCTGTTGATTCAGATCTGCCCCCCCGTTGGATTTCATTCAGGCCTTATCCGATCTTGTCGAACCCCTGGCTCAGATCGGCAATGATATCGTCCAGTTCCTCGATACCTACAGAGATCCTTACCAGGCCGTCGGTGATCCCTGCCTGTTTCCTGAGCGCGGGATCCATGCTGGCGTGCGTCATCGCGGCCGGCTGCTGGATCAATGTCTCAACACCGCCGAGGCTGACGGCCAGGACGCATAACTCAACAGAGTTCAACAATACCTTACCCGCATCCAGACCACCCTTGAGCTCGAAACTGATGAGGCCACCGGGCCCCGAAGCCTGCTTCTTGTGCGTCTCGTACTGCGGGTGCGACTTCAACCCGGGATACATCACCTTCGCTACCTTCGGGTGACTCTCGAGGAACTCGGCCACCTTCATCCCGCTCACGTTTTGCTTTTCCACTCTTATTGCCAGAGTCTTGATACCCCTGGCTACGAGGAACGAGTTGAAAGGATCTATCGTACCGCCGTAGGCATTCGACATCTTCCTGACATGCTTGTAATCTTCCTCATCCTTCACTACGACCATTCCCGCCACGACATCGGCATGTCCGTTGATGAACTTCGTCATCGAATGGATGACCATATCGGCGCCATGCTCGAAGGGCCTCTGAAGGATCGGGCTCATGAATGTATTGTCCACAGTCATTTTGGCACCGTGCGAGTGCGCAAGTTCCGCGACCACGGCGAGGTCTGTCACTGCCATCGTCGGGTTGGCCGGAGTCTCAATATGAATGAGCGTGGTCTCGGGCCTCAGGGCCGCCCTGACTTTTTCTACATCGGTCGTATCTACGAATGACACATCGACGTTCCAGTTTCCGAACTGCTGGGTGAAGAGGCCCACTACCGGACCGTATACGGATTCACTGCAGATAGCGTGATCGCCAGCCTTCAGGATCGAGGCGAAGGCAAGATGAAGCGCCGCCATACCCGAACCACAACCTACTCCGTCATATCCGTCCTCCAGAAGGGCCACTGCCTTCTCCAACGACCTGATCGTAGGATTACCGATACGAGTGTAAATATAGCCCTCACCCTTACCAGCGAACAATCCCGCTCCATGATCGACATCTTTGAAGCTGAATGTCGAGGTCTGATATATCGGGGTGACAACAGCGCCCGAACCATCCGGGATGAGACTGCCGTGTACACATTGCGTAGATTTTGACTTTTTCTCGATGTCGTGCATTCCTGCTCTCCGTTTCTTCAATCGTCCGCGTCAACGGACTTCTCATAATTTAACCATTACTTCCGCAGCCACCAGGCGTGGAACATCCACCACCATACCCGTGTCCCGAACAGGCCCCTCCCTCAGAATCAAGAGATCCTCCGAGAAACGACTTCACTGCTTCAGCAGGATCCTTCTCCGCTACTCCGGTAACTACTTCTATACCATGCTTGGTAAATATATCTTTTGCCTTCTGACCAATACCGCCGGCCAGGACCACGACTACCTTTTCTTTGGCCAGCCATTCAGGAATGACTCCGACACCATGTTCGGGCGGCTGAAGTTCTTCCGGTCCGGAAACCGTATTCTTTGTCCTGTCGACCTCGAAAGCAAGAAACTTCTCGGCATGTCCGAAATGCTCGCTTACCTTTCCACCATCGACTGGGACAGCTATCTTGAAATTGCCCGGTCCGGCTATTACCGGAGCCTTCCTGCCCTTCAGAGTGAGAAGCGATGCTGCCATTGCGGCGAACACCTTACCCGCTTCGGTCTCGGGACTGGATATGACAAAAGGCTGCCCGCTGTCCCCGGCCTCTACTACTCCGTGCTCAAACGGTACCCGCCCCATAAACGGGACACTCATATCCGCGGCCATTTCCTCTCCTCCACCCTTGCCGAAGAAATCGCTCTCTTTCCCGCAATGAGGACAGACATATCCACTCATATTCTCGACAACCCCGATAACGGGAAGATTTACCTGGTTGCAGAAAGTGATACATTTTCTCACATCCTGAATGGCCACGTTCTGTGGTGTCGTCACGATGACGGCTCCATCGGCGTCAGGGATAAGCTGCGCTATCGACAGCGGCTCGTCGCCCGTGCCCGGAGGTGAATCGACCACTATATAGTCCAGTTCGCCCCACTCCACATCGGCGAGGAACTGTTTGATCACACCCATCTTCAGAGGCCCGCGCCATATCACGGCATCATCCTGGTTTTTCAGGAGAAAACCTATCGACATGACAAGGAGATTATCCCCGACCACAAAAGGTTTGATCCCGTCCTTCGAGCCATCCAGCGGCATATTTTCTATTCCGAGCATCTTCGGCACACTCGGTCCGTGCAGGTCGATATCGATCAGTCCGACCTTCTTTCCGGCCGTGGCCAGCGCGACAGCAAGATTCACCGCTATGGTGCTTTTCCCTACCCCACCTTTGCCTGATAGCACCAGCACCTTGTGTTTTATCTTTGAGAGATTCAGGGCCAGTCTCGCGTCATCATTCTTCTGTTCTGCCATCAATCCTCCAGTCCAAGTTCGCTGCGGACGAACTCCCATACGCCGAAAACATCCGACGCGGCCGTCCCATCACTGAATTCCGAGATACTTTTACCGCAGATCTGTGCCCTTGTAAAATCTTCATCGAATCTGACGGTCCCGGCGAATGGTATCCCGGACTTTTCGGCCATTTCCCTTATCTGACCGGTAATATCTTCGTTAATGTCGGATTTGTTCACACAAATCAAGGTCTTTATTTCAAAATGCCGGGCAAGGTCGATGACCCTTTTCACGTCATGCATCGCCGACAGCGATGGCTCGGTAACGGCAAGTACCGCGTCCGATCCGGTTACCGACGCGATCACTGGACAGCCGATCCCCGGGGACCCATCCACAATAATAGTCTTTATACCTTCTTCTTCGGCCACGCGTCTTGCGGCCCTGCGGACCTCGGTCACCAGTTTTCCGGAATTTTCGCTCCCAGGCAGGAGCCGGGCATGTATCAGCGGCCCGTTATCAGTATCGGAGATATACCATTCCCCATTAACCGCGGGTTCCATAGTAATTGCTTTCTCAGGACAGAACTCGGCGCATACCCCACATCCCTCGCATGCCATCCCGTCGATATCATAGACACTGCCGTCCTGCAGGACAGATTCAAAGCGACACACTTCGTGACACTTGCCACAGCCGCTGCAGGCTGCCTGATCGATCACAGCAACGGTTCCTCCGATGAATTCGGTCGTCTCGCGGACCACAGGTTTTGTCACTATATGCAGATTCGCCGCGTCCACATCGCAATCCGCGCAGACCACGCGTCCGGCCAACCTCGCGAACGATGCGACCATACTGGTCTTTCCCGTTCCACCCTTGCCACTGATGACTACGATCTCTTTCATATTACTATCGTTTCTTTCATGTTATCCAGCCAGTTTCTCTGCCAGCCGGTCCAGAATGGCGTCAATCGCCTGTTCCACCACGGGTACTTCAAAGGCAACGAGACCGCCGGTCGACGAGATCTCTGCTATTTTTCGTATCGCGGGGATCTCGGCCAGGATTTCGAGTCCATTTTCACGACAATATTCTTTTATACCGTCCTGCGCCGACATGGAAGAGCCTTCTGAGTCAGATGCCCCGCTGTCCATGACCCTGTTCAGCACTACGCCGCATGGTATCCCGAACATCTTCACTACTTCCGCTGCCAGCAGAAAATCATTCTTGCCGAATGGTGTAGCCTCCGCGACGAGGACGACATAGTCCGCTCCCCGCACCGATTCCACCATCTGGCAGGAGGTGCCCGGAGGCGCGTCGATAATGAAAAGCCTGGAATCATCGGGCATGGTAAGCAGATCCTGGATGATCGGGACTGACCTCGGTTCGCCGACATCAAGTGTTCCCATCATGAAACGGAGTTCGCCCCTCGCGAGTTTCTCCTGCACATTCTTCTCTTCCCCATTTTGTAGCCGGCCAGGTGCATCTTTCCCGGATTTAACGACTGATACTCCCGTAGCGATATGGCCTGTCTTTCGTTCTATCTCCGATATCGCGCCCAGAGGGCATACGAGCGTACAGCCGCCGCAGGAATGGCACAGTTCGGGAAATGACACGACCTGGCCGGCCAGGACCTTGATTGCGTTGAAATTGCAGATCTCCCCGCATTTCCCGCAACCGTCGCAGAGATCCTCGTCTACAACGGGAACGGGAACGGTGACATCGGTCCTTTCGAGGTTCTCGGGATGAAGAAAAATATGTCCATCCGGTTCCTCGACGTCACAATCAGAATACGTAGTTTTTATCCCTCTGACGGCAGCGACCGCCGCCAGATTTACCGCAAGGGTGGTCTTCCCTGCACCACCCTTGCCGCTTGCAAAGGCAATTCTCATCCGTCTCTCCGTTTGATATCTATACTCAGATATCCTTATTTAGATTCCAGATTCTTCAGTCTCTCCTTCACCGCCGCGAGTTCGATCTCGAGCCTCTCGGCATCGCCTCGAAGAATATCGAGTTCACTCGCCGCGTTCGGAGCAACCCCACCATCATAAGATCCTTCATAGTAGCGTCCGCGCAGTCTCATTCCGTACCCACGACCGCCACCACCCCAGAAACCAGCGCCCCGGCGATTGGCCATACCCATACGACCTCCAAAACCGCCACCACCACGCAGAGTCTCTGCCTGGTTCATATATCCCGGACTATCGTATCCGGCGCAAAATCCGGCCGCCCGTCCCGTTCTGGGACCTCCACCCTGTGGTCCTGTCCTGTCTCCTCGTGGCATAACACCCTCCTTGAAAAGTGTCCTGAAAACTTTGCCACCCTGCTTTTCCTGACGCTCTATCAGTATTACCAGCCAGTTTTCTCTGGCCTCTCAACCGTTGTCCATATTCTCTCTACCAGTGTTCCTCTACATCAGGTCCATCCGATACCGTAAGTTTGCCATCGACATACATCGCAGCCGCTTCCTTTACGGTGACGTCTTCCTTACAGAATGCCACTTTGATCTTCGAAGCATTGAGCGTCCTGTATGCCTTGGGCCCCACATGTCCGGTAACAACAACCTCTACACCTGCCTTGAACATCTTTTCTCCCGAACTTACCCCGGCGCCCTGCATCTCGTTCATCCCACTCAGGTTATCCAGCGGCTTGAATTCATCCTTCTCCGTATCGTAGATCAGAAAATATCTCGCTCTGCCGAATCGTTTGTCGATCGTGGACTCTTCAGTTGGTCCTGTCGATGTTATCGCTATTATCATCTGCTTTTCTCCTTCTCCAGTTATTTCCTGCCCTGCGACCACTGCTACTATCTGTTTTGCCGGAACGCCTTCCTCGACCTTCTCCCATCCCTGGTCCTCCCATTCCCGGTCCTCCCATCCCACGTCCAGGACCACCTGAACCGGAGCTGTTCCCGTAACGACAACGGCGTCTGGAACAACCCGGCATCAGAAATTCTGTCGGGCCAAGTCCTCCACAGGCGAATGCATCGAGTACGGTTTCCATTCTCCCCGATACCCAGGGTACCAGGTCGATGTTCTCTCCTGTCAGCAACCTCGCGTACAGATTCGAGACCGCTCCACATATGAGGACCTCGACACCGGAACGTTTGAGTTCGCGGACCTTCTCACTCGGAGACATGCCGCGCAGGTCGATATTCCCGCAGGGGGTACATTTCTGATCCTCGACATCGACCAGTAGTATGCTGACCGCTGTATCGAAGACCGGTGAGATCCTCTCGTTCCATATTGTCAAAGCTGCCTTCATCGCTATTGCTTCCGTTTTCTCATTCTACTCTCTCGCTTCATCACAAGCGAACGCACCTTTGTACATGGCATTATCGGTGCCACTTTACAGCACTGCCTGGAATTATTTTTTATCTTGTTTGATTATAATGAGTTACTGGGCATATTAAGAGCTGAACGAGAAGGAATGCAGGCCCATACCGTAGCATTTATGCTACGGTACATAGGGGGTACCGTAGCGTTTTTGCTACGGTAGCTTCACCTGAGGTGCAGTAATAGTTCGACCTGGTTCAGGGAATCGAACCCCTAACCGCCTCAGGGGCGGCCTTATGTCGTTAAAAGGCGTCGCGGCAGACGGGAGCCACTTCAGCACCCAGAGGATGCTATACGGGATGTCGGAATATTATTACAACATACCTTGACGGACAAGTACATGCCTGATACTATTCCGCCCATACGCGATAGCTGGGGGCCCTGTTGTCGTTCACACAGTTAAAATAGCAAGTCACACATCCAGTACAGGCTGATATCTATCGTTATAAATCAATCTTTCCCAACAGTTTAGCTTGGGAGGTTCTATGATGAAACGCTTTTTCAGTTTCACCATGGTCCTGTTCTCTGTAGCCTGCCTGGCAGTCGGCTGCGGCGAGATGGAGAGGCCGCTTGACAGCAGCGGATTGCCGGATTCGCCTGAAGACTCCGACCGTATAGTCCTGACAGCCGGTGTGACCGAATCTGTTCCCCTGATGGCGGGGCAGACCGAAGAAATCGGAGCCGTTACCTTATGGATCGAGGATGAGATCCTTTACGTTCAGTATTTCGTGGAAGGTGGCTGGACTCTTTGCGAGAC
>JAGLYV010000028.1 GCA_023131975.1 Candidatus Krumholzibacteriia bacterium | reverse complement strand
TACTGCCGGAGAGTTTTTCATCGATTGACGCGATTTCTTTTGTCACAGAACCGATACTGCCGGAGAGTTTTTCATCGATCGACGCGATTTCTTTTGTCACAGAACCGATACCGTCCGAGAGTTTTTCATCGATCGACGCGATTTCTTCGGAGACTTTTCCATCATTTCCGGTGTCTTCTCCCGCTGAAGCGAAGAACATCTCGAAACGGCATTGTTCCGTATTGTCGTCATGGAACCTGCAGGTACTCCCGAGACATGTCACTTCGCCCTTGAACGATTTTGCGGTAAACCTTACGGGAGTCTCGGCGAGGACATCTGACTCGCCCGGTTCATCGGCGTCTTCATCTGAGTCCGAGTCCGTTTCTTCGTCCGTTTCGGGGGTCATGAAAATATCTTCTCCCGATTCGTCAGAATCTTCACCCGTTTCTTCGGGGGAGAGTTCGTGGTCATCAGTCTCCATGACGAGGAGTTCGTTTTCCTGCTCCTCGAGAATGTACGCCTGAGTGACGAGAGGGCATATCTTCATGGTTCTGATCCTTTCTCTTCGGGCCGGTTTCCTGACGGAATCCATTAATCCCTTGTTAACAAACTGATTTTTTGCAGTACTTCGATCCTGTCTTCAAACTGGGATCCGATAAGATCCGAGTAATTCATCGCCACGCGGTTACGCGTGTCCATCCAGTCATCCTCTGTCGAGAGGATCTTCATGTATGCGGCGACAGCTCTTCCGTGGTCTCCTATTATTTCGGCAGCTCTCCCCTCGATATAAAGCAATTCCAGCCCGCTTGGGTCCGGTGCGTCTGAGTCGTTGTTTTCGCTACGTGAGGAACCCGTGACGGCCAGGGCAAGCATGGGCCTGTCCATGTTGAGATATACCAGTGCCCTGAGGACGGAGACTGTTTCTGGAGGCAACTGGCTTCCGTCTATCATGGCAAGGGCCACTTCGAACTGATTCTTGTCTATAGCCAGCCTCACGGCATTTTCACTGCGATCGTCGCCGCAGGCCCCAGCTTCGACAAGCTGTCTGCAATCCTCTATTTCCCTGTCCGACCAGGTCTGCCAGGCCTGTTCTATCTTTTTCCAGATTGCCTGTTTGTCAGGATGTCCTTCGATGACATCGCTGAAGATCCTGGCGGCTCCGGCCGCATCGCCATATGATTCGAGGTTCTCGGCAAGGGTGATAAGGAGGCTGGTCCTGTCGTCGGTCCGGAGCGAGTCGCAACCTTCCCTGACGAGTTCTTCCGCGCCTTTCAGCTCTCCAGCCGCCGCGAGGAGCCCGCACCCGTGTTCGTAGTAGCCGGGGGAGGGTTCTTTTTCAGCAATGATCTTTATACGGTCGATTATCTGCTCGAGGACCGTGCCCTCCGGTGAGGATATATCCTGTATCGCGGCAAACGCGCCGGAGTAATCTTTCTTTTCAATCAGGCAATCGCCTTTTAACAGGGAAGCCTCGGCAACAAATTCGTCGGGCCATCCGATCCCGGACATTCCCTCAAGCGCTTTGTCCAGGCAGGTGGAATCTGAGTCGATGGCTCTTTGGTAGCATGAAAGAGATTCCCCGTGATCACCGACCCGCGCTTTCAGTCCCGCCCAGGGGACGAGAAAGGCCGATGCCTGGTCATGTACCTGGAGGAATTCTCCGACGGCCGCCTCGACTTGCTTCTGGTCCATTTCGACGTTGGACAACATGCGCAGGACCGCGTCGATCGACCGCTCGGCATCGCCGGACGCGACCCAGATCTTCGCGAGAAGTCTGTTCGCGGCAAACATCGAGGGGACCTTCTCCAGTAACTCGAGAAGGATCTCCATGAGCCTTCCGTTGCTATTTGCATTTTTGTCGAATAGTTTTTCCAGAATCTTTACAGACTCCGGGTATCGTCCCTCGAGGGCCAGCCCCCGGGCGAAGATAGACATTATCCGGTTGTCTACCGGATCTTCGCTGTGGATCCTGCCCATGACCTCGTTCAGGCCTCCGAGTGCTTCGGACGGGCCCTTCTGGGCGTTATTAAAGAACTTGTAAGAGTCTTCTTTTCTGCCTTCATTCCAGGATATCTCACCCAGGATCCTCGATATGAGCCATGGTTTGGCGCTTATCGGAAGGATCTGTTCCAGTTTGGTCCTGACCCTTCCCATATATTCGGGCGAGAGTTCGAGGACTTTCTCCATCTGGGCCGCGGCTTCTCCTTCGCGGTTCAGTCTCAGTAATGTCTCTCCCGCGAGATATCTGGCCTCCGGGTTCATCGGTTCCCTGCCGATTATCACGATCAGCTGTTCCTCGACGGATTGAAGATCGACGTCATCCGAACCAAGAGCTTCCGCGAGGAATTTCAGGGAGTCCATAGACTTGCCGTCAGCCGATGATATTTTCGCTCCGTAGATATTCAGCGCGGTCGCGGCTTCGGGGGGGAGACTCGCGATCGCCTGGTCGAGGATTTCCCTCGCGAGGTCCGCGTGGTTCATGGCCAACGCGGCCTTGAGCAGCTCCTCCCATATCTTGCTGTTGTCCGGATCGAGTTCGGTGAGTCTCTTGAATCTTTTCAGGAGATCCTGGATCTGGGAGGGGTCCGATTCCAGTGTCTTGCACAGGTAGTGAGCGGCGCTGGAAAAGATCTCCTCATCGAGATGGAGCTGGTATAGCGCGAAGTTCAAGGTCGTGTTTTCAGGGTGGTGGACCGCTGCCTTCTCGTAGATCGGTATGAGGTCCAGGCGGAGAGATTCGTCGAACATGATCATCTGGTCGAATTCAAATATGGCTTTTTCGATCTGCCCATTGTGCATGTGGGCGTCGGCCTGAAGGAGTTTCAGTGGCTTGGTCAACTGGTCTTCGCCAGCCATCCTGTCCAGAAGCTCGGCGAGAAGATTCCACGCTTCCTCGTTTTCGCCGACAATCGCCCCGAGGCGTGACGCGAATTCACGATGATCGTCGGGGTTGTTTCTGAAAAACTCGGTGGCCCATGGAAGGGCGCTCGAAATATCGTTGCTGCGCAACGCGAGATCTATCGCCGACACGACCCGGTCGAGGGTCACGCCGCATTTATCCAGGATGCTGTCCGTGATCCTGAACAGTTCGTCTTTTTTAATGTCGTTTTTCTTTTCGAGTGCTTCGATGATCTCCGAGGCGCTTTCCGAATCTCCAGCGAGAGCGTGGAGTTCAGCCAACGAGGTCAGCAGAGTGCTGTTCTCGCCGCCTTCGGCGTCAGATTTTTCCTTTATCGCCTCTATCAGGGCCCTGATGAGTGTGGGGTTCATCCCGGCCGCAATTCTGGCAGCCGAAGCTGCTTTGTCGAAGTCGCCGGTAGAGAGGTTCAGGGTGAGCAGGAATTTCTGCGCCGGGACACCGTTGGCTATGGCGTCGTTTTTCTCGATTATGGATATAATCGCCGGGGTGCTTGTCGGTGAAAGCCTGAAGAGGGTCTCGAGCAGTTCGACCGCTTCCTTCACGCGCTCAAGCGATGCGGCCGTATCTGCCGCTAAAAAGGCAAGTTCTTCGTGTACCATCATTTCATCAGGAAGGGTCAATACCCGGCTCATGACCATCTCTCTGCGGTCTTTCTCGTCGGGATAGGACTCGCTCGATGTTAACCGGGCGTCTTCCTTTCCCTCCAGGAAATCTCTGATCAGGGGAATGCCTTCTTCAGGCCTTTCCGATCTGATGAGGAGTTCTCCCCTGAGGAGGAAATGAGCTGGCGAATGTTCTTCGGAAGAATCGATAAGTTTGAGCATGGAGTCGAGCGGCGGGTCGCTAAGTTCGACGCACTGAAAGAACCGTTTTTCCGCTTTCTCTGGCCTCGCGAGCATGAAGGAAGCCAGGCCGAGGGCGAATTTTATGGATGCGTTTTCAGGCAGGTCTCTTTCCAGTTCGAGAAGAAGTTCTCCAACCACCTGAACGTTCTCGGGGGAGGTCGCAAGCGCTCTTCCGAGGGGTGATGGTGCCTCGGCGCTGTTGCCCGTGGACATATAGAGCAGGCCGAGGAGAATCTCGTTATCTGTGAATGAAGATGTCTTTGTGTCGCCCCTGTCCCTCATGCCTGCCGACCTCGTCTCGGCTTTCTTGAGCAGACCGTCAACGAATTCCTGAGGCGATGTCCTGATGAGGTCCCTGATGTTGTCTATGTCCCGGCTTCTCATGAGCAGTTCTACGATAAAGCTGCCGAGGGTCGGGTGAGGATGTATGGTGAATGTCTCTTTGGCGAACGATAATATCTGCGAGCGGGAGGGTGGATGTTGACGGATAGCGGCCTTCATCTGCGTGACGGCCTGCACGTAGTCGGAAGTATCGATACAGAGCTGTATGGTTTCCATCGCCAGGTTGAGATCGTCAGGCCATTTCTGGAGTCCATCGAGCGCTCTGTCGAGAGCTCTCTTCAGGTCGCCTCGCTGACGGTCCTGCTGAATCTTTTTCAGGACTTTTTCCTGTGTAACGAACACGTTCATTTCCTTTCGATGGAGCATGTTGAAAATGGCCCTGAATTCTCTATTTCCGGGATAACGGCTGCAAACAGTCCTCCGGCTCATACAGTTCTATGCGAAATGCGTACCATCCGGGGCAAGAAATCCCGAATCGCTTTATTTATTGCTATTTCTGGCCTTCAGGTGTAAATTATCCGGTGCCGGGACTCCCCCGGGGCACCGATGTTTTGCAAATTGCACAGCCGCACTGACAGGGAGTTTGCCGGGCATCGACAGGAAAGGTACCAGGTGTTGAGATGACTGGAATATACACACTCTCCACGGAGATAGAACTCTGCTGCTCCCACTCCCTGAACGAGTATGATGGGGATTGTTCGAGGGTCCATGGCCACAATTGGCTGGTCAGGGTGTATTACGAGTTCAAAAAAGTGGATGAGAATGGTCTAACCGTCGATTATCTGCGGCTCCGGGCCGATATGGAGAAAATACTTCTTCCCCGGTTCGACCACAGGCATTTGAACGAAGTGCCTCCCTTCGACAGGATCAATCCGACCTCGGAAAATATAGCCGCGGAGATCTTCCGGCTGCTTCGCGAAGAAACGGCCTACGAGGGAGGGCGCCTGGTCGAAGTAGAACTCTGGGAGACCAGGATGGACATGGTGCGGTACCGTGAAGACTGAAAATGATTCTACCGCCGTCTTTCTTCTTTCCGGCGGCCTTGATTCGACCGTCTCGGTGGCCATCGCGGCCGAACGGGGCATCTCCGGCACGGCCGTCTTCATAGATTATTCACAGAAATCCTCGGCAAGGGAAGAAGCAGCCTCAAGAACTGTCGCCTCGCATTATGGGATGGGACTCGATATAGTCCGGCTGCCCTGGCTTGGAGAGATGTCGTCGTCCGGACTGGTCTCGGGAACAGTGGGGGGGCAGATACCTGATTTTCCCCTTTCCGGTGACCCGGGTGATGAGGCGGCCGCTTCGAAAGCCGTCTGGGTAGAGAACAGGAACGGACTTTTTATAAATGTCGCCGCCGTTTTCGCCGCTTCGCGCGGCGCCGCTATTATTGTCACCGGCTTCAACAGGGAAGAGGCGGCAACATATCCGGACAACAGCCCCGATTTTATCGAGGCATCAAACCGTTTTCTGGCGATCAGCGTCGGAGTCTCCGTGCGGGTAGAGGCGCCTACGATCGCGATGGACAAGATCCAGATCGTCAAAGAGGGCCTTCGCCTCGATATTCCATGGGAGTCTGTCTGGAGTTGCTACAGGGATGGGGATCTCATGTGCGGAAGATGCGAATCGTGTTTCCGGCTCAAAAGGGCTGTCGCGGGAAGTCCGGCGGCAGGGCGATTGAGCTGGGCCAGTCGCTGAGTGTCCGGAGGATGATTGTCTGCGGGAAACTGGTCATGCGGAAATTGACCAGTTCGGAACTGGCCATATGCTAACTTACCGGAGGGTAGAGATATGTCAGGTGGATATACACTTGTAGAGACTTCCTGGACCGGCCGGGCCCTGGACTATGACGGGAGCCAGCTGAGAAGTCATTTTATAAGGGAAGAGACGGGACTCGACTGTGACGCGGTGATAGCCTTCGCCGGCGCCTGCGACGTCAGGGGCGACAGTCTCGTGGACCTGGAGGATGCCGAGACTGGCAGTACGATAATCTCCTCGTCGATGCTTCATTTTATCGGCGAACATTTTCAGTGTCCCCTTCGCGAGGCGAATTTCAGGCTGAGGCTTTTCGTTTCTATCATCATGGAGACCGTGGTGAAGCTGGCCGGGGGGGCGGGTGCCGGAGGAGCGGGTCTCGAGAGAAAGGGTGACGATCTCTATATCGCCGGCCGGAAACTGACGGTGGCCATCACCACATCGAGCGCGACTTCATCGGTGTTTCATTGCGGAGTCAATATCGACCCTGCTGGCGCGCCGGTACCGGCCATCGGGCTCGAAGAGCTTGGGATCGATCATGTGGAACTGGCCGAAGCAGTGCTTGAGCGTTACGGTGAAGAATGTGCTTCCGTTGAGATAGCTATCCGCAAGGTAAGGGGCGTATGAAAGATCGATCGGTCGATGCCTCGGTTTCTGAAGAGAATTCCTCAGCTGTCCCCGGGTATCTGTCAGAGATATTCTGCTCCGTGCAGGGCGAGGGGATATATGTCGGTGTCACGCAGATATTCCTGAGGCTTGCGGGCTGTTCTTTCTGCTGCGGCTATTGCGATACAAGGGAGGCAGCCGTCAGGCCGCGTGAATATGTGGTGTACGGTATGGACGATACGAACAGCGTGGATGGTGGTGCGGCGGATATTCCCGATACTCCCGGCGGACAGACGACTTTCCTGAATCCTGTAACGGCACCCGGGCTTTCAGCTTATCTGGAGAAGTCTGTATCTTCTATTCCCGGACTTCATTCCCTCAGTGTCACCGGGGGAGAACCGCTCGAGCAATCTGATTTCCTCGAGGCTTTCCTGCCTCTTTTCAGGCCTTCGGATCTTCCGGTGTATCTGGAGACGAACGGGCTCCATGAAGCTGCCGCCGCGAAAATAGCACCATTAGTCGATATCGTATCGATGGACATCAAGCTCCCGTCCCTCTGTCTGCCGGACGGGGGAACGGTCGGGAAGCGGGCCGATGCGAGTACCTTCGGCAAGGATATCTTCGATATCTATTCGAGGGTCATCCCGGTCTTTGCCCGAAAAGATTTTTTTGTAAAGGTGGTCATCGACGATGACTTCGATCCGGGCGAGTTTGAACATGCGGTGGAACTGGTCGCCCGAACGGACAGGTCGATACCTTTTGTCATCCAGCCGGTGACTTCTTCGCGGCTGATCGGCTGCAGGCCTCCGACTTCCGAAAAACTCATGTATGCCAGGGGGATAGCAGCTGCGGCGCTGGAGGATGTCAAGGTGATCCCACAGTGCCATAAGCTTCTCGGGATCCGGTGACACCTCTTCGAACAGATGATGCGGAACAAAAAAATCAGCCCTCATGGACTGAAGAAGATGCTGCGAGATGATGCGATGCAGGGTCGGGTTCGTGAAGGCGGCGACCACCTCGCAGCGATCAATATTGACAGCAAAGGCTGTACCAGTACAATTTGAAAAAGTTCCGTGATCTGCCGTTGTCCTTTGCTGGCAGGGGGTTTTATCGGTTCTTCGATTTCAGCGCGCCTTCCCCGAAAGTCCCGGTTGTTCCCCGTTGTTCCTTTGTCCGGGGTCAGTTCCCCCGCGTGTTTTGGGCTACTTTGCAACATCTGATATCGTTCCTGCAATATCAGATCGATGACAGGCGGGGAGTAACGGGAATATTGGAAACTATTACAAACCGGGGGAGAGAAGCCCCGGCCACCCAAGGGAGAGAAGCCTCGGCCGCGGGTAATGCTCAGGCTGGCAGGTATTGCCGACCCCCGAGATATTTTTCTTGACAGATTCGGGCTATTTATTGTTTAGTGAGCAAGTTAGGTCTTTATCCGCGTTTGAAGCGCGGAGGGGGAAATTGAATCCTGCTGACAAGGAGGAAGGGTAAATGACTAAAGCTGAAATCGTGGAGAATATTTCCAGCAGGACCGGCTTGACGAAAAAAGAAGTGGCAGAAGCGGTCGAGTGTTTTCTTTCGACCATCTCGGAGGGCCTCGTCAGGGGGGAGCACTATGAGATTCGCGGCTTCGGCACTTTCAAAGTCAAGGAGCGCAAAGCCAGGATGGCCAGGAATCCCAGGACCGGTGAGCCGGTTCCGGTTCCAGACCGCAAGGTTCCCGTTTTCAAGGTATCACGTGAACTGAAGGAACTGGTAGCTCAGTCTTGATCCAATAGTCCGCGTACAAACCGATTATCAAAGCGACCCTTTTCGCGAGGCGGCAGGGGTGTGTGATGTCCTATTTGCAGCAGGAAAGGTAGATTATGGCCCTCTCCGTGGTCGATCTGAGAAGTGATACCGTTACAAGACCATCTGAGGAAATGAGAAAGGTCATGTCCGCCGCCGAGGTGGGTGACGATGTCCTCGGGGACGACCCCACGATCCAGCGCCTTGAAAAATACATGATGGATCTTCTCGGCAAGGAGGCCGCCGTATTTGTGCCGAGTGGCACTATGGCGAATATCCTCGGACTGCTTTCCCAGGCCCGGCCGGGCGACGAAGTGATCCTCGACAGGAATTGTCACATATTCAATTACGAGGCGGGTGGCGCGGCGGCTCTTGGTGGCCTGCAGCTTCATCCCCTGGATGGACCGGATGGATTCCTTTCCGTAGATGCCATGCGTGCCGCTGTAAGGCCGATCAACATACATCATCCAAGGACTTCCCTTGTGACTGTTGAGAACACTCACAACCGTGGCGGTGGAAGGGTCTATCCATATGATGGATTGAAAGAAATATATCGCGTCGCCGGAGAAAACGGCCTCCGGGTCCATCTTGACGGCGCGAGGCTGGCCAACGCGGTAGTCGCGAGCGGGGTGCCATTCGAGAAATACGGAAAGATCGCCGACTCGATCAATATCTGTTTTTCGAAAGGACTCGGCGCGCCGGTCGGCTCGATATTCATCTCTGACGGGCAGACGGTGGAAAAGGCCCGTTTCTGGAGAAAACGGCTGGGTGGAGGGATGAGGCAGGCGGGAATACTCGCGGAGGCTTGTCTTTACGCTATGGAGAACAATATAGATCGGCTCGCGGAGGACCATGCCAGGGCATCGCGCATAGGAACGCTGATCCAGTCGATGCCGGGGTTGAGGCTGCTCTTTCCCATCGACACGAACATAATCATTTTCCGCGTTGATGACGAGGCGATCGATTTCGACGGGTTCTGTGCCGATCTCGAATCGGCGGGGATCATGGTGCTCGCCTTCGGCAGCAGGTCGATAAGGATGGTCACCCATCTCGATATCTCAGATGCCGATATCGAAAGGGTGGAAGAAGTCATGTCGGGAATGACCGGAGTCCACGGATCGGGAAAGTCCGGAAAATGAGGACATACCCTTTCTATCTGGTCAGCACTCCCATCGGAAATCTCGAGGACATCTCACATCGGGCTATAGAAATACTCGGTTCTATCGATGTTCTTTTTGCCGAGGACACGAGGAAGACGAGGACCCTCCTGCAGCGGTACGGGATAAAAGTCTCTGTTTTTGCCTTTCACGACCACAACAAGGAAAGAGTCACACCTGGGGTGATCGAGCGATTGAAGGGTGGAGAGACGGCGGCTCTGGTCTCCGATGCGGGGATGCCGGGGATCTCCGACCCCGGATATTATCTTGTGAGGCGCCTCATAGATGAGGGTATTGCGTTCACCGTCATTCCCGGCGCGAGCGCCGTTACGACGGCACTGGTACTCTCGGGCCTCCCGACTGACAAGTTCGCCTTCCTCGGGTATCTGCCCAGGAAAAAGGGGGCGCTGGCTCGTGTCCTGGGCGAAGCGGCTGATTATACAGGCACATCGATATTTTTCGAAAGTCCTCACAGGATCGTCAAGACCCTGAGGATCGCGAGTGAGGTGATGGGCGACAGGGAGGTCGTCGTTGCCAGAGAGATGACAAAACTGCATGAGGAAATAATCAGGGGAACAGGTGCTGAAGTGGCCGACAGGATGGAAAAGGGCAGGGTGCGGGGGGAGATCACGCTGCTGGTCAGAGGCAAGGGACGCAAGGGTTGAGCTGTCCGATGTAATGAAGAGACCGGTGTAATAGAGATGTCGATGTGTGAAGAGGTCGGCTGGCTGGAGCGTCCGGCGTAATGGAACTCCTTGACAGCGGCACTATTGAAATTCATAATACTGCCCAATGTGGGATACTGCACCGGCAGGTTCAGGGAAAGAGGATACGAAGTGGCTGGAAAGTCGGAAATCAGGGACAGGTTAAGGGGGCTTCTCGACCCGGTAGTGGCTCTTTGCTCGTATATGGGAATATCTCCGATGGGAGTGACACTGTTCGGCATATTCTTCAGTTTTATTGGCGCTATTTATGTGGCAAATGGCAAATTGTTTGCCGGGGGGATCATACTCATCATATCGGGTCTGGCCGACACAATAGACGGGTCGCTGGCCAGAAGCCAGGGCAAGGTGACCACTTTCGGGGCATTCATCGATTCGGTGGGTGACAGGGTCAGTGAGATGGCCTACTTCACGGGTCTTGTCTTCTACTTTATGAGGTATGGGCAGAGCGATTTTACAAGGTATGGGCAGGGCAACGGTACCCTGGTCTTCTTTGTACTCGCTGCTCTCGCTGGTTCGTTTCTCACCAGTTACACACGGGCCAGAGCGGAAGGACTGGGGCTCGAATGTACTGTCGGGGTTCTCGAACGGCCTGAACGGGTTGCTCTTATGATCGTTGGCCTGATCTTCGGAAGAGTCGTATTGACGGCTGTCATAGTATTTCTTGCCGCGATGAGCATCTTCACTTTCCTGCAGAGAGTTCAGCACATCAGGAAGATAACGACAGAGAAGGTCGGGGATTCGGACAGCGTACTTTGATCCACCTCCCGGCCGACTAATAGAGATTATTGATTAATGGCAGTGAGTACCTTTTTTCGGTGGGCTGCCGGTAGACGCCGTCGGGGTAACGGTCTATGAAGCCAAATATCAGGACCATTCTGCGGACTTCGGTCCCTATAGTTGTGGATTTCGGAGCCCAGGTGATGATGTGGACCGTCGAGCCGATGCTCGTCGGCCATCTCGCGCTGTCTACGATGCACAAGTTCTACCCCGGACTCGGTGCTTCGGGTGTCGACGCCCTGACCGCTCTTGGTAACGTCGTACAGATCATCCTTTTCACCTGCACCATCCTTCTTACATTCGTCTTCGGCGCGACTATCATAATCAACAAGTGGCTGGGGGCTGGCAGGAAGGAACATGCAAACCATTTCCTCGGACAGACACTCTTTACGTCGATGTTTCCAGCCATAGGGATATCGCTGATCTGGTATTTTTCCGCTCCTTTCATATTCAGCACGATACTCGGGGCTTCGCCCGCGGTGACGGTGATCTGTGTCGACTATATGAGAACGGTCGCCTGGTTCGCGCCATTCATCATAATGAATTTTGTCGCGATCGGAATAGTCAGGGGAGCGGGGGACACGCATCTTTCGATGATGATAGGGCTTCTGGCGAACATCATTCACCTGGTCCTTGCTATCCTGCTCGTCTACGGGCTCTGGGGGTTCCCCCATATGGGTGTCAGGGGCGCCGCGCTGGCAGCAGGGATCGGGCACACGATAGGATTTTTCTTTACATATAGTGTGATTCTCCGGGGCAAGAGCGTACTCACATTCCGGTGGCACGATTTCCGAAGCGTCCGCCGCAAGACTATAGTTCAAATAATAAAAACCGGTATTCCCAGCACTCTCGAACAGCTTGCCTGGATGACCGGCATGACGGTAGTGATCGGGTTCAGCAACAGGCTCGGGGTGGCGGCGGCGGCGGCGCACATCGTTGCTCTCACTTTCCAGCGACTGTTCGCGGTAATGTACCTCGCCTTCGGCACGGGGGCTCTTACCCTGGTCGGTCAGCGGTTCGGCGCGAAGGAATACAAGAGGGCAGGAAAAACGGCGAACCTCTTCGTTGCGCTCGTCGGTTGCCTGGTGCTTCTCCTCACCGCGGTCATATATTTCAGGGCAAGGTACTTCGTCATCATATTCACGACCGATCCTGATGTGATCGAGCTATGTGTGAAGGTCCTTCAGATAGTGGCATTTGTACAGATACCCAAGGCGATGTCGTATATATTCTCATTCAGTCTCAGGGGCGTCGGGGAAAACAAGTACCCCATGTACCTCGCGTTTATCGGTGTGTTCGCCATCGAGATCGTTCTTGGATTCAACCTCGCCTTCACTTTTGGTTTCGCGTTGTACGGGCTTTGGGTCGCCGCGGGGATCGACGAACTGTTCAAGTCCCTTCTGGCAATCCGAAAGTTCAGGAGCCGGATAAAGGCGCTGGTCACGCTATCGGTGAAGTAGACGCCCCCCTCGCGCGATGGACCGGGTCGGGCATAGCAGAGTCGGTTTCCTGCTGCCCTGTGACGTAACTTCCTGGCTGTGAGTAGGAAGGACATGTGATGAACGGCTTTTTCATGACATTCGAAGGGATAGAGGGCTCTGGTAAATCTACCGTAGCCCGGCTTGTCGCCGATGAACTGGAGAAGGCGGGAATAGATGTCCTTTTAACCCGCGAACCGGGAGGTACAAGGATATCCGAAGCGATCAGGGCGATCCTTCTCGATCCCGATCGCGCGGAGATATCCGCCCGTGCCGAGCTTCTCATGTACCTCGCCAGCAGAGCACAGCTGGTCGATGAAGTGATATCCCCGGCCTTGAGAGAGGGCAGGATAGTCATATGCGATCGCTTCATGGACGCCTCTGTGGCCTACCAGGGATGGGCAAGGGGCCTGGGTGAAAATGTCGTCGAGCATTTCAACTCGTTTACCGTTGGAGGATCCGTTCCCGACGTGACCTTTTTATTCGATCTTTCTGTTGAGGCCGGGTTCAGCCGTGGCCCCGAGAAGAGGGAGGCTGACGGAGTCCAGATCAAGGACAGACTGGAGCGCGAGGCCAGATCGTTCCACGAAAAGGTCAGAGAAGGGTATCTGAGGATCGCCGGGAGAGAACCGGGAAGATTTGTCGTGATCGACGCGGCTTTATCGCTTTCCGAGGTAACTGAGGCAGTCCTTGGGAACATTCGACCCCGCCTGGACGTACAATTCTAGAGGCATGGACAAAAAGAGGGGTAGCAACGGTCACCCCTGCCAATGGAGGCAAAATCGTTTGTTAGGCGGTACTTTAATCAGTATATTCAGCCTGTGGCTTTAAAAGAGTACGAAATGCCCGCGAGGCATGAATTATGATAGAGGATTTATAGATAAAGACCAAAGGCCCGTGAGGTCGGCCCACCGGCCCTCCCCCCATCGGCCAACGTGACTGGAGGTCAGGTTTGAAGAAAATGAAGAAATTTCTTATACCGGCAGTATTGATAATTATAATCGGCGCTACGGCGTGGATCGTGAGCGCGGCCGATAAGCATGAGGAAGAAGATCGCAGCCGGTACGATGAACTGACGCGATTCAACAATGTCCTCGTGAAGGTCCTCGAGTTCTATGTCGAGGAAAGGGATTTCACCGAACTGATCGACGGCGCGATCGATGGCATGCTCGGCACTCTCGATCCCCATTCGATATATATGAACAGATCGCAGTACGAGAACCTGATGATCGATACAGAGGGTGAGTTCGGCGGGCTCGGAATACAGATAGTCGTCAGAGACAAGTATCCGACAGTCATCTCGCCGATAGACGATACGCCTGCCATGAGGCTCGGCATACAGGGTGGTGACAGGATCATCGAGATCGAAGGTGAGTCGACAAAGGGCTGGAGCAGCGATCAGGCTGTCAAAAAGCTCCGCGGCGCCGCCGGGACCCAGGTCAATATCATGATCGGCAGGGAAGGACTGGATGAGCCGCTACCGTTTACTATAACGAGAGAGATCATCAGGGTCCCGAGTATCACATATTCGACGATAATGGAGGATGTGGGGTATGTCAGGGTCGCAAGGTTCGCCAAGAAGACCGCGAGAGAGTTGAGCGTCATTCTACGTGGATTCGAGCAGCAGGACATAAAGGGAGTCATACTCGACCTTCGCGGGAATCCCGGCGGGTTGCTGACTTCGGCATTCGAGGTCTCGGATCTTTTCCTGGATAAAGACAAGCTCATCGTCTACACCGAGAGCAGGATACAGCAGAACAATACGAAGTTTTATTCGAACGCGATGAATCTGCACGGCAACTATCCTGTCGTCATCCTGGTGAACGGTGCGAGCGCTTCTGCTTCCGAGATCGTCGCCGGCGCTCTCCAGGATTGGGACAGGGCTCTCGTCGTAGGACAGACGACTTTCGGTAAGGGCAGTGTTCAGACCGTGTTCAAGATAGGCGATGGTGAGGCGCTGAAGCTGACTACCCAGAAATATTTCACGCCCAGCAAGAGATGTATCCACAAGGATTACGACGAGGATGGTAATGCGATAGAGACCGAGGACAGCAAGAAGGAATACTATACAGCTTCCGGCCGTGTGGTCTACGGTGGTGGGGGAATCGCTCCCGACTGGAAGATAGAGCTTCCCAAGTTTACGAAATTCCAGAGAAAGCTTGAGCTCAGAAGCCTCTTCTTCTCGTTCGCCATAGGATACTCTGCCTATCATGATATCGGTGATGAGTTCGTCGTGGACGAGGCGATCCTGGCCGAGTTCAAGAATCATCTGGCTGAAAAAGAGATCGAATACACAGAGGAAGACTGGACCGAGGAAAACACAGACTATGTCAAGCAGGGGATCAGAAGGGAAGTCTTCCGCAAGCTTTATGGCACGAAGGGCGCATATGTGGCGACCCTGGCGGAGGATCCCGAGATAATCGAAATCCTCGAGATGTTCCGTAATGTGAACACTTTAGAGGAAATATTCTCCTACGCCGCCAGCCATACGAAGGTCGCCGAGGCGGAGGCTGAATAGATGAGTGACAAGATTGCGGTGGTCTGCGATTTTGACGGCACGATCACGGTCAGGGACATCGGGCACCATTTTTTCGAGAGCTTCGTGCCCGACAAAGTTTCGTGGGAAGAACTCCTCGAAAAATGGAAGATCGGCCTGATCAGTTCCAGGGAATGCCTCGAGCAAGAGGTAGCGTCTATTTCGGCTACCCGGGATGATCTGGACGAGTTCATAGAGGATGAAAAATTCGATCCTTATTTCAAGGATTTCGTCGATTTCAGCAATCGCAGGAAATACGATTTTCTTATACTCAGCGATGGCATGGACTACTATATCGAAGCGATGCTGATGAGGTTCGGGTTTGGCTATCTGGAGTTCCGGTCCAATCATCTTGTGTTCGGTTCAGGCGGAGAGATCGAATCGGTGGAGTTTCCTTTTTATGGTCTCAGCAACGGCTGCACGATGTGCGGTAACTGCAAGATGTTCCATCTCAAGCAGCTGAAGGACAAGGGTTTTTACACTGTATATATAGGCAACGGCTACAGCGACCGGTGCGCGTCCGAACATGCCGATCTGGTCTTTGCCAAGGACGATCTGCTCACCCATATGAGGCAGAAGGGACTCGATCATGTCGAGTACAGGAACTTCAGGGACATCGAGCGGTCCCTCACGGAAAAATTCTATATCTCCGGGCAGTGATGAGTTCAAACGTCTGGCCGGTGATCCAGCTCCTTGTCATGGTGAATGATCACGGATGAATGATCACTGATTGATGATCATGGGTTGTTCATTCTGCTGCTCCTCGTCGACAAACTCCTGATGCCTCTTGTTCATCGCGTCCGTATAGATCCTGCTTACGTATCCGATAAAAATGAAGACATCGATGTCCTTTATCTCGGACTGCGAGCGAAGGTCACGCAGGCGCTGCATCACGTCGGTCATGTCGTTCTGAGAGACGAGATCGTCTTTGTAGCAGCTCCAGAACTTGTCCATCGTGTACGTAAAGTTTTCACCGTATTTTGTCGAGAGTTCGGGTGGTAACACGGAGGAGAGGGATCTGACTTCCCTGTTGTAAATCGATCCGCCGATGTTAGAGCGGAAAGCGACCAGGGCGCCGATCACGACGATGGCTACAGAGATGATGATTATCAATGTGCGTTTCTTAATCATAATCGATCCTCCAGTAATTATTCTAATATCGGTTTTTTGCGGACTCAAATCCAGATTAATCCAAATTATTAACCTTAACCCGTCAATAATCATGCGATATTCTTGAGGTCATCGGCAAGTAAGAAGAAGGTTTTTCTGGCAAAATCATTCCGGGATAGTTTTAAGACGGTTCTTCCACAATCGGTTACGGTTAAACATGTTTGCTATCTTCGCTCCAGAAGCATCCTCGTCTTGCTGTCCACTCTCACTTTTTCATTTTCGCCGGTTTCCCGAACATTATCGCACGGAACATCTACTTCGAATGATTTCGCTTCGAATATTTCCTTTCCAAATATCCCTTCTCCAATCATTCCTTCTCAATTATTTCCTTTTCGATTATTTCCTCTTCGAATGTCTATGCATTTTCTTTTTCCCAAAGTC
>JAGLYV010000027.1 GCA_023131975.1 Candidatus Krumholzibacteriia bacterium | reverse complement strand
TGTTCGGCTGGAGCTACGGCGGGTATATGGCCCTGATGGCGATGATGAAAGCTCCTGACCTGTTTTATGCGGGCGCCGCGGTCGCGCCGGTCACAGATTACCTGCTTTACGACACGCATTATACCGAGCGGTACCTGGGACACCCCGACCAGAACGGTGCCGGTTACGAAGCGACCTCGGTCTTCCCGTACATCGAAAACCTGCGTGGTCCGCTGCTGGTGATCCACGGTATGGCCGACGACAACGTCCTGTTCACCAACAGCACCCGTCTGTTCAAGGAACTTCAGGACCGTATGATACCGTTCGAGATGATGACCTACCCCGGCAAAAAACACAGCCTGACCGGCAAGGCGACGCGGACCCATCTGTTCAAGACGATCACAAGCTTCATGGATCGGCATTTGAAACGCTAGAAGCATCTATCGAGCAACGCGCGTTAAGGATGCGGTATCTAATCAGCAGAACTGTTTGTCTTCATCACGGACACTCTTCGCCCAGGCCCGTACCCCATGTGATCGTGCCGGAACTGGTTAATACGATGTCGGTACCGCAGATCGGGGACGCATGTGGCCAGGTATTTCCGATCGCGTTCAGGAATGCGGTTCCCATGTGGTAGATCGACTCGACGGTGACTCCGCTGAAATCGTTTTCTCCAGGATCGCCAGCGGTCCCCATATCCGGTGAAAGAGCATTGTCGATACGTATTCCGCGCGCGCAGATGAACGTGTTGCTGCGGATCGTCGGATTCGCTGTCGCACCCTGGCAACGGACCGCACCGTAGTTGGAATATCCCCCGGGGTTGTTGAAAACATTGTCTTCGATGAGCGGCACTCCGTGCTGCACCTGTACCCCGATCTGTCCTGTGCCCACAAAGGTGTTTCCACGAATGATCGTGTTGTTGGGGTCGCCGACCACGTCGACAGGTATGGACATGGTCAGAAAATCGTTTGCCTCGATTATCATGCCGCCTGTACATGAGTTGCTGTAGACGCCGTAGGCTGATGTCAGGAAATCATTGCGCGTTATCATCGTGGCGCCTGTGCCCCTGGCACGGATCCCGCCGTACAGGTTTGTCGTCGTCGAGGTGAAGGAGTTGTCCTTGATGGTCATGACGACATCGGCCAGGTAGATGCCGAAAGTCCTTATCGTGTATGGGGCACCGATGTCGAATCCGGCCACCATGGCCTGGTCGGCGCCTACTATCGCTGAGAGATAGCTATCTATCGGGCTCGCGTCGCCAGAACCGTAAATCGTCGTGGTGACGGCTCCCAGCCCCTTGTTCGGTATATCGCCGATGAGGCTCTGCCCCTGCTTGGGCCTAATGGGGAATGTCTCTCCGAGAGCGGCATCATATGTCCCCGGAAGAACACCGATTATATTATCTGTTCCAGCGATCGAGACCGCGTGCGTGATCGTCTTGAACGGCTCTTCGCTCGTTCCCGGGTTTGTGTCCAGCCCCGATGAAGCATCGGCATAATAATGAGCGCCACCGATACCGGTGCACTGTACTACATCGCAAAAGTCGGAGCCCGTCCCCAGTTCGCACATCCTGATGCCGAGAGAAGTCGGCGTGAATCGAACGGTGAAGGTATCGGACACCCCTGCGTCCAGGCTGTAGGAAGCATCACCGATGATCTCATATTCGTCAGAGGATTCCGAGATGGTCCCGGTCAAGGTCCCCACGCCGGTATTCGTGATGATGAAGGTCTGATCAGACGTGCCGCCGAAAATAACACTGCCGAACTCAAGCAATGTTGTCGAAAGCCCGCAGACCGGGTCATCGTTCACTAAAGGTCCTGTGCCGTCGTCACTGCAACCCGACTGCGCGATGATCATGATGATGACCGCACAGATCAGCCACTTGCCTGCATACATGATTCTCCTCCTTCGTTACCTGCCGATTGTGCATTCGAACACAAAAAAGCCGATTGTCGGAAACCCCACTTTTACCTGTAGGTGATAGATTTCAGTAGGCTATCACACACTGGTAAAAGTGTCAAGATAATGCCAGCCTGTACCGGTCTCTGCTGTTCGGCGATACGGTTTCGGTCCCATTGAATCGACAGAGTGCTGACTGGTTGCCACTACCCGGATTCAGTCTCTACGTGTTTCGGTGGCTCGACGGGAATAATGAAATCGTCGATGATTTTCTCGAACATATACGGGTGCTTCCAGTATTCTTCATGGCGGACCTTGCTAATCTTTATATTACTTTCATATTCCATGTGTTTGTTTTCTACTTTGTCGTAGAAGTGGAGATAACCGCTTACAGGGTCTTTCAAGTCGTAGATGTTATACCACCTGATCTCATTGAATATCTTCGTAAAAGGTGAGGGCAACTTATGTTTCACTTTTGGGTCGTTTTTGGCGTTCCACGGTCCTTGCTTGAAGCTGTGATAGTTCTCCAGTATCTGACAGCGCAAGTACTGATCGTTTGGGGCCTGCTGGCGGAGGAAGAATGCTATCTTGTCAAGCGGGCTACCGAATGTTACCAGTCCGCAGAGGGTCTCTCTTATATTCGAAAGCGTGGTCGTTCCAGACCGGAATGGCTGGGGATTGCCCTGGCTGTCGATATAATCTCCTTTGGGTGCCACTCCGGTGATCTCGCCGAGCGATATCATGCGCGTGAGACGGTTTATCGCATCGAAGGCGATCTGGCTTCCCAGGGAATGTCCTGCAACGATTATTCTACCGTAATAGGGGGATTTTCCCAACGCCGGGCTGTCTGTCGCCACATTCTCCTTCATCTCTACGAGATGTCGTAATGCTGAGACTGCGCCTTCAAGGATCTCTGTACGGATTTTGTAGAAAGTTGATTTAGGGTCAAGTGAGTTGTATACAGCGACATCGCCAGCGTAATTCGTGAATTTGTCCGTGACCTTTCTGTAATATAGATCAGCCAACGGTTTCGCGATCCATCGTATGTATGGGAACATCGTAGCGACCATAAACAGTACTCTCCATGCCACCACATACAATGGGATAAGCCCGAATGCGGCCAATAGGGTCAGTTTATAGGCCTTCCCTCGCATAGCCCCATGTTTGTTAAAGAGGATGCTATCGTCTTTGCACGCTTCGCCCAGATGTTTGTTTTCGTTGTAAAATTCTTTCGCGCCTGCCACAACCTGCGAGACCCATTTCTGAAGGTCTTTTAGGGTGACCAGGTTCTCGGAGAGGTTCGCCCAGTAGTACTCGTAAATGTCTATTGGCGTGGTGCTTTCACTGCGGGTGATTCGGATGGAGTTTTCCTTCCATCCTTTGATTCCTATGTTGTCTCTTGTCGCAACGCGGTGTTCCAGTTTGATCTTGCCGGGATTCCTCCTGTCCAGTTCATCGACCAGCGGCCGCGTGAACATGTCAAGCGTCTCGAACGGAAACTGACTTCCTATTCCGTGTATGACGAGTACGGCTGTCCTCTGCGCGGGCCAGGTGGATCCATCCATGACTGTGCTCCTTTCACCTCATATCCGATCTTCGTTAAGGCGAGCCCGGAACCAGCCCGCTCAGTTCTTCGCCCAGATGCACATCCAGATCGACGCGACATTGCCGATAGCGTGGCTGAAGATCTCCCGCGTGAATTCCCCGAAATCGTCCATGACCGGTTTGTCGTTGTGGTCGACAGGGAAGAGCCTCAAGCTCCTCTTCTTTGATTCGATACAGAGATCGATCATGTAGTCCATGATATCGCCGAATTCCAGCCGGGTAGTAACCAACTCGCCCGCATCCTTTTTAAAGTTGTATTTGACGGCCTCGCTGTACTTGGCGGATTTGCCCGCTTCTTTGCCCTTCTCGGGAACGAGGATCTTTTCGCCGACCCCGACAGGCAGGACCGCTTTTTCCCAGATCGTCTCTATATCGCCATGATGCTTTTTTTTATAGTACTCTCCGTCGCTCGGCTTATCTTTGTACGGCTTGGCACCTTTCGGCTTGTCGTCACGGATATCGCAGTGCATGGGCACGTGCGCGTCGACTATGTAGTGCGAGATGAGGAACATCTGGTACATGATATTTCTCATGTTGAAACTATCGTTAAACTTGCGAAGCTTGAACATGTCGTTGATCATCCTCGCGAGGTGGTCGACCTTGTAGGGGAGCCCGCCACCGCCCTTCGCGCGATAGAACTTTTCGCCGTCCTTCTCGTGAGTTTCTTTGGCAAACGCCTCGAAGTCGGTGAACTCTTCCTCTGTGTAAAGCTTGAAGGTGTGAAATGTAGACCTGTCATTGAGGATGTCGTCGGGCGCCCAGCTTGCCTCGGTGATGCTGTCCATGTGGGAGTTCATTATCCTTCTGAGGTCTTTTGCGGCGTGAAGCCATTCTTCCTTCCTCTCTGAACTGGCTGAACGGCCACTCTTGTATTTGAGGTTTTCTCGAGAATCGATGAGCATCTCGATCGCCTTTTTAGCTATGTAGATATGAGTATGATGTTTCATGGGAGTCCCCTTTCCCTTCAGATTCAGTCCAAGGCATCATATCGATATCGATCGATACCCGAAGCCGAGATTCAGATTTAAAATATTGCCCCTGTAGTCCCTCTTATCAGGATTAACCGCAGCCTATCAGAACCGTACTTTGAGGTCAACATAAAAATGACATAACCGCAAGTGTAAACATATGGTTACGTTGATTGCCCTCTGTTCAGTCTGTTATATTTCATCAGGTAAGGGTGGTGGGAGTCCTGATGTGTCGTTGAATGGTTACAGTGGGCCGCTGACGGAGTGAGGGTATGCGGTGCTCCCGGAAATCAGACATCGGTACAGGTAGGATAAGCCGTTGTCAGCCCGTTGCCGATGCAGTTG
>JAGLYV010000026.1 GCA_023131975.1 Candidatus Krumholzibacteriia bacterium | reverse complement strand
AGAGCCGGGATCAGGCTGGAGAGAATGGACCTGATGAGGAATCCCGATGATTCGGCAATAGCCGAGATAGCCACCTACGCGCTGGCTGATTATCCCCGTGAGGTCAAAGCGGTACAGATGGGGGTGATCCTTCTTGAAAAGGCGGACAGGCCCGAGGAGGCAGCAGGCTTCCTGAACAGGGCGCTCAAGGATGATATCTCCGATGTGCTGGTAGCGAAGGCCAGGTATTATCTGGGGCAGGCTCATTATCGTCTCTTCGAACTCTCGTCGGTGGACGGCAGTCCGAACAATGGAGAAAAGAAAAAGGCGTTGTCGGAGTGGTTCGAAGTCGCGAGGAATCATCCGGGGACCGAATATGGCGGCCTGTCACACAGAGAGTATCTCCGGTATAAACTGGAAGACTGGAAACTGGCGGACAGGTTAAAAAAGATAGATGAATTTCTGGGATATTACGGTGGATCGGAGCACAGATGGTGGGCGCTGGGGGTAAAGGGTGGTTACCTGTACGAAGCGGCATCGGGTGGAAACGCGTGGGCCGTGGACAGCGCGTTGACGGTCCTTGAGATGGTCGACTCGGACAAGGCGCCGGCCGATGTCAGGAAGGAAGCCATTCTTCGCGCGGGGTACCTTTCCCGGTTGAAGGGTGACAGCGAAAAGGGAGCCGGATATTTCAGGCGATTCATTGCCGCATACGGGGACGATGAACGCTCCGCCCCGGTAAGCTACGATCTCGGTGAGGCTTTGATCTCCATAAAGGATTATCGCGGGGCTCTGTCTGCCTATCAGGAATGTATGAAAATGCGGCCGTCGCGTTCGACAGCCGCAAAATGTGCCATGAGGATAGGAGACGCGAAATATTATCTGCGTGATTTCAGCGGGGCGGCGATCGAGTACCGGAATTTCAGCGCCGTTTTTCCCGAGAGCCATCTCGCCCGGGAAACGGTGTACAGGGAGGCCCTCGCTCTGGAGCGGATCGGTGAGTTCGGTCGTTGCGATTCTATCCTGACTACCCTGGAAAAGAGCGATGACCTGCCGGCAGGACTCAGGACCAGGCTTCTCTCCAGGCTGGCGACGCGTCTGAAAACGGTCGGCAGGCCGGAAGAGGCTAAAGTCTTTCTGAAAGAGTTGGTCAAGCTCGAAAGAAGACATGAACACCTCGTTCTCTACGGAGAAGTACTGCTCGATACCGGCGATCCTGGTCAGGCCGAAAGAGCCTTCTCCGACGCGATAAGGTTCGATGGGGTCGATTCCTGCAGAGCGGCTGGTGGACGGGCAAAGGCGAGATTCATGAGAGGTGAGGTCGGGAAGGCGGGGGAGGATCTTCAGATGCTTCTCGAACAGAGGCCGGACTGCGCGTTGATAGCGGGGATACTTTTCGAAAAGGGCCGTTACGAGGCCGGCAGGGGCAGCTGCGATGAGGCAGAGATCACATTTTCAATATTGAGAGAAAGATACGCTGGAACCGGTGAGGCGTCAGAAGCTCTTTATCACATGGCGGTGTGCGACTTGAAACGGGGCGGATATGATCGCGCGATCGAGAGACTGAAGACCATGTTGAGAGAGGTCCCATATTCGAGTATCGCCGACCAGGCATATTTCAAACTCGCGTCTGCCTATTACGGGGCCGGCACGCTCAACCTGGCAGCTGTCAATTACGGGCTGGCGGCCGAGGCGTCGAAAGATGATGAGATGGTTTTTATGGCGCTGAAAAACATGGCGATGATCTATCAGGGACTGGAAGACTGGAAGAGAGCCTCGGAAGGCTGGTACAGGGTCTGCGAGCGTTTCCCCGGCAGGGATGACATCGTAGAGCTGTTCTTCAACCTGGGTTTCAGTTACGGGCAGTCGGGAAGTTTCGAGATGGCCCGGGAGGTATACTCCAGGATCCCGGGGATAGCCCGGACGGAGGAACAGCAGGGCAGAGCCCATTACTGGGCCGGCATCAGCCTGAAGAACCTTGGGAGATACGCTGAGGCGGTCAGGGAATTCCTGCGTGTCCCATACCTCAGGACCGGGGGGATGTGGGGTGTGACATCGAAACTGGAGGCAGCGATCTGCTATGAACGCAGCGGTCAGGCTGAACAGGCCGTACAGATATACGAAAGAATAATATCGAGCCACGGCGAGAATTCTGACTGGGGATCTCTCGCGAAAAAGGCTCTCGACAGGATCAACGGGGTCGAAGCTGGAGATGCTGGAGCCGGAGATAAAGGCGCCGGAAATCCGGGCACCGGCGGAGAGAGCGGCGAAGGCTCCTCCGGGAACGGGGACATCTAGATGTCCCGTGAAAACCTTGTCGTCAAGGGAGCGCGCGAACACAACCTGAAGAATATCACCGTCACCATTCCGCGGGGTTCTTTCACGGTCGTCACCGGGCTGAGTGGCTCGGGCAAATCTTCTCTCGCTTTCGACACGATCTATGCTGAAGGTCAGAGAAGGTATGTCGAATCACTCTCCAGCTATGCCAGACAGTTCCTCGAGCAGATGGAAAAACCGGATGTCGATTCGATAGAAGGGCTTTCCCCGTCGATCTCGATCGATCAGAGGACCACATCCCGCAATCCACGTTCGACAGTCGGTACAATTACCGAGATATACGATTATCTCCGCGTGCTTTTCGCGCGCGTGGGGCTTCCTCACTGCCCGGGGTGCGGCCGGAGGATATCGAGGCAGACCGTGGCAGAGATCGTGGACAAGTTGACCGCCCTTGAAGAGGGAACGAGACTGGTGATAATGGCTCCCGTTGTCAGGGGAAGAAAGGGCGAGCACAAAGTCCTTCTGTCCAAGCTCGGCAGGAGTGGATTTACGAGAGTCCGGATCGATGGAGAGACTTATTCCCTGGACGACCTGCCTGATTTTGACAAGAAAAAGAAACATGATATAGAAGTGATCGTCGACAGGCTCAAGGTGCGCAGCGGGGTCGAGAGGAGGATCGCCGATTCCGCGGAGACAGCGGCGAAGGCGGGCGAAGGCGTTATCATGGTCCTGCAGGGAAAGGAAGAGGTCCTCTACAGCATGGAGTATTCCTGTCCGTGGTGTGGGGGGGGGCTCGGAGAGGTCTCGCCGAGGATGTTTTCCTTCAACTCTCCCTACGGCGCCTGTGAAGAATGTCATGGCCTCGGTACGACGATCGATTTTGCAATGGAGCTTGTCGTTCCCGATAGTTCGCTGAGCCTGAAAGATGGGGCTATCGCTTCGGTGGGGGCGCTGAAAGATAACTGGTTCCGGTGCAGGATCGAGGCGCTCGCCGAGCTTCATGGATTCTCGCTGACCAGGCCGTTCGACAAGCTTTCCGCGAACACAAGGAAGATCATACTTGAGGGTTCGGAAGACGAGATCGTGGTCAAATACGATTTCGAAAAGGGGCGGGGTGAGTATGTGACGAACTGGGAAGGTATCATTCCAAACCTCAGGAGAAGATACCACCAGACGAGGTCTGACGCGGTGAGAAAATGGATCGAGACCTATATGACCAGGGACCGATGCACCGGGTGCGGTGGGTCGAGATTGAAAGAGGAAAGCCTGTCGGTAACGGTCTCGGGCCTGAAGATATCGGATGTGACATCGATGACGATAGAATCAGCGGTCGAATTTTTCAATGGACTCGATCTTCAGGGAAACGACGCGCTGATCGGCGCCCCCCTGGTGATCGAGATAAGTTCAAGGCTCGATTTTCTGAAAAACGTGGGTCTTGATTATCTTACTCTCGACAGGTCCGCTTCTACCCTTGCCGGTGGCGAGGCGCAGAGGATCAGGCTCGCCACTCAGATAGGTTCGCAGCTGGTCGGGGTCCTCTATATTCTCGATGAGCCGTCGATAGGACTTCACCAGCGGGATAACGACAAGCTGATCGGTACGTTAAAGGAGCTTCGTGACGTCGGCAACACCGTGATCGTGATAGAGCACGACAGGGAGACCATACTTGCTGCTGACTATGTCATAGACCTGGGCCCGGGTGCGGGGGAGCACGGCGGGTATGTCGTAGCGACAGGCACACCGAAAGAGATCGGAGATGTGGAGGAAAGTCCGACGGGCCGTTACCTGAAGAATATGGAATATTTCGAGCCGGACAGGGAAGAGAGAAAGGGAAACGGAGGGGAGATCGTCCTGAGGGGAGCCAGGGCCAACAATCTGAAAAATATCGATGTGACTTTTCCGCTGGGAAAGATGGTGTGCGTGACGGGAGTCTCGGGATCGGGCAAGAGCACGATGGTCAACGATATACTGTACAGGGCCCTTCACAGGAAATTCTTCAGGAGCAACAGGCTTCCCGGTGAACACGACACGGTCGAAGGGGTGGAAAATATAGATAAGGTGATCAATATAACCCAGTCTCCGATCGGCAGGACACCCCGTTCTAATCCAGCGACGTATACCGGGATATTCGGTCCGGTGAGAGATCTTTTTTCCAGGCTGCCGGAATCCAGAGTACGAGGATACAAGCCGGGACGGTTTTCTTTCAATGTCAAGGGCGGCAGATGTGAGGCATGCAGGGGGGACGGGATGATAAAGGTGGAGATGCATTTTCTGCCTGACGTCTACGTCCACTGCCAGGAATGCAAGGCCAGGAGATACAACAGGGAGACGCTCGAGATAACATACAGGAACAAAAATATCTCAGAGGTGCTGGAGATGACGGTACACGAGGCCTCTGATTTTTTCGAAAATATTCCCTCCGTGCGCCGGAAACTGAAGGTGCTGCAGGATGTGGGGTTGGGTTATATCAGGCTGGGACAACCGGCGACGACATTGTCGGGAGGAGAGGCCCAGAGAGTGAAGCTCTCCACGGAGCTTTCCAAGAAGGGGACGGGCAGGACCCTCTACATCCTCGACGAACCCAGCACGGGGCTTCATTTCGAGGATGTAAAACTTCTGATGAAAGTGCTCGGAAGACTGGTGGATAAAGGCAACACCGTACTCGTTATAGAGCACAATCCTGATATCATACGGCACGCGGACCATATCATAGACCTGGGGCCTGAAGGAGGGGGGCACGGGGGAGAGATACTCTACGCGGGGCCACCCGCCGGGATAGTCAAATGCGGGCGATCCTGGACGGGAAAGATGCTCGGACAGCAGATGAAGCCGGAAAAGAAAAGAAAATGAATTACAGGTCCGATGTCTACTTGACGCTGGGACCTTATTAGTGATTATTTATAGTTCATGTCCGACACGGAAATTTGTAAAAGGAGTGGTTGATGGCCCAGAAGACACCGATTTATGATTCACATGTGGAATTGGGCGGCAGGATCGTCGATTTTGCGGGATTCATGATGCCTGTCTCGTTTGAAGGTATTGTGGCGGAACATGAAAGAGTCCGGCAGAAAGTCGGGTTCTTCGATGTCAGTCACATGGGAGAGATAGAGATAACCGGTAGTGAGGCTGTCCAGTTCGCCGACCGCGCGGTCAGCAATAATGTGGGAAAACTGCAGCCCGGCCAGATCTGCTATACGGTGTGCTGCAACGAACAGGGAAAGATCCTCGATGATCTGCTCGTTTACAAATTTTCGGACGAGAGAATCCTCTTTGTCGTAAATGCGGTAAACGCCGACAAGATATTCAATCATCTGACAGAGATACGCGAAGGCGATGTGGAGGTCACCAATCTCAGCGAGAGTACGGGGCAGATCGCCATTCAGGGCCCCGCATCGAGAGAGCTGATCCTGAATAGCGATTTCTGCGGCCCGGTATGCGACAGGCTGAAGGAACTGGAATATTACAGATTTATCACATTCGAATACCAGGGAGAGGAGATCCTTCTCTCGAGGACTGGTTATACCGGTGAACTGGGGTACGAGATATATCTGCCATCCGGCATGACGCTGGATATATGGAAAAGATTGCTGGAGGACGGAGCAGGACTGGGAGCGGCCCCGATCGGGCTCGGCGCCAGGGATACACTGAGGTTCGAACCATGCTATTGTCTCTATGGTCACGAATTGAGTGAAGAGACATCTCCGCTGGAAGCGGGCCTTTCCTGGGTAGTGAAGCTCAAAAAGGGCGACTTTGTCGGTCGCGATGTGCTTGTAAGAGAAAAAGAGGAGAAACCGGCCCGCAAGCTTATAGGACTGGAACTCAAGGAACGGGGTATCCCGAGACAGGGATGCGCGGTGTTGCATGAGGGAGAGGAAGTCGGAACGGTCACCTCCGGCACTTTCTCGCCGACGCTCGGCAAGCCGCTGGCCATGGCTCTTGTCAAGAGGTCGGTGCCGAAGGACGCGACAGGGCTGGCAATAGATATCAGGGGTCGGGTGGTGCCGGCCGAAAAAGTGAAAATGCCGTTTTACGAAAGTCATGTCAACGATTGACGGACCTCTCCTGAAAGGATGGTGCATGATGGTTCCTGAAGAATCAAAATTTACCAAGGATCATGAATGGGTATTCGTGGAAGACGAGATCGCCACTATCGGGATCAGTGACTACGCGACGGGTGAACTCGGAGATATCGTCTATGTCGAGCTTCCAGAGGTGGACACTGAGGTCCAGCAGCTCGATCCCATCGGGACTATAGAGGCAGTAAAGACCGTTGCCGAGCTTTTCTCGCCGGTCAGCGGCACGATAGTGGAGATCAACGACGCGATCATGGAAGATCCCGAGACTGTCAACTCCAGTCCTTTCGGGGACGGCTGGTTCATCAAGATCAGGATGGATGATCCGGGAGAACTGGACGCGTTGTTCAGTTATACCGAGTACCAGGAGTTCCTGGGAGAACAGGCCGAATAGAAACATGCCTTGAGGATAATTAAACCTGAGGATCATTAAAGAGGAAGAGCAGATGAGTTATATTCAGAATACCGACCGGGACAGGCAGGAGATGCTCGATGCTATCGGCGTCTCGTCTATCGATGAACTGCTTGCCCCTGTCGCGCCGGAATTGAGAGTGGACGGCAGCCTGGACCTGCCATCGGGGATGAGCGAGGCCGAGATCTCGTCGCATTTCAGGACGATGGCGGCCAGAAACAACCCGGCGTCCGCTGAGGCGAGTTTCCTGGGTGGGGGCATCTACGACAGGTTCATCCCTGCCACGGTAAGATACGTGCTTTCCAGAAGCGAATTCTACACGTCGTACACTCCTTACCAGGCCGAAGTGAGCCAGGGAACGCTGCAGTCGATATACGAGTATCAGACAATGATCGCGAGGCTCACCGCCATGGACGCGGCGAACGCGTCGATGTACGATGGGGCTACCTCGCTGGCCGAGGCGATGCTGATGGCCTGTACGATCAAGAGAGTTGACAGGATACTCGTTCCTGGCGCCATGTCTGGCAGGGTGAGGAGGGTGCTGGAAAGTTACGCGTCCGGACATTCCATCTCGATCGAGAACATACCATGGAATTCTGAAGGAATGCTCGACCTTGAAAAGATGAGTGAGATGCTGGCTGAGAAGACTGCCGCCGTCATACTCGCGCAGCCGAACTACTTCGGTATGATCGAGGACGCGGAGAAGATATCAGCGATGGTACATGAAAAAGGAGCACTTCTGGTCGCGCTGGTCGATCCCGTATCGCTCGCGCTGATTACTCCGCCGGGTGAGTATGACGCCGATATAGTCGTCGGAGAAGGTCAGTCGCTCGGAATAGCGCAGAACTTCGGTGGGCCTCTTCTCGGGTTTATGGCGACGAAGAAAAAATATATCAGGAAATGTCCGGGGCGCCTTATCAGTGCCACAAAGGACATCGACGGCAAGCGCGGCTACGTGATGACTTTGCAGACCAGGGAGCAGCACATCCGTCGTGAAAAGGCCACGTCGAACATCTGCACGAACGAGGGGCTCTGCGCCCTTTCTGCCGCCGTTTATCTTTCGACGCTCGGGGAAGAAGGATTCCGCGGTGTAGCCGAACAGAGCGCGGCCGGCAGCCATACTCTTTACAATATGCTCAGGGAGATCGACGGAGTCGAACTTCCCTTCGGTGAGAATTTTTTCCAGGAATTCGTAGTGAGGGTCCCGGGGCGCCTGAAGGAGTTCATGAAGGCTGCCAGGGAGCAGGGTATCCTGGCGGGTATAGATCTGTCGGAGAATTATCCGGGCCTGGGTGGCGACGCTATTCTTGTAGCAGTCACCGAGAGACGCACGAGAGCCGAGCTGGAGAAATATTGCTCGGTCGTCGCGGGGAAGGGGGGTAAGTGATGAGCAGGACGATCTTCGAAAAGGGAATCGGTGGAAAAAGCGGAAACTACCTGCCGACCGGTGATTTCAACGTTGATACCATTGAAGGGATCAGGACCAGAAAGGGCCCGGTCGGGCTGCCCGAAATAGGCGAGCAGGACATCATCAGACATTACGTCGAGCTCGCTTCGAAAAACTACCATATAGACAAGGGGATGTATCCCCTCGGCAGCTGTACCATGAAATACAACCCTGTAGTCAACGAGGAGATAGCTGGCCTCGATGGATTCGGTGGCTTGCATCCCGAGCAGGATGACGACGACGTCCAGGGCGCCCTCGAGTTGATGTACAGCCTCGAATCGGCGCTGTGCGAGATCTGTGGAATGAGCGCGTTCAGCCTGCAGCCGGTCGCCGGGGCTCATGGGGAGATGACCGGGATGATGGTCGCGAAAGATTATTTCAGGAGCAGGGGCGAAGAGCGCAAGACGGTGATCGTGCCGGATTCCGCGCACGGGACCAATCCGGCCAGCGTCGTTATCTGCGGGTTCGAGCCGAAGGTCATGGCGTCAGACGAACATGGTCTGATAGACCCTGAGATACTCGCGGCTCAGATAGGCGACGACACGGCTGTCCTCATGTTGACCCTGCCGAACACGCTTGGTCTTTTTGAGAAAGAGATAGCCCGGATCGTGGAGATAGTCCATGAAGCCGGAGCCCTCATATACATGGATGGGGCGAACATGAACGCCCTCCTCGGTATTGTCCAGCCGGGAGCGATCGGTATCGACATCATGCATTTGAACCTTCACAAGACGTTCGCGACGCCTCATGGAGGCGGAGGCCCGGGTTCGGGACCGGTGGGGGTAAGGGAACACCTGGCCGATTTTCTTCCCGTTCCGAGAGTAGTCATGGAGGACGGGAAATACCGCCGCGTGTACGAGTCGAAGAATTCGATCGGACGCGTCCACCCATGGCACGGCAATTTTAATGTCTGCGTAAAGGCCTACGCCTATATCTGTGCCTGCGGCAGCGAGGGCCTGCTGGCCGTTTCGGAAAATGCCATAGTCAACGCGAACTACCTGATGAAAAAAGTCGGACAGTGGTATGACATCAAGTATCCTGGTCCCTGCATGCACGAGTTTGTCGCTTCGGGCCGCAATCTCAAACAGTATGATGTGAGGACGACAGACATAGCCAAGAGACTTCTCGATTATGGGCTGCATGCCCCGACGGTATATTTTCCGTTGATCGTCGAGGAGGCGTTGATGATAGAGCCGGTGGAGACCGAAAAGAAGGAGACTCTCGATAATTTTGCCGACGTGATGGAAAAGATCGCGGTAGAGGCGAAAGAGGATCCCGAGCTTCTTCATAAGGCTCCTCTCACGACACCGGTCAGGCGTCTCGATGAAGCCTCGGCGGCGAGGAGTCCCGAACTCTGCTGGCCCGGACTGGACAGCCTGGGTGGCGAAGGGGATTGAGAGCCGGCAGCCTGGGATGCCCGGATCAGACGGCTTGATTAAGCTTCTGCGGACTTGCGACAGGGGGAGCAGGCCTGATGAAGAAATGGTCTCTCATCGATGACAAAGCTTTCAGCGGCGCCGTCAACATGGCGGTCGACGAGTATCTGCTTTTCAGGGCGGAGAACGGGCACGTACCGCCTGTTCTCCGCCTTTATACGTTTTCGCCGCCGGCCGTCACCATAGGGTTTCACCAGGATCCCGGGCGGATCGTCGATATGGGATCGCTGGCCCGTGATGGTATTGACCTCGTAAGAAGGATCACAGGAGGAAGGGCCCTTCTGCACGCGGGGGAATTGACGTACAGTGTCACGGCTCCTCTCGGTCCGCCTTTTTTCCCGGGCGGACTGCAGAAGACTTTTCTGGATATATCGAGGGCTATCGTCGACGCTTTGAAAAGTATCGGTGTCGATGCCGGGATATCGGACGGCAGATCTTTTTCCCAGGGGGAAGGTCACAGTTCGCCCTGCCTCGTTTCGACCAGTCGCCATGAGGTGAGCGTGAAGGGGCGGAAGATCATGGGAAGTGCTCAGCGCAGAACGGCCTCGGCCTTTCTGCAGCACGGATCGATCCTCCTTCGACCAGCCTCTGAAGGGATAGTGGATTATCTTAAGGGTGACTGGAAAGACATCTCTTCGATGATCACGAGCGTAGAGGAGGAGACGGGTAGCGCCGATCTGGATCTGCCTCTCAGGAAAGCGATGATCGATTCGTTCGCGGACGTCTTCGGGACCGGGTTCGACGAAATGTCGATAGACGGAGATGGGATGACGAAGATCACCTCCGGGGCGAAAACGAAGTCATCGGAATTCATGGAGCAGAAAAAATCAGAAGGAACGGGATGATGGCAGCCTTCACAGATCGGGTAAGATCGGAGGGAACGAACTGATGGTCGGGTATTTCATCAGGAGATTTCTGCAATCCCTTCTGCTGATCTGGATCGTTCTGACGATCACTTTTTTCCTCATGCATCTCGCGCCCGGAGATCCGATGGCCCGTTACGACCACCCCGACATTTCTCCGGAGACCGTTCGGATGATGAGAGAACAACTTGGACTCGATCGCCCTGTCCTGGAACAGTATTTCCGCTGGGCCGGCAGTTTTGTGACCGGCGACTTCGGAACGAGCCTGAGGTATAACAGGCCTGTCGGTGAATTACTGAAAGTGGCGATACCGAACACATTGCGACTTACGGTCGCGTCTCTCTTTCTGTATATGGTTATCGGGATAATGCTGGGGATGGTCTCGGCTGCCCGCAGATATTCGGTGTTCGACAGGATGACGACTGTCATCTCGCTCTTTCTCTATTCGGTCCCGTCGTTCTGGCTCGCGCTTATGCTGATACTTTTTTTCTCGCTCAAGCTGGGGGTACTGCCCTCTTCGCACATACAGTCACTGGATGTTTCCGGTCTGAGTGGTCTGCAGTTGTTCGCCGACAGGATCTCACATCTCATTCTTCCCGCCTTCGTCCTCGGTGTGGCTTCGGCGGCGGGGCTTGCCAGGTATATGAGGGGAAGCATGATCGATGTCCTGAAAGAGGACTATATACGTACGGCCAGGGCCAAGGGACTTCCCGAGGGCCGGGTGCTGATGAAGCATGCTTTCAGGAACGCGGCGATCCCGATAGTCACCATAATGGGGCTGAGCCTTCCGTTTCTGCTCGGTGGGGCAGTCATCGTCGAGAAGATATTTTCATGGCCCGGGATGGGTGGGCTGATGGTCGACGCGATATATACGCGGGACTACCCGGTCGTGCTGGCGATCAATTTTGTCGTAGCCGTGATGGTCATCCTCGGTAATCTTCTGGCTGATACAGGATACGCGTTGCTGGATCCGAGGATCAGGTCGGGAAGGAGGGGGCGATGAAGGATGAAAACCGGAACAATGATAGCCTGAGAAATGATAGCTTGAACGATGATAGCCTGAAAGATAAAAGCCTGATCAATGAAAGTCTGATCGGTGGAACCAGCCTCTGGTCATCGGGATGGTCGAGGTTCAGACGAAACCGGGCAGGTATGGCCGGGGCGGTGATCGTCCTCTGTCTCTACATGATAGCGTTGCTGGCGCCGGTAATAAGTCCCTGTGATCCTGTCCAGCACGGGGATCTTCCAGCCATGCGGCACAATCCTCCGTCCGTGGCGCATCCTCTCGGTACCGATAAATTCGGAAGGGACGTGATGTCGAGGGTCTTTTACGGATCGAGGATATCGTTGACCGTGAGTCTCCTGGCTGTCGTGATAGCAGTCGTCATCGGTGCTCTGGTCGGGGCGGTGGCCGGTTATTCCGGGGGGATAGTAGACGCGGTGATCATGAGGACGGTAGACGCGCTGATGGCTATACCGAGGATCTTTCTCCTGCTCACATGCATCGCTCTTTTTTCGAGGTCCATTCTTCTCATAATAGTCCTTCTGGGCGCGACGAGCTGGATGGGTACGGCCAGGCTTGTCAGGGGACAGATATTGTCCCTGCGAAACAAGGATTTTATAATAGCGGCAGAATCCCTGGGAGCGGGCAGCAGGAGGATCATCTTCAGGCACCTTCTTCCCAATACGATGACGGTCATGATAATATCGGCCACCCTGCGTATCGGCGGAATAATCCTGATCGAGGCGGCTCTCAGTTTTCTCGGCCTCGGTGTGCCGCCTCCGACGGCGAGCTGGGGACAGATGGTATTCGAGGGAAGAGATGTCCTTCTCGGTGCCTGGTGGATTTCCACTTTCCCGGGTATAGCAATTATTGCTACAGTCATCGGGTATAATCTCCTCGGCGAGGGGCTGAAGGAATCGTTCGATCCTGTACAGTTTTCATAAAAAGCCGGATGATCGGCAGAGGAGCGCTGAAGCGGAATCTATGGAAAACCTTCTTGAAGTAAAAGGCCTCAGGACCGAGTTCATGACCGAAGAGGGTCCCGCATGCGCGGTGGACAATGTCAGTTTTGTGATCGGAAAGGGTGAGACCGTGGGGCTGGTGGGTGAATCGGGTTGTGGAAAGAGTGTCACAGCGTTGTCGATAATGAGGCTGATCTCCGATCCCCCCGGAAGGATAACGGCGGGGTCGGTCCTTCTCGATGGCAGGGATCTGCTTGCACTCTCTCCGAAGGAGATGCGCGGGGTACGTGGAAATGATATCTCGATAGTCTTTCAGGAGCCGCTGTCGAGTCTCAACCCTGTATTCACATGCGGAGAACAGATACGTGAGGCGATCAGCCTTCACCAGGGACTGGGGAGGAAGGACAGCAGGGCAAAAGCCGTGGAGATGCTGCGGCTGGTAAGGATACCCGATCCGGAAAAACGCTACAGTGACTATCCACACCAGATGAGCGGAGGCATGCGACAGAGAGTGATGATAGCGATGGCTCTGAGTTGTCAGCCGAGGCTGTTGATCGCGGACGAACCAAGCACTGCCCTCGATGTGTCTGTTCAGGCGCAGATCATGGAACTTCTCCTCGATCTTCGTGAAGAGATGGAGATGTCGGTGCTGCTGATCACCCATGACCTTTCGGTAGTGGCCCAGATGGTCGAGCGCGTCATGGTCATGTACGCCGGTGTGATCGTAGAGGATGCTTCTGTAAGTGATCTTTTTTCCAGGCCGGAGCATCCATACACCGAAGGGCTGATGGCCTCCATACCGAGGCTGGATGTCGATGTCGAGAGACTCGATGTGATACCGGGCAGGGTGCCCGATCCTCTCCGGATGCCGGCTGGCTGCAGATTCAGCGACCGGTGCCCGAAAAGGATAGACCGATGTCTACTGGAAGAGCCCCCGATGTTCGATACCGGAGGTGGGCATCTTGCACGTTGCTGGCTGTCGGCCCCGACCCCGTGACGGAAGGCTCGTGACGGAGCTCCGTGACAGAACAGGTCCGGGGCGCCGTACAGGAGGCGGAAAGGTTATATGAGCGGTAGAGAGCTGATCTTGAAGGCGGAAGGTGTCAGGAAATATTTCAGGGCTTCGTACGGGCTCTTTTCGCGGGGCAAAGGGATCGTCAAGGCCGTGGACGGAGTCGATATCAGGCTGGAACGGGGAAAGACACTGGGCCTGGTAGGAGAATCGGGTTGCGGCAAAACGACGTTGTCACGAATACTTATCAGGCTGGAAGAACCTGATACGGGTTCGATAGAGATAGACGGTATCGATTTTCTGGCTCTACGGGGAAGGGAGCTGAGAAAGGCCAGGCGCAGGATACAGATGATCTTTCAGGATCCCTATTCCTCGCTTAATCCACGGCTCAGTGTGGGGTCCACGATCGGCGAAGGGATCAGGATCCATGGCCTGGCCAGGGGAAAGGAAGTGGATAAGAATGTCAGGGAGCTGCTTTCACGGGTCGGCCTCCAGCCATCGGTGTCAGGCAGGTATCCGCACGAATTCTCCGGCGGGCAGAGACAGAGGATCGGCATTGCCAGGGCGCTGGCAGTCCAACCCGATATTATTATTGCCGACGAACCGGTCTCGGCCCTCGATGTGTCTGTTCAGGCGCAGATCATCAATCTGATGAAAGACCTTCAGGACAGTATGGGGTTGACATACCTGTTCGTCGCACACGATCTCGGTGTCGTCAAACATGTCAGTGACAGGGTGGCGGTCATGTATCTCGGCAGAATCGTCGAGGAGGCCGATTCCGCGGATATCTTCAGGGATCCGCTCCATCCTTATACACGGGGACTTCTCGATTCGATCCCTAAGCCGGTTCCCGGTGGCGGGAAGATGAAGGCCTTCATCCGCGGTGATGTTCCCAGCCCGCTCGATGTGCCATCCGGCTGCGCATTCCATACGAGGTGTCCTCATGCCATGCCGAGGTGCCGGACAGAGATCCCCTCATTGAAAGAGATCGATGGTAAAAGGTCGGTCAGCTGCTGGCTCCACGAGTAATCTTTTTCTGTTTCGTTAAGGTCGGTCAGCTGCTGGCTCCACAAGTGTCTTTCTCTGCCTCATTGCGGGAATATTGGTTGGTAAACGCAGAGGGTGGTGGTGGTGGCGGGTTAAGGTCAGTAATCCGTGATATTGCGAACC
>JAGLYV010000025.1 GCA_023131975.1 Candidatus Krumholzibacteriia bacterium | reverse complement strand
CCTTATCGGAAACAGATGATCGACCGTAACGCCACAGTGATAGAGAAGCTCGAAGAGGCCGGGGCAGTCCTCGTCGCTAAACTCACCCTTGGGGCACTGGCATGGGGTGACGTCTGGTTCGGCGGGACGACCAGAAATCCATGGGACATCACAGAGGGTTCCAGTGGCTCATCCGCCGGGCCGGCTTCCGCCACTGCCGCGGGACTGGTACCGTTCGCGATCGGTACGGAGACATGGGGGTCGATCGTATCCCCCTCGACGAGATGCGGAGCTACGGGGCTGAGGCCCACCTTCGGAAGAGTCAGCCGCGAGGGAGCAATGGCTTTGAGCTGGTCGATGGACAAGATAGGGCCGATATGCAGGAGCGTCTGTGATTGCGCTATCGTCTTTGATATAATAAGGGGCCCGGACGGAAAAGACAGGACCGTTCACGACATTCCTTTCAATATCGATCCCGGACTGGACCTGAACGGTTTCAGGATAGGGTATATAAAGAGTGCGTTCGAAGAGGACTATGAATGGAAAGACACTGACAACGCGACACTGGAAAGGTTGAGGGAACTGGGGGCGGAGCTTGTCCCGATCGAGCTTCCCGAATATCCGGTCTACGAGATATCGTTTATCCTCGGGGCGGAAGCCGCGGCATCTTTCGACGAGCTGACACGGTCCGGACGGGATGACCAGATGGTCAGGCAGGTGAGGAACGCCTGGCCGAACGTGTTTCGTGCCGCGAGACTTATCCCCGCCGTCGAGTATATACAGGCAAACAGGATCAGGTACATGCTGATGCGCGACATGGAAAAACTTGGGGTAGATGTCTGGATAGCGCCGTCCTTCCAGGGATCCAATCTTCTCGTCACAAATCTGACGGGTCATCCCTGCGTAGTCCTGCCGAACGGTTTTTCAGATGAGGGTAAACCAGTGAGCATCACATTCAACAGCCGGCTTTTTGAAGAGGGAATACTTCTCGCCGTGGCCGCGCGGTATCAGGAGTCGACGACTTTCCACAAAAAGCATCCGCTGGCGTTCCAGGGCCTTGATTGAGTGGAAGGGGGGGGGGATTTTCGGGCAATGGGCAGAAAGACATGGCGTAAGGACAATCTGCTTGAGATTTGGAGCGTCCGGTGATAGAATCGCCGCTCCGAACTGTCGTTTAAACAAGGAGAGCACAGTATGAGAAGTTTCATCAATGCCCCGTTCTTTTTCAATACTTCAATGATCATCGTATTGTCGATGATGGCGATGACTATGGCAGCCGAGGCCAGACCATCCTGGATAAAGGGATCTATTGAAAAAATCGAAAAGGAAGTGATTTCGAGTCATGGAGACGCGCAGAGTGAGAGATTGGTCCGCGGAATGTCGCAGGTAGCTGATTTCTGGCGCGATGAGGACGGTGGGCCTGAAGTGTTCGAAGCTTTCGTGCTGGATAACTTTGCCATGGACGAGGAGACACTCGCCGGGATGTTCTCCAGGTTCGAATCGATACTGGAAAAGATAAATGGATCGATCCACGGGATGTCTATCGAGATGCGCAGGCAGGCGGACCTCGATCTCGGACCGATACTCCCGATGGACAGGGTATTTGCCGGATATGACCCCGGCGCGCATATCGCGGACGACTTGTTCGCCAACAAGCTGGCCTTTGTCGCCCTGCTCAATTTCCCCGTCACCTCTCTTGATGAACGACTTACCGAGGGGACGAAGTGGACCCGGGAGCAGTGGGCGATGGCGAGGCTCGCGCAACGTTTTTCGCGGAGAGTCCCCGCCCATGTCAACCAGACATTGTCGGAGGCCGGCGCCGCGTCGGACGAGTATATCGCGGATTATAATATCTGGATGCATCATCTTCTGAACGACCGGGGAGAAAGATTGTTCCCCGAGGGTCTCAGGCTTCTTTCCCACTGGAACCTCAGAGACGAGTTGAAGGCCAACTATGCCGATAATGAGATCGGACTCGAGAAGCAGAAGATGATCTTTCGTGTAATGGAGAGGATAGTCGATCAGACTATCCCGGAGATCGTCGTCAACAATCCCCATGTAGACTGGAACCCGTTCACGAATGAGGTGGCGACCGCCGCTGTCAACGATTCCGGTGAAGAGGCCATCATCGGGATGAAGGTGACTGCCGACAGGGAACCCGATACGAGATACGAGATCCTGCTCGGTTGTTTCAGGGCTTCGAGGCTCCTCGACGAGTATTCTCCTTCCGCCCCGACCCTGATAGCCAGAAGGTTCGATGAAGGCAGGGAGATACGTGAAGAGGACGTAGAGAAGATGCTGATCAAGGTCTGTTCTTCTCCCCTCGTTAAAAAGATTGCGGCAATCATCAAGAAGAGAGTCGGCAGGGACCTCGAACCGTTCGATATCTGGTACAACGGATTCCGTTCCACCGGAAAATACAGCGAAGCCGAACTGGACAGGATAGTCCGCGAGAAGTATCCGGATCCGGCGGCCTATAAGAAAGATATACCCAGATTCCTCAGCCTCCTCGGTTTCGATGAAAACAAGATAGACGATATCTCGGCGAATATCCTTGTCGAAGCGGCGCGAGGCAGCGGCCACGCTTCCGGCGGCGAGATGCGCTATCAGCCCGCGCGACTTCGAACTCGGGTAGGGAAAAACGGGATGGACTACAAGGGGTTCAACATCGCTACCCATGAGCTGGGGCATAATGTCGAACAGACGATAACGATGAACTATATCGATCATACCCTTCTCAACGGTGTTCCCAACACGGCGTTCACAGAGGCATTCGCCTTTGTATTTCAGGTGAACGATCTGATGCTCCTCGGCCTGAACCCGGATCGTGACGCGAAATCGGAAGCGATGCATGTCCTGAACGATTTCTGGAGTACATACGAGATCGGCGGCGTCTCGCTCGTAGATATGCGTATCTGGAGATGGATGTATGATAATCCTGAAGCCACAGCGGCGCAGCTCAGGGAAGCTGTGCTGGATATCTCGAAGGATGTGTGGAACCTGTATTACGCACCGGTGTTCGGAATGAAGGATGTCTATCTCCTCGGCATCTATTCGCATATCATCCACTCCTTCCTCTATATCCCTGACTACGCGATCGGACACATGATCGCCTTTCAGGTGAAGGAACAGATGAAAAAGGCAGGAAATATCGGCAGTGAATTTGAGAGGATGTCGCTGGCGGGAAACATCGCGCCTGACCTGTGGATGATCAACGCGGACGGTACTCCGGTGGGGCCGGACGCTCTATTGCACGCTACGGAAGAGGCGTTGAAGGATCTCAAGTAAGAGGAGAAGCGGCTGATATGGGGAAACTGAAGTAGCCCCGGGCTGCTGGTGAGGCGAGAGGGAAGGCTTGACCTCGGAGTGGTTGTACAATAATTTGATGTATTACGATGTGCCATTTGTAACAGACAACAAGGCAGGGGCGTAGATGGGAAATATCGAAAAGAGAAAGGTGCTGATCACAGGATCGCTCGGACAGATCGGTTCGGAACTGGCCGGCGCTCTCTGTGAAAGGTATGGCGGGGATAATATCGTCACCACCGATATCAGGGAAGATGAGAACGGATGCCTGGCCTGCGCGGAGAGATTCGAGAAGCTCGACGTATTGTCGATAGAGGATTTCAACCGCGTCGTCAGTGAGAACGATATCGATGTTATCTATCACCTGGCGGCTCTTCTTTCGGCAGTGGCCGAATCGAGCCCGCAGAAGGCATGGCAGATAAATATGGAGGGACTGTTCAACGCGCTGGAAGTCTCGCGGGAAAATGGATGCAGTCTATTTGTCCCGAGTTCGATAGGCGCTTTCGGTCCGGATACTCCTCTCGATGACACTCCTCAGGATACTATAATGCGTCCTCACTCCATGTATGGGGTCACGAAGGTGTCAGGTGAACTTCTCTGTGATTACTACAATCTCCGGTTCGGTGTCGATACGAGGGGAGTCAGGTATCCCGGTATCATTTCGAACGTCACTCTCCCGGGTGGAGGCACGACCGATTATTCGGTGGAGATATTCTACAGGGCTATCCTCGATGGCAGGTATACCTGCTACCTGAACCCCGATACTTCGCTGGACATGATGTATATGCCCGACGCGATAAAGGCCGCGATCGATCTGATGGAAATCGACCCCGGAGTCCTGAGGCACAGGAACGCTTTCAATGTCACCGCGATGCATTTCACTCCCGAAATGATCGCTGCCGAGATAAGGAAATTTATTCCGGGATTCGAGATCACCTACGAGAACGATCCGGTCCGGCAGGCGATAGCGGATTCGTGGCCGAACAATATGGACGATTCAGCCGCGAGGGACGAATGGGGATGGTTGCCGGAATATGGAATAGAAGAGATGACCAGGGATATGCTGGAAGTCCTCGGCGCGAAGGCGGAAAAAGGTGAACTGAAGATATAGTCTGGTTGCATCGGCAGGCGATCCTGCCGGAAAGAAAGGAAAGAGGAGCGGGGAATGTACAATATAAAGGAAGAGCTCAAGGCTACTCTCGAAGAGATCAGGCAGGGCGGGTTGTTCAAGAACGAACGGATCATCACTTCGGACCAGAAGGCCGCCATTACGGTCTCCACTGGTGAGAATGTCCTGAACTTCTGCGCGAACAACTATCTGGGGCTGGCGAACAATGCCGACCTTATTACAGCCGCAAAGTCCGCGATGGACAGCCATGGTTTCGGTCTATCGTCGGTCAGGTTCATCTGCGGCACTCAGGATATACACAAGACACTCGAGGGGAAGATAGCCGAATTCTTCGAGACTGAGGACGCGATCCTCTATACATCCTGCTTCGACGCCAACGGGGGCCTCTTTGAGGTGATCCTGTCCGCGGATGACGCGATCATCAGTGACGAACTTAACCACGCTTCGATCATAGACGGCGTGAGGCTCTGCAAGGCAAAGAGGTATCGTTACAAGAACAATGATATGGAAGATCTCCGGGTCCAGCTGGAAGCGGCGAAGGCCGATGGCGTAAAAAGGATCATGATAGCCACAGATGGTGTCTTTTCCATGGACGGTATCATCGCGCAGATCGACAGGATATGCGATATCGCTGACGAATATGGAGCACTGGTCATGGTCGATGATTCTCACGCGACAGGATTCTTCGGACCTACCGGGCGGGGAAGCGTCGAGCATTGCGGCGTGCTTGGCCGGGTAGACATCATAACTTCGACCCTCGGCAAGGCGATGGGTGGGGCGTCAGGCGGATTTACTACCGGAAGGAAGGAGATCGTCGATCTTCTCAGGCAGAGATCGCGGCCATACCTTTTTTCCAATTCACTGCCCCCGGCGCTCGTCGCGGCGGCTATCAGGACCTTCGACATGTTGATGAAACCCAGCCCGATGCTTGGCATCCTGGTAGAGAACACTGAATATTTCAGGAAGGAAATGACGGGAGCCGGATTCGATATAGTCCCGGGCACTCACCCGATAGTCCCGGTCATGCTGGGAGACGCGAAGCTGTCACAGGATATGGCCAACATGCTTCTCGAAGAAGGGATATATGTCATCGGCTTCTTCTATCCCGTCGTTCCGAAGGGTAAGGCGAGGATCAGAGTACAGATATCCGCGGCCCACAACAGGGGACATCTGGAAAAAGCCGTGAGAGCTTTCATAAAAGTCGGAAAGAAACTGGGAGTCATTTCCTGAAGACAGGGTCGACAGGAATGAACGCGATCAGGTTACAGAGAGAACCGGGAGGTAATGATGAGTACTGAGTTTCTGACTCAGCTGTTGAGGGTAGTGCCATGGATCGGTGTGGCAGGAATGGTGATAGCTGTTATCACTTATTTTAATGTAAAAAGATATCCCGAGGGTACGGACGTGATGAAGAAGATCGCGGACGAGATCCATCTCGGAGCCTTCGTTTTTCTAAGAAGAGAATACAGCATTATCGCGATCTTTATCGTGATCATATTTGCCGTATTGGCTTTCATGCTCGGTATTCAGACAGCGATCGCCTTCCTTTTTGGAGCCATCTGTTCGATGGGTGCCGGACTGCTTGGAATGGAAGCGGCGACCCGCAGTAGTGTGAGAGCCTGCCAGGGCGCCAAGGATGGCGGCATGAACAGAGCACTGATGATCGCTTTCAGCGGCGGGTCTGTGATGGGTATATCGGTGGCGGCCCTCGGTGTCGTAGGGATAGGCTTCTACTTTCTCTTTACAAGGGACCCGAAGATAATCAACGGGTTCGCGATGGGAGCAAGTTCGATCGCCCTGTTCGCGCGTGTGGGTGGAGGCGTTTTCACGAAAAGCGCGGATGTCGGAGCCGACCTTGTCGGTAAGATAGAGGCAGGCATCCCTGAAGACGATCCGAGGAATCCAGGAGTGATCGCCGATAACGTTGGGGACAATGTCGGGGATACGGCGGGAATGGGCGCGGATCTTTTTGAAAGCTACGTGGGGAGCGTGATCGCTGCTATAGCTCTCGGATACTCCATGACGGGCGTCGATAATTTCAGGTATATGGCGCTTCCGATACTTCTGATCGCCGTGGGCCTCATAGCTTCCGTGATCGGTATCTGGTCGATCGGTCTGTTGAAGAAGGCCGGTCCCCAGGAAGCTCTGCGGTACAGCGAATATTTCAGCGGAATCCTGTTTATAGCAGCTTCATGGTTCCTGATAAAGTTTGTGTTGGGTACGACTGAACCATTCTGGGCCATCCTGGCTGGAATAGTCGCGGGTATTCTTATTGGAGCGGAGAGTGAGTTTTTCACCTCGGGCCCGCCCGTAAAGACGGTGGCCAGATCCAGCGAGACAGGCCCGGCGACTACTATTATCACCGGACTGGCGGTAGGATTTGAAAGCACGATCATGCCGATCTTCACACTCGCCGCCGCGATGTTTGTAGCCTATACCTTTGGTGGCGGACTTTACGGGATAGCTATTTCTGCTGTCGGTATGCTCTCTATCATCGGGATAGTGATGTCGACCGATTCTTACGGCCCGATCGCCGACAATGCCGGGGGCATCGCCGAGATGTCGAAAGCCGGACCGGAGATCAGGAAGATAACGGACAAGCTCGATTCCATCGGGAATACGACCGCAGCGGTGGGTAAGGGCTTTGCCATAGGTTCGGCGGCACTTACCGCGCTTGCCCTGTTCAGCGCCTATCAGAAGACTGTGGGGCTGGATTCGATCAACCTCGCGTCGACGAAGACAGTCATCGGTCTTTTCCTCGGCGGGATGATGCCGTTCATGATGGCCGCGATGACGATGAAGGGTGTAGGCCGCGCGGCGAACAAGATGGTGATCGAGATAAGAAGACAGTTCAAGGAGATCGTCGGCCTGATGGAAGGCGAGGCAGAGCCCGATACGAAGAGCTGTGTGGATATCGTGACGAAGGCTGCTCTGAAGGAGATGATCCTGCCGGGTATCATAGCGATAATCGCTCCGCTTGCTGTGGGATTCCTGCTGGGACCCGAATCGCTTGGAGGTTTTCTCGCGGGAGCTACGGTGACAGGCGTGTTGCTGGGTATTTTCATGTCGAACGCCGGTGGTACCTGGGATAACGCGAAGAAATGGATCGAAGAGGGGAACCTCGGCGGGAAGGGAACCGCCGCGCATTCTGCTTCTGTGGTCGGGGATACTGTCGGAGATCCGTTCAAGGATACTTCCGGGCCGAGCATGAATATCCTGATCAAACTCATGGCGGTCGTGGCGCTTGTTTTCGCGCCGTTGTTCATGAAGTAGACGATCTGGAACAAGAATACAAATGACGATCCCCGGTCCTGTGGCCGGGGATTTTTCATTTTACAGAGCGCATCGCCTGGTCTATCATGATTTCTGAAAGGCATCTGCCGCAGTATGGCATAAAAAGACTCTCCGGATAAAGAAAGGGGCGACATGGCGCTCACAATCGGTATAATCGGTCTTCCGAATGTCGGGAAATCCACACTTCTGAATGCCCTCGCGAGCGCCGGCGCCGAGGCTTCGAACTACCCCTTCTGTACAATAGAATGTAACAAGGGGGTCGTTACCGTGCCGGACGAAAGGCTCGACAGGCTGGCGGAGATACTGCGTCCGGACAAGGTCATTCCAAGTCACATCACATATGTCGATATTGCTGGACTGGTAGAGGGCGCGAGCAGGGGCGAGGGACTTGGAAACAAGTTTCTTCATCATATCAGGGAGGCGGATGTCCTGGTCCATGTGTTGCGTTGTTTTGATGACCCCGATATCACTCATGTCTTTGAGGGGGTCGATCCGGTCAGGGATCTTCAGACTGTTGAGACAGAGCTTTTTCTGTCCGATCTCGACAGGGTAGGTAAATGGATCGGGAAGGAAAGGGAGAAGTCAAAAGCTGTAAGAAAGGGTGAGAGGAAGGATCTCGGATTCCTGGAAAAGATAAAAGGACTTCTCTCGGAAGAGAAGCGCATAGACCAGGCTGGTATGAACGAGCATCAGTTGGAGGCCATGGCCGAGTTGGGGCTTCTCACGCAGAAGCCAATGATATTGGTCCTGAACTCGGGGGAGTCCGAAGAGGCTGACTGCCTGGAAGGGCAGGTATCCACTGTCCGGGACCATCATGGCCATGAACCGGTGGTCATATCCGCAAGGGTGGAGGAGGAACTGGCGGAACTTCCCGAGAACGATAGGGAAGAGTATATGCGGGAACTGGGGATAGAAGCCGAAGCGAGAAAGAGTTTTATCGAAAGATGCCATTCTCTCCTGGGACTCGTGAGGTATTACACGGCGGCCAACGGGAAACTGCAGGCGTGGTCGATACTCGAAGGAACGAAGGCCCCTGACGCTGCCGGGATGATCCACAGCGATATGAGAGACGGGTTCATCAGGGCAAAGGTGATGAGTTACGCCGATCTGGACTCTCATGGTTCGGAAGCTGAGGTACAGCACCAGGGACACCTCCGGACAGAGGGTCACGATTACATCATAAAAGACGGTGACGTTATCCAGTACCTCTTCAAAAGGTAGAATTCACTTTCCGTGCCCGGTCCCGATTCTGCTGATCCAGTGTGATGACTCTTGCCGAATATAAGTTTACAAAGAAGGGGATATGTTGGTATCCTCGCCTGACCTGCGGGATTTTCCCGGAGGTGATCGATGTCGCGGGGGGAGCCGATGAACATCCATATCCGACCATCTTTTACTCAGGTCACAATTACCCTTATCATCACGATGATTTTTTCATCCATGCCTCTGGCCGCGCGTGATCCGGTTTCCGACCGGTCGTCAGAGGGGATGGTCTCTACAGCCTGTTCTGCGGCTACAGCAGTCGGTGTGGCTATCCTCGAAATGGGGGGTAACGCTGTAGACGCGGCGGTCGCCACTGGATTTGCCCTCGCGGTCACCTTTCCTTCGGCCGGGAATATAGGTGGGGGCGGTTTCATGCTCGCCAGGATGGATTCCGGGACGGTCTTTTTTATCGATTTCAGGGAAAAAGCCCCTCTGGCCGCTTCAGGTAATATGTATCTGGACCTGACAGGAGAAGTGATAGAGGGGATGAGTACGATCGGTCACAGGGCATGCGGTGTGCCAGGCACTGTCGCCGGACTTTACATGGCATGGGAGATGTACGGGACCCTCGAATGGGAAGAACTCCTCGAACCCTCCATCAGACTGGCCGAACAGGGGTTCACAATCGATTCTCATCTGGCAAGTTCTCTTCAAAAATTAATGAAATACGATACCGGGTATCCCGGATTGAGAAAATTTTACGGGGAGAACGGCAGTCCGATGGCCCCGGAGGACACGATGGTCCAGCCGGAGCTCGGACGTGTACTGAAAATGATCGCCCGGGACGGGCCTGAAGCCTTTTACCGGGGAACGATAGCTGAGATGATCGTCCGTGAAATGGAAAAGGGTGGTGGACTCATCACGATGGATGATCTGAACGATTACAGATCTCTTTTAAGGGAACCTGTGATCGGGAGTTATCGGGGACATACCGTGATATCTGCTCCTCCACCGAGTTCTGGTGGAATTGTGCTGCTGGAGATACTGAACATCCTGGAAGGGTTCGACATCCCGGGCAGTGACCGGGGAAGGGCTGGTGTCGAGCACCTTATGATAGAGGCGGAGAGACGGGCGTACAGTGATCGCGCACTATTTCTGGGTGATCCGGACTTCATCGAGATGCCCCTTGGGAGGCTTCTTTCCAGGGAATACGCGACACGGCTCAGAAATTCTATCGGGGAGAAGGCGATAGCGTCTTCAAGTCTGGGAGAGGCCCTTTCCGGCCCGTATGAGAGTGAGGAGACCACCCACTATTCCATTGCCGACGGGGAGGGTAATGTCGTTGCGGTCACAACGACACTCAATAGCGCTTACGGTTCTAAAGTAGTGGTGGAAGGCGCCGGATTCCTTATGAACAACGAGATGGACGATTTTTCGTCAAAGCCTGGTGTGCCGAATATCTATGGTCTGGTGGGAGGGAAGGCAAACGCGATAGAGCCAGGCAAGAGGATGCTCAGTTCGATGACGCCGACGATAGTCCTTCGGGACGACAAACCCCTTCTTGTGCTGGGTTCGCCGGGGGGCTCCACGATCATAACGACCGTCGCGCGGATAATCGTAAATATAATCGATCTCTGTATGAGTCCTCAGGAGGCTGTGTCCGATGGGAGGATCCACCATCAGTGGATGCCGGACAAGGTCTATTTCGAAAAAGGAACGATAAAAAAGTCCACACTTGAAGATCTGGAAAGCAGGGGGCATATCCTCGTAGAGAGAAGTCCCATCGGCGATGCCCAGGTCATAATGATACAGGAAAATGAAATGTGCGGAGTCTCTGACCCCCGTCGTGGCGGGTCTTCCAGAGGAGCGCGTAAGGTAGTCAGAAAGGGAGTAGAATGATGAAGAGAATTCTGATTCTGGGAGTGGTCCTCGTGATGACCGTGTTGTTCAATGGTGAGATGTCAGAACTCCGGGCCGTGGAGCTGGATCCGTATGAGATGCTGGACGCATTCGGCCGTTTCCCATTCGTCAGGATAATACCACTGGACAGTGGTAATGGCTGGGGAGTGATATACGCGGATACCAATGGAAAAGTATTCCTGAACAGGTGGACGGGGAACAGTTGGAAGAGGGAATGGGAGTTGACGAATCTGGGAGCCAGAGTGAGAAAGTTCTTTATAACGGATGTCGAACCTGACGGCAGTCCCGATATTGTCATCGCGACCGTAGCTGGAAGGTTGCTGATATATTCGATGGACGGGTATGTGAATCTCTGGGAGAACATCGAAGATAACTACACCAGCATCGAGGCCGTGGAGTTGACCAATATTGACAGCGACCCTCAGCAGGAATTTGTGATGATAGCCAATGGGACCCTCTACATCATCGATGCTCTGGACAAGAGTATCCAATGGAAGAGCGAAAGAAAATTCGAGGGAGTATCCGAGATCGTGGTGGCGAACATGGATGCCGACGACCAACTCGAGATAGTCCTCAACACAGGTATCGTAATCGACAGTAAATTCCGCAATGTCGAACTCGAGTGGACCGAGAGCTTCGGAGACAGGATAATGGTATTTGACATGAATAATGATGGTTATCCCGAAGTGATAGGTGAATTTGCCGATTATTCGCTGAGGATATTCGATGTATACAGGGAGAGAGAGGTCTGGTGACCTTCAATACATGTTATATAGGTAGAAATATCTACAAAAACTTCTTTTATTATCATTGATATTGTGATAAAATGCGGTTCTGGTGTTGTAAAATTAAATTTACGGCAGTTCAGAGCGAGTTCGAACAAAGGAGGGGCGCAGTGATTAAAAGGTTAACGTTTGCCGCCATGGCATTCGCCTTCCTCGCTTTTTCCGCTTCAGGCATCTCTGCCATCGAGCACAGAACGGAGACGTTTGCTCTCGACGGGGGAGGTTCCTTCATGGATTCACCCCCATACTGGAGTGGAAATATTACCGCGGGGACATTGTCAACAGGTGTTTACTGGATTTCGATGGACGACAGCAGTTGGCCTGCCGACAATCCGGGAACGCCGAACAACGAGAGATGGGACTACATCTTCTCGAACTATTTCACGTACGATGCCACGCCGGGAGCCGAAGGATGGGACGGAGAATGGCCCAATACGTCGCTGGGAGACGATTCGCCTGAATGGCGTTTCTACACGGATGCCGACGATACTCTCGGAGGCCTCTGCTCGAGTTTCAGAGTGGTTATCCGCGATTACAACGGTAACGGGATCATGGAAGACAGCGATTATCTCGCGAAGCAGTTCTCCATCGGTTTCGTCTGTTACATAAATTACAGCAAAGGATGCTTTACGAGTTTCTGCGGTCAGGGTAATTGTTCGGGGACTCTCGATCTTATCGATGACTCGACGATGGAAGAGGAACTTTATGTTCCCTCGCCCATATCGGCATCCGGAAGACTTTACCTGAGAGATACCAGCTGCGTAACGGCAAACGAGGCTTCCAGCTGGGGATCGATCAAGGCGATTCACAGGGACTGAATTTCCTGCAATGAAAGGAAGTGATCTTAAATGATAAGACGCACTTTATCGGTCCTGTTTCTGGTCATGATCGTCCTCATTCCGATCGATCTCTTTGCGCAGATGCCCGATACCCTCTTTCTAGAATTCGATTTTGAAGGATTCGGGAACATGATCATGGCATCGCCTCCGATGTATTTCGGTGATATTATCGCCGGCGACCCGCTAGTAGTCGGGGGTACATGGTGGGTAGAGATAGATGATACGGGCTGGCCCGGGACGGGTGATCCGGCAGTAAGGTGGCAGTATCTCTTTGACAATTTCTTCGTATACAATCCGATGTCGGGGTCCTGGACCGCCGAGTTTGACGGACAGTCGCTGGCCAGCAAGCCAACCTGGGAACTCTCACATCCTGTCAACGGAATGATGGGAGGGACACTCGTCATCTCCTTCACTTTCGGTGACTGGGACTTTGATGGTATACTCGATATTGAAGAGCGGACCTTCGGTACCTACGAAGGGACGCTTATGGTCATGAAGTACGGTACTGGTAACTTTGCCGCTTATTGTGGTAGCGGCGCATATAACGGGTCATGCCAGAACGCGGATCCCGCGAACTGGGCAGACGACTATGTTGAGGGACATTGTGTGATGGATCTGGTCAATTGTTCCATCGCGAACGATGATAAAAGCTGGGGTTTCGTGAAGACACTCTACAGAAGGTAGTGTTTCACCTCGGCTGAAATCCGATTGTAAGGCGTATCCACATTGCAGTGGGTACGCCTTTTATTTCACCCGGCACAAAGCGTATATCCCGGGCAGCTTCAATAGCCGTGGCATTGAGAAGATCATGGGAGAGCCCGTTTGAGATCTTGATCTCCCGGACCAGTCCTTCCTCATCGACAAAAAGAAGAAGTTCCACTTTTCCCTTGATGTCCCTGTCGACTCCATTCGGGAATTTCGGCCAGGGCATGAACAGTGGCTTGGGTTCTACAGTGCTTCGTCTGGGCCCTTTCAGCCCATCGCTGCCTCCGCTTCTTCTGCCTTTCTGAATAGGTTCCACATCGAGAGCCGGTTCGCCGAATTCGTTGAGAAAGGCTTTTATTACTTCTTCTTCATCGACGACCTCTACCGGGTCATCCATCTCCGATATCTGTTCAACGTAATCAGGATACGGATCCATCGTCATAGACTGATTTATAAATTTGAAACGCGAGGAACCATCTTCGCCGGGAGGATCGCTGCGAAATATCTCAAGATAAGATGGTTTGAGGAATACGAAGATCAGCAGATGACCGAGAAGTACCATGAATATTATCAATAGCCATTCAGCAGGACGCTTTCTCATACGGAACGGAGAATACGGGTTTTTGGGTCGATTATTCATCTCACCAGCTTATGAATGGTTGCACTGTGGAGGCGATTAGTAGTATCTTTAGCCCGTTACTAGTATATTATTTCCTCTGGTAATGCGCAAGAAGCGTAAAGGGAAAGAAGATAATGCCGGTGATTTCCCGAAAGGAAATAACTGTTCCCAACATAATGACCCTCCTGCGGATAATCATGGCTGTTGCGGCTGCCTTTTTGATCCGTGATCCGGGACGTAGCGGCGTTGCGGCAATTATGCTTATCTTCGCCTCGATCCTCGATTATTTCGACGGCTGGTATGCCAGAAGATTCCATCAGAAAACAAGGCTTGGAGCTCATCTCGATCCGTTCGCGGACAAGGTGTTGATAACTGTAGTATTTCTTATCATCGCATCAGCTCTTAAAACCCCATGGTTCTATCTCTTCGTAGGAGTAATACTTTTGCGTGAGCTCCTTGTCACCGTCTACCGTATGGTAGTGAGGAGAAAGGCTGGGGTTTTCGTTCCCGCAAGCTGGCTGGGCAAGGTCAAAACGACTGTCCAATGTCTGGTCGGGGACGGATTGTTGTTCTACCTGTTCATCTATCCCGCGAAAATCCCGGAGAAATACTGGCTGGTCTTTGTTCTTATGCTTCTAACCGTGACTATAACTGTTGATTCAGGTCTCTGTTACGTTTTGCCGAAATGCAGTGATGGAAAGAAGCGATCAGTCATCGAGAGGATCCTCCAGTGGTTGCCGGGTAGAAGGACAAGGGAGGCCTGATATGGATCTGTATGAAGTGATCAGGATGAGGACAAGCGTCAGAGCTTATAAATCGGACACGATTGAAAAGGAAAAGCTGGAGAGGATCCTTGACGCGGCCCGGCTGGCGCCATCCGGAAAAAACGGCCAACCCTGGACATTTATTGTCATCACGGAAGAAGAGACCCGAAAGAAACTCGTTCCTGCCTGCAAGAAGCAGGCTTTTATCGCGGAGGCTCCCGTAGTTATAGCAGTATGTGGTAATGAGGAAGATGCTTATACCAAGATGGGTGGGTACTGGAACAGTCTCCCTGTCGATATCGGGATAGCGGTGGAACATCTGATGCTGGCAGCCGAAGCGGAGGGACTCGGCACTTGCTGGATAGGTGCTTTTATGGAAGAGGAAGTTCGGGAGATCCTTGGGGTTCCCCCGGAGATAAAGATATTGGCTCTTACTCCCATAGGTTATCCGGCGACCGAACGTCGTTTCAGACCCAGGAAAGAACTAAAAGAAATCCTGATGTATGAAAGGTGGGAAGAGAGATGATCTCTTCTGTCACACGGAGAGTTTTTATCCTTCTGCTTCTCGGTATTCTTGTCTCGTCTCAACAGGTGCTGTCGGGAAATATATTTTTAGAGGAACAGAGTGTCGATTTGAAGGAACTGGCCATCGGGGGGACGGAATTCGCTGATAGTCCCGAAGGGCATCCTCCATTGTCCGCGCGCGGGGACTCGATCGAAGTGATGGAGATAGAGATTCCCGTTGAAAAAGAGAAAAGTATGGTAAAGGAAGTAGCGATGGTGACTGTCGTTGCCACCTTCGCGATTTATATCATATACACGTTGTTCTTTTCCGGTGATGATGATGAGGAGACAGACGACGGAGGAGGCGGGAAGGAAATCCCGACCTCGTTAGTGGCAGGAACGATCAGTCCCTGATTATGAATTCTCTTTCCCTTCTTATGGCGCCTCCGCTTATAAGATCCTCAATATCAAGAATCAGAACGTATCGGCCCGGCTCTATCGATCCAAGCTCGATCTGAAGAGCGTCGGTGACGTGAGGTGAGTCGATGCTCTGCTCCAGCGAACTGGATATGAATGGCCTGACCTTGTCCATACCACCTCTGGTGCTTCGTGCTATCCACCACAGGGCCTTTCTTATTCCATTATAATCTTTATCTGATTTTGGGACAGGCTTTATGGAATATGTGAGCCTGTACCTGGATAGACCGTCCTGGTTTCCTGAAAGGTTGTATATGTCGTACGACATGCAGAGCCTGGTCCCGTTATAGTAGACCGGTATCGGGTCGAGGAATGAAGTGCATCCTGATTCTGGAAGGGACAGGTTGAGCCGGATATCGCTCGCCCCGGGCTTGTTCCAGGCAAGGTCGGTGATATCTATCTCTTTATCACAAGTCGCCCGTCTGTAAGGTTTGCCGCCTGTAAGCTCCATCGCCATGTCACATTTTCCTGAGGGCGGGATCAGATCGATATTGAAGTTGAAAAGGCGATACGATTCTTCGCCGCGTTCGAAAGAGAGAAGCGTGTCGGGTCTGAGGTGACGGATCTCGTTGACGATCCTGTTAAGGTCGAAATCGAATATCGAGAGTACAAGTGTAAAGCGTACTCCTGGATCATCGATAGCCGAGTCGGGGATCGCCACCGAGAATTCCACCCTGGTGTTGCCTGATCCCAGCATTCTACTGGCGGACGCAACCTGTATCCCCGCCGGGATGAAGGCCACAGGATACTCGTATGACTGTGGAACCGTATTGAGGATGTTCTGTGTGGCGGTGGCAATGCCGATGAAAGCCGGGTCTATCGGGATATGATAGTTTCCGTTGAGGAATTCGTCCTGGAAATAGAGGCGGAACCCGGTACCTTCTCTCGTGTATTCCCAGACAACCATGGGGCCTTGCAGACCACCTCCGAGGTTGTACAGAAATTTGTCGGGAAGGCCATAGCTGATGAGGGCCAGTCCTCTCGCAGTCTCGGCGCCATCCAATTCCAACCTGTCGTGGGTCAAGAGTTCCCTGGCTAAAAAGACGCGTTCATAATGTTCAAGGAGCCGTTCGTTGAGTTCGGTAGCGGGTGTCGGATCGTTGCGGAGCCAGAACCTTCCGCTCCATTTTTTTCCCTGGTCTTCCGGCCACTTGAGGTATTCTTCTCTCTGCTTGAAAGGCAGGAGAGGAGCCGCGTCGAGATAATAAGATCTTTCCGCGTCATCCATGAGTGTCAGCGCTATATCATATTCCCTTGCCGCCCCCTCGAACAGCCTCATCCTGAACAGTATCGTTCCCAGCAGCAGGTGATGTCTTGGATTATCAGGGTGAAGCGTGGCAGCCCTCGAAGCATATTTCTTCGAGGTCTTGTACATCCTTCTCAGGCAGTGAAGCAGCCCCAGATTGTACAGGGTCTCTTCGTGGGTGTCATCGATGTTGCAGGCTTTTTTAAAACACCTTATCGCGTTTTCCTTACGCTCTGTGAAACACATATTGAGAAGGTATCTGTCTTTCTCGATCCTGCCGAGTTGAAACCAGGCATGAAAAAAACCGGGATCGAGTCTAATAGCCTGCTTTATCGCATCTTCCGCCTCTCCAATGAATCTCATAGCGTAGAGAGTGAGACCTTTTTCGACATGATTCAGGGGGTCATCGGGGGCAAGCATGATAGCCCGCTCGATCTCTTCAATAGACATCGCGCGAGAATATGGAGTTGCCTTCAACCTGTAGTATATTGCCAGCTTGCGGTGAAGAGACGGGTCTTTGGGGCTGTATCGCAGTGATTTTTTTATATCATTGATCCTGTTTTCGATATTGAGGGTGTCAAGGCCGGACACCGGTTCAAGGAAGTCTTTTTCGAGCGGTACGTCTCTGTATGGAGTACAGGCACACAGTGAGAGCAGAAAGATCACAAGAAGCGAAAAAGCAGTCTTCATTCCGGTAGTCCCATCGAAAGGGGTATCCATGGATGAAAATAGGACAACTCCGCCAGAGGGTCAACGACTAAACATGGAGTCTCATTTACCGTTCAGCTTTCGAAGATGCATGTATTCAAGTGATTACGGGTATTAGGGAACAATACTTGCATCAAAACAGGTGGAGTGATTTATCCAGGGAAGGAATAGAATGTCAGGCCAGGCCCTTGAAACACTGCCCGTGCAGTTCAAGATGCTCAAAGAGTCCACCGATCAGATGGCGAAGCTCCTTATGCAGGTCCGGCTGTTTCCGCCCGGTCATCCGTCTATAGCCCTGTTTCTGGACAAAGTATATACATCGATCAGAGCATTGATGACTGACGATACAGGCATTTCCCTGAAACTGGTCAAGAATTCTCTGTGTCTTCTGAATTTCGAGTACGACCTTCAAGGAAGCAGTGACAGGAATGTCCATGTGCTTTTAAGTTCATTAAAAAGACTTTCCATCGGGGAGATAGAATTCAGGCCGGATCTCGAAAAGAATGAATTGCTGGCTTTTATGGAAATTGCCGCGTCCGCCGTGAAGGGTGACAAGTCCTTTGATTTCAACAGCGCGTGGGCAAAGATCCGGAATATAAATATCAGGCATGAATCTCTCGATGCGTGCAGGTCCGAACCGGAAAACGGGATCCGGCACGACAGGCAGATGATACCGCTCGAATCTGAATCCACATCGAAATTATCTGCGGAGAGTGTTATAGGGCAGGAAGTCGGTAATGTCCTGGAGAAACTTGAAAAGATCCAGTCGATGGAAGGCAGGGCAGCCAGAAAGATGATCCTGGGGCTGGTTGAGAACGAAGTCGCCAATAATACTCTGATACTGTTTTTAAAATCTTTGAGAGCCTATGATGACTATACCTTTGCCCATTCTGTGAACGTATCAGTGATCTCGATGGCCCAGGCGCGACATATAGGATGGGACGAAGCCCAGATCGGAAAAATCGGCCTGGCCGCTATCATGCACGATATCGGGAAAATCTATGTCCCAAGAAGAATAATCAAAAAGACAGAAAAACTCACACCTTCGGAGTGGCAGGCGATCAAACGGCACCCTGTCGATGGAGCACGTCTTCTAAAAGAAGAAGGTGTGGAGGAGGATATCTGTCGTGTAGCCTACGAACACCACATGCGTTATGACCTCTCTGGATACCCGGCGCTGGAAAATGGCATGGAGGTCCTGGAGGGAAGTCAGATAGTCAGGATCGCGGATACTTATGACGCGCTTACAACAAAAAGAGCATACAGGCGACAGATAAGTCCCTATGAAGCGATCAAGCTCATGGCCCGGACCAGGGGGACTGAATTCCATCCCGGATATTTCGATATGTTTCTTCATATGATGGGGAATATCCCGATTGGAAGCACACTCGAACTGAAGAGCGGTGAAAAAGTACTCGTCGTAGATATAAATACAGATAAGGGCGCTTTACCAATCGTCAGGGTACTCTCTGATGCCGATGGACAACCCGTAAGTGAAAAGATAATACTGGATCTGAACAATCCAGGCGCAGGCGCGGAGGGAAAAGGGCAGTACATGATAAAGAGTGTTGAAAACGAGCCTGTAAGGGATGTCGAGGTAGGCAAGTATCTCGTACCGAAGGTATAAAAAAAGCCCAGGACGATCATCCTCACGTGAGACGATCACCCCGGGCACGGAACTCTTCCGCTCTACAACGTTTCCGGCTTACCCAACTCCTTCATCTTTCCAGAGACAGACCATGTATAATTGATCTTGTCCGTACTGGAATGAATGATGAACTCTACAGGCCTGCCTGATTTAAGAGGCAGGTTGAAGGTTCTTGCCAGAAAGTCTTCACCGTCTGTGATGGCACACCAGCCGCGGGGAGCGTAAATGTTGATAATAGACGCTTCCGGATCGATGATTCTCAGCCCGTATATGTCGGAACCGGCAGACGTTACCTTAAGCTTGATAAGGTATCGGCCGTCTTCCATCGGGGTGACGCTCTTCTTGACTGAAGCAGCAGCCCCGAAAGCCGACTGGCTGATGAACACCAGGATAGCTATGGCGGTCAGCACGAGGAGAGCCCTGGTTTTCAGCGCGGTCATATTCTTTACTCCCAGTGAATTACAAGAAACATTTAATTTATTGATTGAGGTGTGCGACTCAATCTTCTGCCCTGTACATTTTTATTATAGCATATTTCGGTGATCCGTGTCGAGGGGGTAAAAGATTTCCCTGTCCGGGGGAGAAATAGCAGTACTTGATATATTTTCGACCGCGACAGCTGTGCCGTGTGATGGCACGTAACTTTCATCTGTATACGATCAAGTGGTCATGCTGAGGCCGGGATTTCCGGTCGGTTTTGTATCTGTCGTTAAATAAAGAGGATAAAGATGGCTCAAAGAGTACTGGTCGTAGACGATGAAATGCATCTTGCGAAAATACTGCAGTTTACCCTTAATCACGCTGGATACGAAGCGAGCCTGGCCTATGACGGCAAAGAGGCACTGGAGGCGCTCGAGAGAGAGTCGTTCGACCTCGTAATCCTCGATCTGATGCTTCCCCTGGTAGATGGGTATAAGGTATGTAACAGGATCAAGAGTGACGAGAGTCTTAAACATATCCCGGTCATCATCCTGTCAGCGAGGGATTTCGAGAGAGAAGTCCTGGATGAGCCTCTGGACGCTGATATACTTCTCCAGAAACCGTTCAATATCGAAGTCCTGCTGGGGCACATCTCATCTTTGCTTCAAACGGTATGACCATCGAAGTCCCCGGTCAGGCAGGCTGCATAAAAACCGGGTCACCGTCATTGCTGGATTTCCCGCTGCCTGCGGATCCTGCTGCCGTTCTGATTCCCGTTTTTGCTTTCTTTTCCGCGATCAGTTCCCTGATAATATTCAGGTGAGACGCATCAGGGCCTGTGCCTGAAGCTTCATCGACGATCTTCTGCAACTTCGAGATATCGCTATCTTCCATCTCCCTTAACCGATCCACCAGGGCGCGGTAAGATGAATCAAGAGATTTGAAGGGCCCCGGATCGATTCTTTCCATTTCGGAGATCTTTCCGCTGTCGGTCAAAGCCTGCATATTGCCGATGATGATGCCGATTGCACCGAACATCCTCTTTGTGATGAGTTTTCCGAGGAGATAGAAGGAACCTATGATGATAACGACGAATACGAGCGTATTCATCATCAGGATGCTTGTCATCTTTTTCGCGATTGCTCCAAGTTCCGGAAACTGCTGCGAGATGGCCGATCCTCCGGAGATCAGCCCGAAGTAAAAGGACATCCCGAAGGCTATAGCTACGGTGACTGTGCTGAAAAGAACCAGCATCATGATACGAGACTTTACTTTCCTGGCGACCTCAGCACCGATCGTGGCAGGTGGCTGACGGTAGTAATTGTTAGTCATTTCATTTGCCCCCTTGGGGTTAGATCACCGAAACACGGCAATCGCGAGCATCGGTACAGATAATATCCTGAATATTATTATCAATTATTATGCCAGATATGCCTGTCAGGGCTCAGGGAGTGGGAGAAAAGAACTCGATGGCGTCTATGAAAGATTTAATGTCCATAGTCGTATCTTTGCATGGGCCTCCCGGGCGGACGTTGGGAATTCCTATTACCGGGATCTTCGGAGCTATATCCTGAATGCCGCTGACCAGATCCCTTTCACAGGCTACCGCGACTATCGCGCGAGGTTTCATATCTTTTATGACTTTGCGTGCCGCCGACCCTCCGGACGCGGTATGGACCACCACATCGGAATGGCGCTCGCATATCTCCAGGGCCTTCGTTCTGGTCTTACTGTCAAGGCAGCGGGGAAAGATGGCAAGTACCGGGCCGTTTCCCCTGTCAGGGCGGACGAGAGTATTGCTGACCCTTATGAATGAATGACTCAGCCTGTCCCTGGATATTCCAAAAAGGGAGGCGAATCGAATCGCAAGGGGATAGAGGAAGAAGAAAAGGCTGCTGCCTCTCGTGAGACAGATCTTCATATAGCTTTTCTTTGTGAACACAGTCACGACAAGCAGAATATACCAGGTCAGAAGAATGACGGTCACGATGAGGAAAACGATGCTGAGTGAGACCGCCCATATTCTGCCGAAGGACAGGAATCGCGGAAGAATAAGGTACCAGAAGAAAGCCCCGACGATGAATACGAACGCGATGACGAGCAACGAGAGAAGAATGAAAGTCTTCTTACCCTCATCGATATTCTCAGGTTCCTTTCCACCATCCCAGTCTTCCCATTCGTCTCCCAGGACCCTGCGGGCTTTGGTTTCCTTCCCGTTATTTTCTCCATGCTTGCTCATCGACAGAAATCTAACGCAGAGAAGAATTATCTTCAACAAGAATGATTGCTGTGAGAGAATCGTCGTATGAGCAAAGGCGCAGAAGTGGGAGACAGAAAAGCATACGCAGCGCTTGTGGTCGCGATGATCTCTATTTCATTCGCTGCGGTTTTCGTCAGGTTGTCCGGTGCGCCACCGTCGTCGGTCGCGGCACTGAGGATGATTTTTTCATCGATTCTATTGCTTCCCTTTGTCCTTTTTTCCAAGAAGGTCCGTGGGGAGCTTTCTTCTCTGGGAATGAAGGATGCCGTACTTCTTTTCGTGTCTGGTGGATTACTCGCCATTCATTTTCTTACCTGGATCACATCGCTGTTTCTGACCGGAACAGTCAGCTCGATTGTTTTTGTTACGGCAAGCCCCCTGTTCGTGGCGGTATATTCGGTCGTTGTATACAGGGAGAAGGTGCCGGGTTTCTTCTGGGCCGGACTTGGACTGGCCGTTGTCGGCGCGATCGTGATGGGAGGGAACAACCTCAGGGTGACGGGAGGAGCTTCGTGGAAGGGAGATCTCCTTGCCGTCACTGGAGCTGTCGCCGCTGCCGGCTATTTCTTGACGGGCAGCAGGCTCAGGCGGAGATTATCACTTCTTTCGCATCTGTTCTATGTCTATACAGTCGCGGCCGTCATCCTGATTGCTGTGCTTCCGTTCACAGGTGGAAGCCTCAGAGGCCTGCCCGTTGAATCGTACGTTTATTGTCTGCTTATGGCGGTGGTGTGTCAGGGGGGAGGGCACTCTCTTTTAAACTGGTCCATGAAGAGGTTGAGGACGACCGTAGTCACCTTTTCGGTTCTTGCCGAACCGGTGGGGACCACCCTCCTTGCTCTGTTCATCCTCGGAGAGGTCCCCTTGAAGAGCGAGGTCGCGGGAGGCCTGATAATAATGATGGGCCTGGCAATCGTGATCTATTTCAACCAGGGGTCCGGAACGTCCCGGGTGGCGCGGAGCTATTGAAGAGTGATGATTATATCCTTCACTTCCGAGATCAGTGCCCGATCGCCTTCCCATGTCTTCAGAAATTCCTCGAATGATTCCCGGGCCTCTGCTTTTTTTCCCGTTCTCATCAGAGCGTGACCGAGATAGTAGAGGGTGCGTGGAGGAAAGTCTTCTTCTTCGGCGAGCGCTCCGAGGATGGATTCTGCTTCTTCGGATCTTCCCGTGTTGATGTAGATCATGCCGATACCGAGTTTTGCTTCCATATTCATGGGCGAGATCGATGATATTTCTTTCCATGTCTTGAGCGATTTATCGTAATCTCCCCTTTTGAAACGCGTCTCGGCGAGTCCCTTCAGGGCACGAATATCCGTATCATTCCCGTACAGGGCGAGCTGGAAGAATTTTTCAGCATTGTTGTACTGGCTCAGAGTATATGAAGAACGGCCCATATAGAGGAACAGGTCCCCTCCGGTAGCGCCATTCGCCTTGGCAAGTCGTAAAGTGGCTATCGCGTCTTCATGCATATGACGTTCGCTGAGTACCTTTCCCATAAGGAGGAGGAGAGCGGGTTCCCGGGGGAACATGTGGCGTATCGAGAGGAGCTGGGCATATGCCTCCTGGAGATTTCCCTGCATGAAGTAGGCTTCGCTGAGTATCAGGTTGCCCTCGAGATTCCTCATAGAGATGTTCAATGCCTGTGTAGCGTATTTCTCAGCCGTCCTGTACTGTTCCTGTTTCATCGCTATCGAGGCTATCCCGATATACGGAGGAAAGTAGTTTGGTTTGAGAGTGATCGATAACCGGTATGCCTTTTTTGCTTCGGGCAGCGCACCTTTTGCTTCGAGTGCCTTTCCGCAGGCATACTGGATCTCGTTGTCGTCCGGCGACAACCGGGCAGCCTCCAGCAGATGGACGGCAGCGTCGTCGTACAATTCTTTTTCCAGAAGCGCCATTCCCAGGTTGTACTGGGTGTCCGAGTCGTCATATCTGTGCTCAAGCGATTCTTTCCATTCGCTGATAGCTCTATCAATATCTCCGCTGTCGGCCGCCTCGATCCCCAGATTGTAGTGCTTGATAGACGCATCGGAGCATCCGGTAACAGCCAGAGCCAGGATCGGGAGGATCAGAATATAGAGTATCGATCTCATCAGGGCTTCCTTTCGTTAACAGATGCTTAGTCTTCTGTATGAATCATAATCATTTCATACCCATTAATCCGAAATAATTCAGTATCTTTTTCTAAAAGGTATCACACAATAATGAGTATATTTAAGAAATACTTTAGGGGTTAACTTTGTGCGTGGCTTGACATTAACCTTGTCATTCACAAGATGCGATATCGGCTAACTCAAAATATGACTTCATATTAGGGTTGACTTTTCCTGTAGTTTTTGTAATATAGACAGCGGTGTTAACCGTAAGAATGGCAACTTTGGTTATTTCCAAGAGGAAGTCTGTAAATGCTTGAAAAAGAAGTAGTTTACGAGGCAACCCTCGATCATGATTTTCTGGACGAGATCTATTCGCTTCCTGGCGGCAAAGAAGTCAAGCGTTGTATCCAATGCGGTACATGCAGCGGCTCCTGCCCCCAGGGCGCGGTCATGGACCACGCACCCAGAAAGATCTTTTCCCTGATCAGGGCTGGATTTCGTAACGAAGTCCTTGGGTCGAACACCATCTGGTTTTGTTCGTCCTGTTATTCCTGCGCGGTGAGATGTCCCAAGGAGATCAAGATCACCGACGTGATGTACGCTCTCAAGAGACTGGCGATAAAGGAAGGAAAGGTGACGGAGGGAAGAAAGTCGGCCGTACTTTCCAGGAACTTTATTAAGATGGTGAACAAGTACGGCAGAAATCACGAGACCGAGTTGATGACAAGATACATCATCGAGGCCGATCTTCTGAACGCCTTCAACTTTGCGCCCGTGGGCCTGAAGCTTTTTTCAAATGGAAGATTGCCCATTCTTCCACACAAGATGAAGAATGTCGATCAGCTCAGGAAGATCATCAGAAAAGTCGACGAGATGGAGGGGATATAGATGAAATATACATATTATCCCGGATGTTCCGTCAGCGCGACCGCTAACCTCTATCAGGAATCGATCGATTCCGTATTGCCTGGACTCGGTATAGAACTGGAAGAACTCGACGACTGGAACTGCTGTGGAGCTACGGCGTATATGTCGGTCAGAGAGCTTTTAAGCTTTGCGATATCGGCGAGAAACCTTGCGCTGGCTGAAAAATATCACAGAGATATGGTCACTCCCTGCAGTGCCTGTTATCTCGTCCTTAACAAGACCAACCGTTATTGTGAGGAGTATCCTGACATCCGAAAGAAGGTCGGGCAGGCTCTGGAAGCAGGTGGGCTCAATTACAGCGGCAATATCAAGGTAAGACATCTCCTCGATGTGGTGGTGAACGATGTCGAAAAGGAGAAGATCGCCGGCACTGTAAAAAAAGACCTTTCAGCCCTGAAAGTGGCGCCATACTACGGTTGTCAGATCGTCCGTCCCGAGATCGGGCTCGATGATCCGGATGATCCCCAGATCATGGATGAACTTATCCGTTCTGTCGGCGCGACCTGTGTCGATTATTCTATGAAGACGAAGTGTTGTGGAGCCTCTCTCATGGGTACCGATGAGAAAAAAGCACTCCACCTCTGCAAAGAGATACTTGCCGACGCGGAGAGGAATGAAGCACACTGCATAATCACGGTATGTCCCCTGTGCCAGATGAATCTGGACATTTACCAGTCGAAGGTTAACAGCCTCTTCGGTACTAAATTCAGGATCCCGGTGATCTACTTCACCCAGCTGATCGGACTGGCCCAGGGCAAGTCGATGAAAGAACTGGGGCTGGGCAGGCTTGGAGTGAAGATCTCCGGTGAGATGAAGAAAATAATCGAGGGGGCGTAAGATGTCAGTACGTATAGGAGTATACCTCTGCCATTGCGGGGCGAATATAGCCGGCAAGGTCGACATAGACGCTGTCGCCGATTTTGCCAGGGGGTTGGAAAACGTTACGCTGGTCAAAGACTATAAATTCATGTGTTCCGATCCGGGCCAGGCTCTCATCCAGAAAGATCTGGAAAATAAGCTGGTCGACAGGGTCGTTGTAGCGTCCTGTTCCCCCCTGATGCATGAGAATACATTCAGAAAAACTGTAGAGCGAGGGGGCCTGAATCCCTATCTGTTCACGATGACCAACATCCGGGAGCAGTGCTCATGGGTCCATATCGATTCGGACAGGACGACCGAGAAGGCCAAGGACCTCGTCGCCGCTTCTGTCAGAAGAGCGTTTCTTCTGGAGCCTCTCACAAAAAAAGAGGTCCCCATCAACCCAAGGACGCTTGTGATAGGTGGAGGTATCGCGGGTATACAGGCCGCCTTGGATCTGGCTGAGGCTGGTAAGGAAGTGGTACTTGTCGAAAAGGAACCGTCGATCGGCGGGCATATGGCAAAGTTCGACAAGACCTTCCCGACGCTCGATTGCAGCGCCTGTATCCTGACTCCCCGGATGGTCTCGGTCGGCCAGCATTCGAATATCGAACTGATGTCGTATGCCGAGGTCGAGGATGTCGGTGGATATGTCGGCAATTTCAATATCAGGGTCAGGAAGAAAGCAAGGTATGTCGACTCGGAACTCTGTAACGGTTGCGGCGCGTGCTGGTCCAAATGCCCGAGTTCGAGAGTGCCGAGGAAAGGTAACGTCCACGAGAAACTTTCTCTCGGACCCACTACTTCGATCTATATGCCGTTCATGCAGGCAGTGCCCGCTATACCGGTGATAGACAGGGACACCTGCCTGTATTTCAAGAATGATTCAGGCGCCTGTGGAATATGCGCGAAGGAATGTGAGCGGGGGGCCATCAAGTACGATATGACCGACGAGATCGTCGAATTCGAAGTGGGGAACATAATCATCGCCGCCGGATTCAAGACCTTCGATCCGGCGAAAGTAAAGCGGTACGGTTATGGCAGATTCGACAACGTGATGACTGCCCTCGAATTTGAGGTGATGAACTGCGCGTCCGGATCGACGGGTGGAAATATCCTGATGGCTGACGGTAGCGAGCCGAAATCGATCGGTATCGTTCATTGTGTCGGAAGCAGGGATAGTCATTATAACGAACACTGCTCGAGGGTCTGCTGCATGTATTCACTTAAATACGCCCATTTGATAAAGGAAAAGACCGATGCCGAGGTCTACCAGTTCTATATCGACATGAGATGTTTCGGAAAAGGATATGAGGAGTTCTATGACAGGCTTCTCAGCGAAGACGTGCGATTCGTGCGTGGCAAGGTAGCCGAGATATCGAAGGTGCCGGTAACGGAAACCGAGGAGGGCAAACTGGTCGTTTCGGTCGAGGATACCCTGCTTGGTACCGTAAGACGGATACCACTGGACATGGTCGTACTCAGTACCGGACTGGAAGGTTCCGAAACGCTTCCTGAGATAGCGAAGCTCTGTAGCGTCAGCGTAGGTAAGGATGGATTTTTAATAGAAAAACATCCGAAGCTGGGGCCAGTGTCGACGGCTACTGACGGGGTCTTTGTCGTGGGAGGCTGCCAGTCCCCGAAAGATATCCCCGATACTGTCGCGCAGGCATCGGCCGCTTCGAGCGCTGTCCTTTCGATGATAACACGCGAGAAAATCGAGATCGAGGCTGCGACCTCTGAGGTAGATGAGGACAAATGTTCAGGATGTAAACTCTGTAACACTCTTTGTCCCTATCAGGCAGTGAAATTCGACGAGGAAAAAGAAGTCTCTGTCGTCAACGAGGCGCTCTGTAAGGGGTGCGGGACCTGCGTCGCGGGATGTCCCAGCGGGGCGATATCGGCCAAGCATTATGAAGACAGACAGATTTTCGCCGAGATAGAGGGTATCTTCTCGGGCGGGTTATAACAGAGAAATCGATTACCGAAGGGAACATGAAATGTCATTTGAACCAAAGATCGTCGGTTTTCTCTGCAACTGGTGTTCGTACACCGGAGCAGATCTGGCGGGGACCGCCAGAATAAAGTACTCGCCGAATATTAGATCTATCAGGGTGATGTGCAGCGGGAGGATCGAACCCACATTCATCATGAAGGCCCTTTACGAAGGCGCCGACGGTGTTCTTATTGCCGGATGCCATCCCGGTGACTGTCATTACCAGGAGGGTAATTACAAGGCTCTTCGCAGATACAGGATGTTGAAGAAGGTGCTGCCGGACTACGGGATCGATCCCGGAAGGATAAGACTCGAGTGGGTCGCCGCCTCCGAGGGTGAAAAATTCGCCAATGTGGTCGATGATTTTACGGAGGAGATCCGGAACCTCGGACCGCTGGGAATCAAGGAAGGCCTTGATGAGATGATGAAAGATGATGTGATCCCCCACCACGCCTCTGGCGGAGAAAAAGGTGGTGACGATAATGAAGCTTAAAGCTGGAATCTACTGGGGCGCCGGTTGCGGTGGATGCGATGTAGCCGTACTCGATGTGCATGAAAAGATATTGCTGGTAGCGGAGAAGATGGACCTCCTTTTCTGGCCGATCGCGCTGGATTTCAAATATGACGATGTGAGGGCGATGGATGATGGGGAGTTCGATATCGTCCTGTATAACGGCGCAGTAAGGAACTCGGAGAACGAGGAGATCGCGCATCTTCTCAGGCAGAAGTCCAAAGTCATGGTGGCGCTGGGGGCCTGCGCCCACCTTGGTGGCCTTATAGGTATGGCCAACTTTCACACAAAAGAAGACCTGCTCAAAAGGGTCTATGTGGATTCGGAGTCTACCGTGAACGAAGAGGGGACCCTCCCGCAGGAATACTGGGAAGAAGCGGGGATTCCCCTGGAGCTTCCGAGGCTTTATGGCACGGTCAAGACGCTCGACCAGGTAGTCGATGTCGATTATTACATTCCAGGCTGTCCGCCGGTACCGGAGCAGATCGTGAACGCGCTTGTCGCGGTATGGGACGGCAATCTTCCACCTAAGGGCTCGGTGATCGGGGCGGGAAGCAGGACTCTCTGCGACGAATGTTCCAGGACAAAGGAAGAGAAAGAGATCACAGAGTTCAAGCGAACATCGGAAGTGATCACCGACCCGGAGAAATGTCTGCTCGAGCAGGGCCTGCTTTGTCTCGGCCCGGTTACCCGTGAAGGTTGCGGAAGCAGATGCATAAATAGCAACGTGCCGTGCAGAGGTTGTTATGGCCCCCTGGAAGGGGTTCCCGACCAGGGAATCAGGATGTTGAGCGCCCTGGCATCGGTCCTCGAACCAAAAGAGGAAGAAGCGATAGATGAGCTTATCAGTCAGATACCTGACCCCCTGAGGACTTTGCACAGGTTTAGTGTGGCTGCTTCCATTCTCAGGAGGAAAAAAATATGAAACGCGTAGAGATAGATCCCATCACCAGGCTGGAGGGGCACGGTAAGATATCGATCTTCATAGACGACGACGGATCGGTGACAGATGCCTTTCTACAGATACCGGAACTGCGTGGATTCGAGAAGTTCGTCGAGGGTCTGCCCGTAGAGGAGATCCCGAGGATCATGCCGAGGATCTGCGGGGTATGTCCCGCCGCTCATCACATGGCAGCGGGCAAAGCCGTAGACGCGGTTTACAACGCGGACATTCCCTCTGTGGCGAAGAAGCTCAGGGAACTGTACTACATGGCGCACTATGTTCACAGCCACGCGGCTCATTTCTACGCGTTGGCGGCGCCCGATTTCGTTCTTGGTCCTGACGCGCCCAAGGCATCGAGGAATGTCCTTGGACTCATCGAAAAAGTCGGTCTGGAGATAGGTACCGAGGTCCTCAAGCAGAGAAGGATCTCACAGGAGATCCAGATCATGGTAGGTGGAAGGGCGACGCATCCCGTCTGGAATATTCCCGGTGGTGTGACCAGAGCTCTTTCAACGGAAAACAGGGACAAGGTAAAGGAACTGGCCGAAGGACAGCTCGGGTTTGCCGAGTTCAGCCTCAAGCTTTTCGCCGACATCGTTCTCGCGAATGAAGGATATCTCGACCTGATCATGGGCGATGTGTTCGAACAGGTCACAAACTACATGGGACTTGTCGATGAGAACAACAAGGTCAACTTCTATCACGGTAAGGTCAGGGTGGTGGACCCCGAGGGTAACGAGATAGTCAAGTACGACGAGTCGGAATATCTGCAGCACATTGCCGAGCATGTCGAGCCCTATTCCTACCTCAAGTATCCCTATCTCAAGGACCGTGGATGGCAGGGATTCAAGGAAGGCATGGGTACGCCCCTCTTCCAGGCGAATCCGCTGCCGAGGCTCAATGTATCTGACGGATTCGCTACTCCCAAAGCACAGGAACATTACGAGAAGATGTTCGAGACTATAGGAGGAAAGCCCTGTCACAAGCTTCTGGTGAACCACTGGGCCAGGCTCATCGAGATACTGTACGCCGCGGAGCGGATGGTCGAACTGATCAACGACGATGAGATAACAGACCCGAATGTAAGGATCATTCCTTCGACCACGCCGACAGAAGGCGTCGGTATCGTCGAGGCGCCTCGTGGAACATTGACTCATCATTACTGGACCGACGAGAACGGGATCGTCACAAAGGCGAACCTGATCGTGGGCACGACTAATAATCACGCTTCGATCTCGATGGCGATCAAGAAGGTCGCCCAAAAGCTTATCAAGCCGGGTGGAGAGGTCAGCGACGGTCTGCTCAACACAGTGGAGATGGCTTTCAGGCTCTACGATCCGTGTTTCAGCTGTGCGACTCACAGTCTTCCTGGGCAGATGCCTCTGGTCGTGGATATAATGGATCTCGATGGAGAAGTCCTGAATACCGTTTCCAGATAAGAGCGGGAAAGGTCTTGTCAGAAAATGAAAACGCTGATAGTCGGGCTGGGAAATACGATACTCAGCGATGATGGTGCGGGCGTGTTTGTAGCCCGGATGCTAAAAAAAGATCTTGCGGGAGCGGTTGATATCATCGAGGCGGAGACGGCCGGACTCGATCTCATGGAGATGCTCAGTGGGTATGAGAGAGCTATCCTGGTCGACGCGATAAAACTTGATGATGAGCTCCCGGGTACTGTATTCAGACTCAGGCCCGACGACCTGAAGATCACTCCCAGGCTTTCCTCCTGTCATGACATAGATATCGTGACGGCCCTGGCACTCGGGCGGAAGTTGGGTCTTGAAATGCCGGATGAAGTGATCATCTATGCGGTGCAGGCCGCGGATATGCTTACACTGTCGGAAGGTTGCCTCGAGGACGTGGCCCGGGTGATCCCTCTTCTTGCCAGAGAAATAACATCCTTCGTAAAAGGAGAGAAGATGGAACGGGTCTCGATCGATCTTTCCGGGAGGAGATCTGGAAATGCATGAAGTCTCGCTAATGCAGAATCTTCTCAGGATGGTCGGAATCGCGGCCTCTAAGCAGGGCGATAGTCCTGTCACGGAGATACATCTCCGAATCGGGAAGATGGCGGGGGTAAACAGGGAATCTCTAAAATTCTCTTTCGATATCCTGGCAAAGGGAACGATTGCCGAGAACGCTATCCTTGTAATTGAAGATGTTCCATTCAATATTCATTGTTCGGACTGCGGCAGTGATTTCAATCCGGACGATTTTACTTTGAGATGCCCGGAATGCGAAGGGACGAGTATCGAGATCACATCGGGGAGAGAGATGGAGATAGATTATATTCTGGTCGATGATGAATCGGATAGCCCGGAAAGTCGTGATAAAATGGAAAATACAGGGGGATGATGATGCATCAGATAAACATGGGTGACGACCTCAGGGAGAGGAACCGGGAAATCGCGGCGGAGAATACGGTCATGTTGAAGAAACACGGAGTCGTATCGATCAATATCATGAGCGCGCCCGGTGCCGGTAAGACATCTCTGCTGGTCGCTTCTATCCCCGGTCTCATGAAAAAGTATCGGGTGGGGGTAATAGAGGGAGATCTGCAGACGAGCCGCGACGCGGAACGCGTGGCCGCGCTTGGTATCGACGTCTATCAGATCGAGACTGGAGGGGTATGTCATCTCGACGCGTCCATGGTCCATTCCGCTCTGCACCAGCTCGATCTTGACAGTATCGATATACTTCTTGTCGAGAATGTCGGAAATCTCGTCTGTCCAGCCGAGTTCGATGTCGGGGTGGACGCGAAGGTGATGCTTCTCAGTATTACCGAGGGCGACGACAAGCCGAAAAAATATCCTTTGATGTTCCACGAATCCGACCTGCTTATAATGAACAAGATCGATCTTGCCCCCTACGTGGATTTCGATATCGAAAAAGCGAAGAGTGAGGCGAGGGACATAAATCCTTCGATCGATATTATCGAGATCTCCTGCAAGACGGGGCAGGGGATAGAGGCCTGGGTCGACTGGATGGTCCGCCTCTGTGATGAAAGGAAGAGTTGAATATGTGTCTGGCTATTCCCATGCGCATTACACAGATGGAAGGTGACGATGCCGTAGTGGAGGCTGGTGGTATCAAAAAGAAAGTGCGTCTCGACCTTCTCGATGGAGTGGTGGAGGGAGATTACATCCTGATACATACCGGATACGCGATAGAGAAGCTGGACAAGGCCGAGGCTCTCGAGACACTGGAACTGATCAAGCAGGTATACAGGGCCGGGATGACACACGACCCGGAGTCAGGGAGCGGATCCTGATGGATGAAAAGTTTTTCGATTCTTTCCATGATCCGGTCATAGCCGGGCCGTTGGCGGAAAGACTGTCTTCTCTCGAGACGAGCAGGCCTCTGACCCTGATGCATGTCTGCGGCACACACGAACATTCTCTGGCCAAAGCGGGGATAAGGTCGATGCTGCCGCCGGGATTGAGGCTTGTCGCTGGTCCAGGATGCCCCGTGTGTGTCTGCCCCGCTTCTGATATCTCACTCGCCATACAGGCAGCGAGGCTGCCAGGCGTAATTCTCACGACATTCGGTGATATGTTCAGGGTCCCCTCGGGGGATACGACCCTGGAACTTCTCAAAGCAGAGGGCGCGGACGTGAGAGTAGTATATTCGCCCCTGGACGCATTATCGATCGCCATGGATGAGCCCGAGAGAGAAGTGGTCTTTATGGCCGTCGGGTTCGAGACGACGATAGCCCCGATCGCTGCCGCGATACGGACCGTTTCGGTATCGAATTTCTCGGTAATTACGTCTCTTCGGGTTGTTCCTCCGGCACTGAAGTTTCTTCTGGAAAGATCCGAGGGAGTACTGGATGGTTTCATTCTTCCGGGTCATGTCAGCATCGTGCTTGGCAGGGAGGGATATTCTTTCCTTGAGGATGCGGGTATTCCGGGCGTGATAGCTGGATTCGAACCTGTAGATATGCTGCATGGAATACTGGAGCTGGTACGGATGGTCGAAGCCGGGCCACCGTTCGAGACGGCGAACCTCTACAAGAGAGTGGTCACAGAGGAAGGCAACCGAAAAGCCAGAGAGCTGATAGACGGAGTGTTCGAGGTCTCTGATTCGAACTGGAGAGGGATAGGGAGCATACCCGGATCGGGCCTGCGTCTGAGGGCGGAGTTTTCCCGGTTCGATGCCGTGGAGAAAATGAATCTCAGCCCCGATCCGAACGCTGTGGATGTCATGCCGGGGTGCATTTGCCACAAGGTGATACTCGGTGAGGCCGAGTCGGAAGATTGTCCGTTATTCGGGACCGGATGCACGCCGAGGATGCCTGTAGGGCCCTGCATGGTGTCGAGTGAGGGAACCTGCCGCGCGAGGTACCAGTACAGACAGGTCTGAGTTTCCAGAAACCTGTTGACTCATCTGACAGAACTGAATTACCGTAAAAAGCGTTGAATGAATAAATATTGTCAAAGGTTGTATTGGATGTAAGGACGGACCGGCATCTGTGGTTGTGTGCCGGTGGAGTTGTAATGAAAGCGGGTGATGCAGATGAAAGTCCAGGTAGGAAAGGATTCCTACGAAGTCCAGGGGAAGCTGTTCAAGCGGATAATACTAGTTATCCTGGCGATAGTGATCGTCGCTTCGGGATTATACTCGGTCGGCACCGATGAGGTCGGGGTGATCCTCCAGTTCGGCAAATATGTCAGGACGACGAACCCCGGTCTTCATTTCAAGATCCCATTCGGTGTCGAGAGAGTCGAAAAGGTCAAAGTCAAGAAGGTATTCAAACAGGAATTCGGCTTTCGTACGATAAAGGCTGCTGTCAGGACCCAGTACGCGAGCAGGGGATTCCAGAATGAATCGATCATCCTGACAGGAGACCTTAATGTTGCCGAAGTCGAGTGGATCGTACAGTACAAGGTAAAGGATCCTTACAATTATCTGTTCAAGATAAAGGATCCTCAGGAAACGCTCAGGGCGATGTCTGAGGCGGTTGTGCGAAGAGTGGTCGGAGACAGGGCCGTTACGGATGTCCTTACGCTCGGCAGGATCGAGATCGCCAAGGAAGTGGAGGTCGGTCTGCAGATTCTTCTCGACCAGTTCGAGTCAGGTATCCAGGTCGTCACCGTGAAGCTACAGGACGTCAATCCCCCCGAGCCGGTAAGGCCCGCGTTTAACGAGGTGAACAGGGCGAAACAGGACAAGGAAAAAATGATCAACGAGGCCTGGGAGGATTACAACAAGAGGATTCCCAGGGCCAAAGGTGAAGCGGAACAGATGATAGCGATGGCGGAGGGTTATGCTCTACAGAGAGTCAACCAGGCTATGGGCGACGCGTCACTGTTCAACCAGGTCTACCTCGAATACAGAAATGCTCCCGATGTGACCAGAAGGCGACTGTATCTTGAGACAATGCGTGAGATACTGCCAAAACTCGAGGAGATCTATATTGTAGATGAGAAGCAGAAATCGATATTGCCACTGCTCGATCTGGGCGGAAGGGCGAAGGGAGGTGATGGGCGATGAAGAGGAAAGGATTACCTTTGATCATTCTCGGAGTCGTCGTGTTAATATTTCTATCGAACGCCGTGTACACGCTGAAGGAATCGGAACAGGCGATCATCACCCAGTTCGGAAAGCCGATAGGCGGAAAGATAGACAAGGCTGGCCTGCATTTCAAGATGCCTCTCATCCATACGTTGCACAAGTTCGATAAGAGGATCCTCATATGGGACGCGTCCGCCGATCAGATCCCCACGGCTGACAAGAAATATATCTGGCTCGATACGACGGCCAGGTGGCGGATAGTCGATCCTCTGCTCTTCTACCAGTCTGTCGGGAATGTTACAGGCGCGCAGACGAGGATGGATGATATCATCGATTCGGCATCGAGAGATGTCGTTTCGGGGCATATCCTCGTCGAGGTCGTGAGAAATACCAACAGTATTCTCGATGCGGAACAGACTGCCGAGGAACTGGAAGAGAGTGTAGGGGAAGAGGCCCAGGTAGCTGAAGAACTCGAAAGAATAACCTTCGGGAGAGAAGCCACCGCAAGGGATATTCTTGCAAGGGCTATCGAACTTACACCTGCGTACGGCATTGAACTCCTCGATGTCCAGATAAAGAGACTCAACTATATCGAGGATGTACGGAAGAAGGTATACGAAAGGATGATCTCCGAACGCCAGAGAGTAGCTTCGAAGTATCGTTCCGAGGGTGAAGGAAAGAAAGCCGAGATCGTCGGTATGAAGGAAAGGGAATTGAACAGGATACAGTCGGAGGCTTACAAGCGCTCACAGGAGATCAGGGGCGAGGCTGATGCCAGAGCAACGAAGATATATGCCGCGGCATACCGCAAAGATCCCGAGTTCTATTCGTTCCTGCAGACTCTTGATGTCTACAAGGAATCCCTTGCCTCTAATTCGAGGGTGATCATGACTACTGACAGTGATATTTACAGATATCTTAAAAAGGTCAGCGGAAGATAGGCTTCCTCGTCTCGCGGGCAGGTTGTAGCGTAGAATTCAGCTTTTGTATGGAGAAGCCCGATTTTTGGAGAATCGGGCTTCTCCATGTGTTATATTTAGCCGCCGTCCCCTGAACCATTTAACAGCGACGGAGCAGAACATGATCAGATTTACCCGATCGGGGAGGTTATTCGCGGCTTTTTCGGTCGTTCTGGTATTGATTCTTTTGCCTTCCGGGCTGGCCGCGTGGAACAGAACGGAGATCAAGTGGAAGAGCATTGAGACCGAGCATTTTTCGGTTCATTTTCATGCGGGTGAGGAATGGAGCGCAAGAGAGATCGCGAGGATCGCGGAGGAGATATACGGACCTGTTACCGAGTTCTATGATTACGAGCTCGATCGAGTACATATAAACCTCCATGACAATGACGACAGGTCGGCTGGTGCCGCCTATTTCTACCTCAACAGGATAGATCTCGATGCTTCGGATTATGAATTTCATCTACGTGGAACGACAGACTGGCTGAGAAATGTCCTGACCCATGAATTCACACACATGGTGACGATAAGGTCCGCGATGAAGATGCCGAGATGGCTACCTTCGATTTATCTGCAGGGAATCACATTCGAGAGGGAGAAGAGGCCCGATGTGATTACCGGATATCCCAATTTTCAGGGATCACTTCCGATCGCGGGAGTGACACTTCCGAACTGGTTCGCCGAGGGGGTCGCCCAGTTCCAGTGTCCGACATCCAGGAACGACATATGGGACAGTCACAGGGATATGCTTCTTCGGCTAGCGGTCCTTGAAAATCAGCTTCTTTCACTGGACGAGATGGGGGTCTTCGGCAAGAACTCGCTCGAGTCCGAGCTTGTATATAATCAGGGATATTCACTTGTAAAGTTCATCTCACAGGAATTCGGGCCTGAAAGTCTCAGTGAGCTTCTGGAGGCTCACAAGTCATTTTATTGCCGACCGGATAGATTCTGGGAATATTTCAAGGTATGGAACAGGTCCGGGTTCGAGGGGGCATGCAGGAAAACTCTGGGGATATCCTCTTCCGAGCTTTACACGCGCTGGAAAAACAGCATGAGGGCCGATTACACCAGTGTGCGGGAAAGGATAGCGGAAAGGCCGATAGATGGCGTGAGATTTGCCGGAAAAGGTTATATGAATCTGTTCCCTGTAGTATCCGGGGTAGACGGAAAGGTCTACTATCTTTCCAATCAGGGACGGGATTACATGGGGATGGATCTCGTCTGCCTGGAACCAGATGGAAGCACGAGGACGATCTCGGACGGTGTAAACTCCAGGCCGGGTATATCGAAGGACGGCCGAAAGCTCTGCTACGCCAAGAGGGGTGATGACAACCCACACGGTTATGAGATAAACGATATTTTCATCTTCGATATGGATACAGAGAAAGAAGAGAGGCTCACTCGTGGATTGAGAGTGGTGGATCCGGAGTTCTCACCTGACGGAAGATCGATAGCGGCCGTAATGACCGGGGATGGCAAGGAAGATGTCGTGCTCGTCGATGTGGCCAGCTGCTCAGATGATTGTAATGTAAAGGTCATCGCTTCAGGGGAAAGAGGATACCGGTATCATGGACTGTCGTGGAGCGACAGGGGGGTACTTTCGTCGCGGTTTGACGGTACGAGCAGGGATGTCGTACTCATCGATCCTGTTTCCGGTACGGATACCGTTCTGGTCGGAACGCTGGCCGACGAACGTGACCCATCGTGGGACGATTCAGGCGTGGGGTTTTTCTACTCCAGCGACAGGACGGGGATATTCAATATATATCATAGAGAATCCTGCCATGGCGGTGACGCGATGGTGACAAATCTTCTCGGTGGAGCTTTCTCCCCGGTGAGCTATGACAGGGGGCTGTTGTTCTCATCCTACGGCAGGGACGGATACGATATCCGGAAGATAGAGGACTGGAGAGATAAGGCCCTCTCGGGCAGCGCGATGCCTGAAGATGGTGAAGTCATGGGAAAGAGAGCCGACTATATCTGCAGGATCCGTACTGCCGACGGGACCGGCGCGCTGTACGACTACGATGAACTTGATAAGATGATAGGTGAAGCTCAGGATTACGATATCAAGTATACACCGATCTATCTTTTCCCAAGGCTCATGTATTACGATAAAAAAATGAGGATCGGACTGACCCTTAATACGATGGACTATCTCGATCGCCAGAGTTTCTACGCTTCCGGTTCGATCAACGATGACAAGGAATACAATATCCAGGTCGGCATTGAGACCAGGCAGTTCAAACCGACGTTCGCGGTTAATTTCTATTCGGCCAGAAAGTATTACAAGTACTATGAAGAGGCTCTTGGGAATGTGCAGGTGAGGTACGACCTGTGGGACGTATTCTTCAGTTGCAGGTTAGAGTTCGACGAACCATCCGCCCGGAAGAGAAAAGACGCGGTCCTCCAGTTCAATCGTGGAGAGTATGGACTTAATATCAATGCCTGGGAAGCAGAAGATATCGATATGGAGCTTGGCTGGAAGTATTACAAGGCCAATGAAATCTCCCTTATTCTCAATTACCGGGACATAGCCTCTGGCGTGTATGCTGATATCAACCCGCAGAGGGGAAGAAGGATTAGCCTGGAGTTGACAAGGGCCTGGAACAACCTTTCGTCAGGAGAATTCGAATATAATTTCAAGCCCCTTTATAACAATAATGATTTCGGTAGATACTATCTGCACTACGAGGAGTACCTGCCCTTGCCGCTCTGGTCGCATTCACTCTCTCTCTTTGTGAAGGGGGGGCTGATAGACAAGAAGGAGGTCGACGATTTCTTCGACCTTTTCCTTGGAAGCCGTGACGGTATGCGCGGATACTCGTATTACAGCATGGGCGGCAAGAAGAACGCGATGGCTCGCCTGACTTACAGGTTCCCGATATGGAGGAATATCAACACTCAGGTGATGTCTACATACTTCGGGTCTCTGTATGGCGCGGTCTTCGCGGAGGCGGGAAAGGCCTGGGACGAAGATAAATTCGACCTCGATCATAACATGAAGGACGCCGGGTTCGAACTCCGGATGAAGGGCTTCTCATTCTATAACTATCCTCTCGCCGTCTCTTTCGAAGGGGCATATGGTTTTAATGAGATAAAGTATGTGGATCCGTTCGTCGAAGGACGGACGACATACGAGGGTAAGGAGTGGAAATTTTACGGGACGGTCTTCTTTGAATTTTAATAGACGGGATATGGAGAAGTCATGAGGGTGATCCTTGCTGGATACAACGTGGAATCCGAGATGATAAAGAAAGCGGGCGACGAATTCGGTGTGGAGTTGACCCCTGAGGTGATCTCGGCGGCGTATGCCAGGATCAGCAGAGATCCGAGAAATGTCGACACGCTCCGGAAGGAAGCGAGGACACGGGTAGAGAAGGCGCGCAAATCGAATGAGACAATAATATTCGGACTCGGTCATTCGTCAGTGGCCGAACATGCGGTCTTTAACTTCGATATCATGGATATATCGAGACTGGCTGTGGAATCTATAGAGCATTTCAGGCTGGCATCGTATACGGAGAAATCCCAGCGTTATATCAGACTGGGACGGGATTTTGTGGTTCCTCAAGAGATATCAGAAAGCGAATACAGGGACGGATTCATGGAACTGATCGAATATCTGTCGGGAGCCTATGAAGAGGTCTATCGCCGGATCGAAGGTGCCGGCGAAGACAAATACGTGGCAAGGGAAGACGCCAGATACCTGATGCCGCTTGCCACGAGCGCTCAGCTCGGAATGACGCTGAACGCCAGGGCCGCGGAGTATATGATCAGCAGGCTGGCCTCACATCCCCTGCAGGAGTTGAGGGAGTTTGCTGGAAAGCTTTCATCGATAGCAGGCAAGGTCGCGCCGTCACTGATCAAATATCCTGAGCCTACCGAATATTTCAAGTCGATGCCGCAGATCAGGAAACGGTTCGCAGGTAACGCGAAGCGGGTCGATGATGATGGGAAAATGGCGACCCTGGTCTCGTCCACCGCGTCAGGTGATGAAAAGCTGGCAGCCGGACTGATCTTCTCGAGTTCGTCGATATCATATTTTGCCGCTCTCGAAAAAGCCCGTTCGATGAAAAAGAGTGAGATAAGGGATATGATATGCGAGACGCTGCAGCTTATAAAACCTCACGATAGCGTGTGGAGAGAGTTTGAGAACATTCAGATGCTTTTCGAAGTCAGAGTGTCGGCATCCTGCTACGCGCAGCTCAAGCGACACAGGATGGCGACACAGATCGTACAACCCTACGACACGAGCCTTGGCTGTACCGTGCCCGCGGCGGTGAAGAAGGGACGTGCGGTATCTGTTTTCCGAAGAGCGGTAGACAGGTCGGAGAAGTTTTACAGGAAGATCGCCTCCACGGACAGGATCCTTGCCGAATATGTCCTGACTAATGCTCACAGGAGGCGAGTGCTGCTGAATATGAATCTGAGGGAGTTGTATCATTTCTCAAGATTGAGAAGTGATACGCACGCACAGTGGGAGATCAGGGATCTTTCAGGTGAATTATGCTCAATAGCATCGTCCAGATATCCCGCGGGTACCATGATGCTTTCGGGGAAGGACGGGTTTGATGAGGCAATGGGGCAGCTCCTTAATAAATAAGATTACAAGAACCACGTAACTGCTAATTATATAACAAGAAATGCAGATGATACACGACCTGTTTAAACGTAGAAGAAGCATAAGAAAATACAGGAATGACCCTGTTTCTCGTGAAGATATCCTGAAATGTGTTGAAGCAGCCAGGCTGGCGCCGACTGCATGTAACACGCAAAGCTGCAGATTCTTTATTGCCGAGGGAGATCTCAAGAACAGGATCGTCGATGAATGTCTGGGTGATTATCCAGTGCCGAACGGATGGGCCAGAGAAGCTCCGGTTATTGCGGTTGTGGCTACTGTGAGGAATATTCTGACACATACGATCGGCGGGGGATTGAGAAAGATAAAATATGAGGAACTTGACGCGGGTATAGCTGGAGAGCATTTCGTCATGCAGGCCACCGAGCTTGGTCTCGGGACCTGCTGGATAGGTTGGTTCCGCAAGAAAAGACTCAAGAAACTCCTGAATCTGCCCACTGGATGGAATGTCCAGTCACTTATCGTTGTCGGTTATTCGGCAGAAACGCCTCCGGAGATTGAAAGGATCCCCCTCGATGATATCTGTAAGTTCGGAGAATAAACCTGAACGCTCCCTCATTCTGGCGAAGAAAATAGTTGTCCTGACATTCTTTATCCTTTCGACTCTGTCCATACTACAATCCTGTTCAAAACCCCGGAAGGAACCTGTGCAATCGGGGAACAACGTCTCTATCCCCGACAGGATCATCTCGCTGTCGCCGAGTACGACCGAGATAGTCTTCGCGCTCGGGATGGGAGACCGCCTTGCCGGTGTGAGCAGGTTCTGTGATTATCCGCCTGAGACGGCAGACATACCTGAGGTGGGAGGTTATCTCGACACTAATTATGAGGCTATTGCCGCTCTCGGACCCGATCTTGTCCTGCTACTTCCGGAACAGGAAGATGCTGCTGAATATCTATCTGGAATCGGTATCAGAACGATGACCGTAGACAACAAAACGGTCGGTGACATCCTGGGGGCAATAGACACACTGGGCCATCGCCTGGGAGCGGAGAATGAGGCGACCGCGCTGCTCAAAAAGATCAACGAACGTATAAAGAGGATATCGAATGAAGATGTGGCAGAGAAGGCGCGAGTACTGGTCTCTATCGGGCATGACTTCGGCTCGGGAAGAGTGGATGAAGTGTTCGCGGCGGGCCAGGATACATACTACGATGAGATACTCGGTATGGCAGGGGGATCGAATGTCTGCTCAGGTATACCGGTCTCTTACCCGGTGGTATCAGCGGAAGGGATAATCTCCATGGATCCCGAGATCATCATCGAACTGGTCATGCCGGGTTCAGCCGGTAACCTGACCGATAAGGAGATACTGAAAGACTGGGCTTTCATGTCATCGGTCGAAGCCGTTCGAAACGGAAAGGTATATATCCTGAGAAAAGATTACGCTCATATTCCAGGGCCGAGATTCATCTTTCTCCTCGAGGATATGGTGGAAGTCATCAGGGGTGTGGGAAAGAATGAATAATAACGTGATCGATATCAATGATGTTACCTGCCTGATCGATGGAGACCGGATACTCGACTCTGTTTCTCTTGCTGTATCGAAAGGTGAAAGAGTCTCGATACTGGGTCCGAACGGGGCGGGCAAATCGACGCTTCTCAGGTGCGTGATGAGAATACTGCCCGTATCATCCGGGAGTATATCGATATACGGGACCGACACCCTTCGCATGCGCAGGAAGCAGCTTGCGGCAAGGATCGGCTATGTGCCGCAGCGCCATGCAGGCAGCTGCCCCTTTACCGTGGGAGAATATGTTCTTCTTGGACGATATCCTCACCTGAGCCCTTTTTCATTCGCGGGCGACAGGGACAGGGAAGTCGCCATGAAGGCTCTTGAGAGAACGGGTATGATAGATTTTTCCGAAAGGTCCTTCGATACGCTCAGCGGGGGGGAGAGGCAGATGGTACAGATTGCCGCGGTGATGGCTCAGGGCGCCGAAGTACTTCTTCTCGACGAACCCTCCGTTTACCTGGACCCCGGGCACAGATCCGGCCTGATGAAGCTGCTTGCCGCGCTGAACTCGGAAGAAGGTATGGCTATAGTCACCGTCACGCACGATATCAACGAAGCTATACTCTCTGGCGGCAAAATGGCGATGATCAGGGAGGGAAAGATCATATTTACAGGTGATCCCGAACTGGCGATCTCTTCCGGAAAACTCGAGGAACTGTTCGAAAAAGAATTCGTGTATTGCGAACATCCCGTGACCGGGGATGCTATGGTCCTTCCCGATGGAAGATGGGAAAATGAATAAGAAAGTATATATCGTGCTGGCGATATGCGTCATCTCCTCCGTGGTGACGGTATGTGCTCCCTTTTTCGGCATGGAATCGATCACTCCGGCAGCGCTGATAGAGGGTGAAAGCCAGATCAAGATGGACATCTTCTGGAAGATAAGAGTTCCGCGCGTCGTCTCGGCGTATATCGCGGGAGCCGCGTTGGCCCTTGGAGGAATGGCTTTTCAGGCCATGTTCAGAAATCCTCTGGCCACACCTTTTACGCTCGGAGTCTCCAGCGGGGCAGCATTTGGGGCGTCCCTTTACACTTTGTTCGGGGCGACTTTTGTATTGCTGGGAGTGACCGGGCAGTCGCTCAGCGCGTTTGTATGGGCTCTTGCCTCGATAATGATCGTGTACGGACTTACGCGGGCCAGAAAGGGTTTCTCCACAGCGACGATGCTTATTGCCGGTGTCGCGGTTAATTTTCTGTTCTCCAGCATGATCCTGTTCATGCAGTATATCAGCGATTTTGATAATTCTTTCAGGATAATCCGATGGATGATGGGAGGGTTCGCGTTAACCGGATATGGAGCCGTGAAATCTGTTCTCCCGTTCGTTCTGCCAGGTATTCTTCTGGTATTTTTGTTCGCGGATGAGTTAAACCTGCTGGTCCTTGGCGAGGAGACGGCTCTGAGCAGGGGAGTCGACGTAAAACGAACGAGGAAGATACTGTTTTTCGCTACTTCACTTATGACCGGGGGAATCGTTGCCGCTTTCGGTCCGATCGGATTTGTGGGTATGATGGCTCCGCATATATGCCGAATGATGGTAGGTCCCAACCACAGGTATCTGACTCCGGTCACCCTTATGTTCGGAGGGATGTTTCTTGTCGTCTGTGACACTTTTGCCAGGATACTGATAGCTCCGGCCGAGATTCCGGTCGGAGTGCTGACCGCGCTTCTGGGAGGGCCGTTTTTCCTCTGGTTGCTGATGGCTGGTTTTTCAGAGACAGGGCCCGGGGGAAGAAGAAGGCGAAGCGCCGGCGTGAAGAAATGAAAAATAAGACCATCCCAAATACGGGCGCTATATTCGACCTGAAGAAATTCGCGATTCATGACGGACCCGGTATCAGGACTACTGTATTTTTTTCCGGTTGTCCACTTGCCTGCTGGTGGTGCCACAATCCCGAAGGAATCGAGAAAAACACCTTCGTGAACGGAACACTCAGGAAAAGATTCTTTTCCGATCCGGAAGCCGGATTTACGGGGTCGGCCGTGACCATCGAAGATCTGATGTCAGAGATAAAGAAGGATATGGTTTTTTACGATCAGTCCGGTGGCGGCGTGACCATGTCAGGAGGAGAGCCCCTGATGCAGCCGGAATTTCTCGCGGCGTTACTTTCGGCATGTGCAGAATCGGGGATCCATACGACTCTGGATACTTCAGGCTTTTCGTCCCGGGATGTCCTTGAGAGGATATCGGGGCTCGTCGATCTCTACATGTTCGATATAAAACTGATGAACGATAAAGATCATCTCAAGTATACGGGGGTATCGAACAGACAGATCCTGGAGAACTTCAGAATGCTGTGTGACTCAGGGAGAAGGATATGGGCCCGTGTTCCATTGATTCCAGGGATCACCGACGATATAGCCAATCTGGATTCGATTGTTTCATTTCTGGTGGATTGTGGTAAAATCGAATGTGTCAGTCTCCTTGCCTATAACCGGATCGGTGAAGACAAATTCCGGAGGCTGAACATCGAATATAAACCAGGGCCACTCGAAAAACAGGATGACGGGAAACTCGATGAGATCAGGGCGCGATTCGAAGGAGCCGGGCTTGTCGTCTCCGTCGGGGGGTGAAGTTGGAGTGAACGAACGTATCCGACTGCTCAGGGAAAAGAGCCTCGAAGCCAGGCCGCTGATATCTATCGAGCGAGCGCGGCTCATCACCGCCTTCTACAGAGATCATGATCATGGGAAGATGTCCGTTCCCGTGCAGCGTGCTGAGGCTTTTCGCTTCATCATGGGACATAAGAAGATCACGGTCGACGATGGAGAGCTGATCGTCGGCGAAAGAGGCCCCGGACCGAAAGAGACTCCTACTTA